>JANMJI010000194.1:0-6761 GCA_031371275.1 Betaproteobacteria bacterium
TATGCCATCGTCGAGAAAGACGAACCACGCAAACAGCTGCTGCGCTTTCTGCGCGACGAACACGAGGGCGACGCGGGCATCGTCTACTGCCAAAGCCGCAAAAAGGTGGAAGAAACCGCTGCCTGGCTCAACCAAGAGGGCTTGAGCGCACTGCCTTACCACGCTGGGCTGGATGCGCAAGTGCGGCGCCGCCACCAAGACCGTTTCTTGCGCGAAGAAGGCATCGTGATGGTGGCCACCATCGCCTTCGGCATGGGCATCGACAAGCCCGACGTGCGCTTTGTGGCCCACCTCGATTTGCCCAAGAACATCGAGGCCTACTACCAGGAAACCGGCCGCGGCGGCCGTGATGGCCTGCCCGCCAACGCCTGGATGGCCTATGGCCTGGCCGATGTCGTCAACCAGCGACGCATGATCGACGAGAGCGAAGCCGGTGAAGATTTCAAACGCCTGCAGCGCAGCAAGCTCGATGCCTTGCTGGCCTTGGCAGAAGCGCACGACTGTCGGCGCGTGCGGCTGCTGGCTTATTTCGGTGAAGCAAGTCTTGACTGCGGGAATTGCGACAACTGTTTGCAGCCGCCGGCGACGTGGAACGCCACCGAAGCATCGCGCAAGGCACTGAGCTGCATCTACCGCTTTCATCAGCAAGGCGGCCTGCGTTTTGGCACCGGCCACTTGATTGACGTGCTGCGCGGCAAGACCACGGAGAAGGTGGCGCAGCATGGCCACAGCACGCTTTCCACCTTCGGCATTGGTGCTGACATCAGTGAAGCGCAGTGGCGCTCGGCGCTGCGCCAGTTGATAGCGCTGGGCCACATCGAAACCGAAGGTGAATACGGCACCCTGGTGTTGACGGCCAGCGCGCGCGACGTGCTGCGCGGCGAAGTGGCGCTGCTGCTGCGCGTGCCTGCCGAAGCACCAGCACGGGTGCGCGGTGCCCGAACGGTGCGCACCGCGCGCGGCAGTGCAGGCACGGGCACCGGCCGCGACAAAGCACCGCCGCTGCCGCTGGACGAAGCCGCCACCGACCTTTTCAGCGCGCTGAAAGCCTGGCGCGCCGAAGTGGCGCGTGAACACAACCTGCCGGCCTATGTGGTGTTCCACGACGCCACGCTGGCCCAGATGGCGCGTGAACAGCCGGCCACGCTGGAAGCGCTGGCCGGCATCAGCGGCGTCGGTGCGAAGAAGCTGCAAGCCTATGGCGCCGAGATCTTGCGCGTGCTGTCCAGCACCTGAGCAAGCCGCAGTGCCGGCTGCGGGGGGCCGCATCGTTATGATGTCCGGTTGCCCTCCAAAGACACCATGCCGCCTGCGCCGAGCCCCGACACACCGCCGAGCACCCACGCGCCAGCCCTCGAACCGCGCCCGGCGCGCGTTCCTTACCAAGAGGCCAGAACGCTGCGCGTGCGGGGTGCCCGCACCCACAACCTGAAGAACATCGACCTCGACATCCCCAAGCACGCGCTGGTGGTGATCACGGGGCTTTCAGGTTCTGGCAAAAGCAGCCTGGCATTCGACACGCTGTACGCCGAAGGCCAGCGGCGCTATGTCGAAAGCCTGAGCGCCTACGCACGACAGTTCTTGCAATTGATGGACAAGCCCGATGTCGATGTCATCGAAGGGCTGTCGCCGGCCATCAGCATCGAGCAAAAGGCCACCTCGCACAACCCACGCTCGACGGTCGGCACCATCACCGAAATCCACGACTACCTGCGCCTGCTTTACGCCCGTGCCGGCACGCCCTACTGCCCCGACCACGGCGTGCCGCTGCAGGCGCAGAGCGTGAGCCAGATGGTCGATGCGGTGCTGGCGCTGCCAGAGGACACGCGGCTGCTGATCCTGGCGCCGGTGGTGCGCGACCGCAAGGGCGAGTTCATCGAGTTGTTCGAGGACATGCAGGCCCGCGGATATGTGCGCTTTCGCGTCGGCAGCGACGGCAAACCGGGCGACGTGGTGGAAGCCGATGCGCTGCCCAAGCTGAAGAAAAACGACAAGCACGACATCGATGTCGTGATCGACAGGCTGCGCACCAAACCCGACATCAAACAACGCCTGGCCGAGAGCTTCGAGGCCAGCCTGCGCATCGCCGAAGGCCGCGCCATTGCGCTGGAAATGGATGGCGGCAAAGAGCATTTGTTCAGCAGCAAGTTCGGCTGCCCCGTGTGCAGTTATTCATTGAGCGAGCTTGAACCCCGCCTGTTCAGCTTCAACAGCCCTGTGGGCGCCTGCCCGGCCTGCGACGGCCTGGGCCAGGTCACCGTGTTCGACCCCGAACGCGTCGTCGGCTTCCCAACGCTGAGCCTGGCCGCCGGTGCCATCAAGGGTTGGGACCGGCGCAATGGCTACACCCACAGCCTGCTGGAAAGCGTGGCCAAGCACTACGGCTTTGAAATCGAAACGCCGTTCGAGGCGCTGCCCGCACAGGCCCGCCAGGTACTGCTGCACGGCTCTGGCGAAGACGAGATCGAGTTCGTCTACCAATCAGAAGGTGTGGGCAAAGACGGGCGTGGTCGCACGCGCAGCGTCAAACGCAGGCACCCTTTCGAGGGCATCATCAACAGCTTCGAGCGGCGCTTTCGTGAAACCGATTCGGTCGCCGTGCGCGAAGAACTGGCGCGCTACCAGGCCGCCAAGGCCTGCCCGCAATGCGAAGGCTCACGCTTGCGGCGTGAAGCGCGGCATGTGTTTTTGCAGCATGCCGACAGCGACAGCGGCAGCGACAAGGAAAGCGGCGGCACGGGCCACAGTGGCACCAAAGGCCAGCCCATTTACGCGGTGGAACACGCCACGCTGGCTGCCGCGCTGGCCTACTTCGAGACCCTGAAGCTGGTCGGTGCCAAAGGTGAGATCGCCGACAAGATCGTGCGTGAAATTCGCAGCCGGCTGCGCTTTCTGAACGACGTGGGGCTGAACTATTTGAGCCTCGACCGCGGCGCCGACACGCTCAGTGGCGGTGAAGCGCGACGCATACGCCTGGCCAGCCAGATAGGCAGTGGCTTGAGCGGCGTGATGTACGTGCTGGACGAGCCCAGCATCGGCCTGCACCAGCGCGACAACGAACGCCTCATCGGCACGCTGCAACACCTGCGCGATCTGGGCAACAGCGTGCTGGTGGTGGAGCACGACGAAGACATGATCCTGGCCGCCGACCATGTCGTGGACATGGGCCCCGGCGCCGGCGTGCACGGCGGGCGTGTGATGGCGCAAGGCACGCCGCAGGAAGTGGCCAACAACCCGGATTCACTGACAGGTCAGTATCTGGCCAAGGTGCTGCGCATCGAGGTGCCCAGCAAGCGCCGACCGGCCACAGGTTTCGGTGCGGCGCCCTTTCGCCTGAGCATCATCGGCGCGCGCGGCAACAACCTGCAAGATGTCAACGTTGACATTCCCGTCGGCCTGCTGACCTGCGTCACCGGCGTCAGCGGCAGCGGCAAAAGCACGCTCATCAACGACACGCTGTACACCGCTGTCGCTCGCAAGCTGTATCAAAGCCATGCCGAGCCGGCGCCGCACGACCGCATCGAAGGGCTGGACCATTTCGACAAGGTCATCAACGTCGACCAAAGCCCGATAGGCCGCACACCGCGCAGCAACCCGGCCACCTACACCGGCCTGTTCACACCGATACGCGAGCTGTTTGCCGAAGTGCCTGCCGCGCGCGAACGCGGCTATGGCGCCGGCCGCTTCAGCTTCAATGTCAGCGCGGCCAGCGGCGGCGGGCGCTGTGAAGCCTGCGAAGGCGACGGCGTCATCAAGGTGGAAATGCACTTCCTGCCCGACATGTACGTGCCCTGCGACGTCTGCCACGGCGCGCGCTACAACCGCGAAACGCTGGAGATTTTCTATCGGGCTCGCAACATCCAACAGGTGCTGGACATGACGGTGGAAGACGCGCATGGCTTCTTCAACGCCGTGCCCAACCTGGCGCGCAAACTGCAAACGCTGCTGGATGTGGGCCTGGGCTACATCCGCCTGGGCCAGGCCGCCACGACGCTGAGCGGTGGTGAAGCGCAGCGCGTGAAGCTGGCGCTGGAATTGAGCAAACGCGACACCGGCAGAACCTTGTACATCCTGGATGAGCCCACCACCGGCCTGCACTTTCATGATGTGGGCATGCTGCTGAAAGTGCTGCACCAGCTGCGCGACGCGGGCAACACCATCGTCGTCATCGAACACAACCTGGATGTCATCAAAACCGCCGACTGGTTGATAGACATGGGGCCTGAAGGCGGCGCCGGCGGCGGCCGGGTGTTGGTCTCGGGCACGCCGGAAGAGGTGGCCGAACGGGCTGAAGAATTGGGCAGCCACACAGGGCGGTTTTTGAAGGGCGTGCTGGCGATTTGATCGATCTATGCCAGGTTGATCGTTTTCCGACAAACTCGCAAAACTCAGTCAAATCGGCTGCTCAGGTCCCCGGCAATGCCCGCTGGCCGTTGTTGAACCAGGCCAAATCAAAACCGTCTCGCAACAGCACAGCCTTCACTGTGCTGCGACCTGCAGCTTCCAGTTGCTTGGCAAACTTGGCCAGCGTGCGCTCATCTTCAGTCAGTACATGCGGTATGGCCGTACAGACGGCCTGGGCCAGAAGCTTGAGGTCATCCTTAACCGCATCCCTGGGGTCACCAGGGTCGCGGCGAAGTGCAGCCGCCAATTCGCCGGCCATCATGGCGTGGTCGATATTGAACGGCAGTACCCGAAAATTCCGCAACGGCAGGTCGGTGATCGGTTGCTTGGCGTGGAACTCGGACACCACGACGGCAGACAAGTACAAGGTCGACCCGCGCGTGACCGCCTCGCGCAGATAACGCATGGCGTCGGCGTGATGTGGCCGCGTGTCGTCCACCAGTGTGATCAGAAAGCTGGTGTCGAGCAGAAACGCGCTCAAGCGTCGTTGCCTCTTAGTTCTTCCACCCAGCCCGATGCGCTGGGCACATCGGCCCAGGCGCGCCTGCCCCGTTCCAGCATGCGCGCCAAAACCTTCTCGTCCAAGCTGCTGTCCTGCGGCTCGAAGTTCAGCAACTGGGCATTGCGGTGCTGCCGAGTCTGCACGTTGTAGTCGGCCACGATGCGCACCAGCGCCTGTTTGAAGAGCCGGTTCTTCGGGTCGCTGCTCAACACCTCGCGCGCCGCACTGACGAGCAGTGTGGAACCATCAGCAAGCCGCAGGTGCGCGTTCACGTTGTTGAGCCCGCCCAGCTCGAAGACCTCGCCCTGCACGTAACGCTCAACACGCACCCATTGATCTGCGTCGTCGGCATGAAAGTCGGTGTGTGCGCTGATGACCACCGGCCGCGCCAGCGACGCCGAGGTGATCTCATAGCGCAGTTGCCGCACCGAGCGCGCCGCCTTTTGCCAGCGCTCGACCACAGCACGCCGACGCGCATTCAGGTTGTCGATCACATCGGAGGATGCCAACAAGCGCAGGTCGTGCATCAGGCCTGGATGGGCCGTGGGCCATGTCTGGATCGCCAACGAGCCGTCGACAACCGCGACGTCGAGTTCCTTGGCGGGAAAGTCGCCGGCGTCGCCGCGCAGAAATTCATCCACGTCCTTGGCGAAGGCCCGCAGCACACCCAGCGGCACACGCGCTGGCGAAACCGGATAACCGGCCGACCCGTCGTGCAGGGCGATACGGATGCTTTGCGCTTCCATGACCCAGATTGTTGGCGATTGCGGGAAAACCCGCATCGGGGTTAGCGAGGACGGGTCGTCACCGTTGCCATGCCGTGCTTCACGCCGGCACGTTGCGCGCGTGTTCCACCATCTCGGCGAACAGCAGGTCCAGCGCGGCGGGGCGCATCTGGTAGGGGTCGAATTCGGCGCACGGCGAGTACTTCAGGAAGACCTTCTGATTGGCCTCGGTGGTGGTCACCAGCCCCATCGCCCAGCCCGTGAACAAACGTTGTTCAATCTCCCCGAAGTTCAGCACCGCGGGCTCGGTGTGGCGGCGGTCCAGCAAGATGCGGTGGTACAGCGTGTTGACCGCCATGTGGTCGCCCTCGAGGCACTGCAGGAAGATGCCGTTGGACAGCATCAGCGCCCCGGTGACACCCAACTTCGCGTTGTTGCGCTGCGAAGTGCGCACGATGTCCCGCACGTCCAGCGGGCTCAGCACACCCGCCGTGCGGCTGGCGTAGGTCAGGCGTATCAACATGGCAACTCCATCAGCGGCGGCCTGTCGGCGGTGAGATGACCCCGTGGCCGGCGCAGCAAGCCAGATGCTACGACGGCATGCGCATCGGGGCTCAGCGCGGCCCGCCCTTCAGCGCAGCCACGATGCGCACCGTTTCCACACTCACACGCGCCACGCGGGCCAGCAAGTCCACCACCCGTTCCTTGTGGTCGGCAAAACGGTAGGTGTCGAACTTCTCGCGGATGGTCGGGTCCTTGGGCTTGCGTTGCTTGTGCTGGTCCAGCACCCAGTCCAGCGCGCTGCGGTTGCCCAGCTTGTAGGCCCAGGCTTGCGGCGGAATGCCGGCCAGGGTGGTTTCGCTGTCGATGACGATGCGGCCTTCTTTCCCTTGCGCATCCAGCACGCTCTTCAGGATGCACTTCGGGGACTGCTGTGCGGCGCGGGCCTTGGTGTCGAGGGTGTCCGTGCGTTTCACCGGCCAGGGCTCCACCGCTTCGTAGCCGATGTGCATTTGCATCAGCTCGGCGCCCCACGCGGCCCATTGCTCGAAGTGCGCCACGGTGCTGCCGTACAGCGGCACGCGCGGGAATTCGCGCTTCAGGTTCTGCGCGTATTTCTCGCGGTACAG
>JANMJI010000210.1:0-23837 GCA_031371275.1 Betaproteobacteria bacterium
GGTGGCGCTGGACCGCTACTTCGACCGCAGCACCCGCCGCGTTGCCGTGGCCAGCGAACTGCTGCGCACGGTGGCCGGGCAGGCGCGGCTGGTCAGCACACCGCGCCCCGACGCCACGCTGGCGGCCATCGCCACGGCCTCGGCCGGAAGATGAGGCCCCCAAGCTCGCTAGCGCTCCACGCAACGCCAGAGGCGTTGCTTGCTGGGCCGTCCAAGTCCGCGCAGGCGGACTTGGAGCCGCGGCCTGCGCCCCCCCAAGGGGGCTCTTGCTGCGGCCCGGCAAAGCCGGTTCTGCGCAAGGCCTTGGTCGGCTACGTGGGGGCGCCCTAAGCCATGCGCGGTGTCATCTGGCTGGTGCTTTTGTTTGTGGTGGCCGTGGTGGCGGCCACCACGCTGGGCAGCAACGACGGCCTGGTCAGCATCTACTGGGGTGGCTGGCGCACCGACCTGTCGCTGAACCTGTTTGTCATCGTCATGCTGGGCTCCTGCCTGGTGTTGATGTCGGCCGTGCAGGCGCTGAACGCGCTGGTCAGCCTGCCGCAACGTGCTGGCGCCTGGCGCGCGCTGCGCCGTGAACGGGCCGCGCAGGCCGCGCTGCGCGAGGCGCTGGCCGAGTACTTCAGCGCCCGCTACGGCCGCGCGCGCAAGGCCGCGCAGCGCGCGCTGCTGATTGCCGCCGAAAGCGACGCGCTGCGCGCCGACAGCGAATTTCTGGCGCTGGGTCAGCTGCTGGCCGCGGGTAGCCTGCACCGTCTGCAAGACCGCCCGCGGCGCGACGAAACCCTGCGCCTGGCGCTGAAGGCAGCGCGCGGCGGCAAGGCCTTGCGCGGCGGCCCGCGCAGCACCGAAGAAGCGGCGCGCTTGCTGGCCGCTGAATGGGCGCTGGACGACCGTGACGCCGCGCGCGCGCTGGAATCGTTGGACGCGCTGCCCCCGGGTGCTGCGCGCCGCACCCACGCGCTGCGTTTGAAGCTGCAAGCGCTGCGCCTGGCGCGCCGGCCGCTGGAAGCACTGCACACCGCGCGCCTGTTGGCCAACCACCAGGCCTTCTCGCCCGTGGTCGCGCAAAGCCTGCTGCGTTCACTCGCCGGCGACACGCTGGAAGCCGCACACGACGTGCAGCAACTGCGCCGCCTGTGGGGCCAGTTCGACCCCGCCGACCGCCGCGACCCGCTGGTTGCCGCGCGTGCCGCCGCCCGTGCCGTGCACCTGGAAGCCGGCGAAGACGCACGCCTGTGGCTGCGCCCGTTCTGGGAACGCCTGGCCGAGCTTTCGCGCGACGAACGAGAACAGGTGGCGCTGGCGCTGATTGAAGCGCGTGCGGGCATCACCGGCGACTGGCTGCCGCGGCTGGAAAGCGCGGCCCAGGCCTACGGTCACGAAAGCGCCATCGTCGCAGCGGTGGGCATGGTCTTCGCCGAACGCCAGCTCTGGGGCAAGGCCCGCCGCCTGCTGGAACAAGCCGCCGCAGCGCCCGGCCTGCCCACCCGCACCCGCCGCGCCGCCTGGCGCCAACTGGCGGCATTGGCACGTCAAGATGCAGACGAAGCACGCGCCGTGCAATGCGAACAGGCCGCCGCCGCCATCGACTGACGTGCTGCTGCCACTGCTATACTGCAAGGCTTGATGCGGCTGTAGCTCAGTTGGATAGAGTACTTGGCTACGAACCAAGGGGTCGTGGGTTCGATTCCTGCCAGCCGCACCAGAAAAACAAGAAATGAACCAACGGTCTAGAGATTTCGGTCTCTAGGCCGTTTTTTCTTCTTGCGCGACTTTCTGCGCGACTTTCCTTCTTCATCCATTCACCGCCCGAAGAAGCGTGGTCCGATCCAGCGTTTCCTGCACCTTGTTGGCTTCCGTCACCAAGCGCTCGATGGTCGCTGTTGCGCAGTGCTGCGCCATGCCTGCGATGGCATGTCCCAGCAACAGTGCTCTGTCTTCCTCCGAAACTCCGGCTTCCCGCAGCCTCTGGCCGAAGGTGTGCCGCAAGCCTGCAAACGGCAGCTCCCATACACGAGCTCGAAGCGCGTTTCGGGTTCGTCAGCTTGACGTTGAACTACCGGCCGAACCTTGATCGGCTGCAGGTTGCCTCCGAAATGTCGAATGCTTGCCAACAGAACCTCACGCTGCTCTTGTGCCGCTGGAGTCTTCTGATTCCTCGGAAACCACGGTGATCGTCCAACCTCCCTCGGAGCGAGGTGAGCCAAACGTGGCATCGCAAGGCCCCTGCCGGGTTGTCGAGCGTGGATGGTCAGGCCACGAGCAACAGATGTCCCCAACGCTGTCGCGATCCCCCAGTCGGCAGTGCTCATCGGCGGGTCTCCGTCAGTCGCCGGAGAACGTCGCGTGAAATTCGGCATGCTACGAAGTCGGACTCGTTGGCGTTGCGATCGATCCCACATGGATTCCGTCGAAACCCGGTGACAAGCTCCGTTGCCAGGACAGGTGACAAGCTCGCGTTGCCGAAACGGTTGCGGACTGCGTGGGGCAGGCAGGCTCGGTGCCGACGGCGACCGAAGACGATTTCGAATGTTGTGGGATTTTCCGCGTGTTGGTCAGGAAGTACCCGCAACTGGACCTTCATCAACGGGGTTCACCTCAACCCAGACAGACCACAAACCAAGGACTCCGAAGCCGATCAGAAAGCGGCTTGAATTGACGACCTCATGCGACAACCAGCTTGACAGCTTCCGTGCGCAGAAAGACGGGTGTGATGGAGTCGGTACGGGCTGACGATGACTCAGGTGGGGTGCGTTGCACGGACAGCCTCCGGTTTGAGCTACGCCGTCAACTCTAGGCGCCGTTCGCCGCGCTTGACGGGCTGGATTCAGGCTTAAATCTCGCACGGACAATCATTGCCGGGGCCGGTGCAGCTCGCCCGGACAGCGCCGATGCTGACCGCGTACGCGCGCGGCATGTCCAGGCTCAGCGCCATCCGCGCAAAATTTGTCGAGATCTGAGCGAGGTTGACTGACACCGGCAACTTGAGCCCAGCGTCTGAGATACAATGTATCTCAACTCATTGACAAGGAACCTGCGATGGCCGCGACCAGCATGGTCCACGTCCGTGTGGACGAACACCTCAAGACTCAGGCCACGGAAACGCTGGCAGCGATGGGGCTGTCGGTGTCGGATGCCGTGCGGGTGTTCCTCACGCGGGTCGTGGCCGAGCAGCAACTTCCGTTTGCGCTGAAGGTGCCGAATGCCGACACCCGCGCGGCCATGGAAGAGGCGCGGACGATCAGCAAGGCGCGTTTCGCGTCGGCCAAAGCGTTGATCGGCGATCTTGAAAAAGGCGCCAGGCGATAGACGCGCGGCCCTGCCGCGGGCGTCGGACCGAACCAAGGCCTTCGTCAAGGACTGGACCCGTCTGACGCACTCGGGCCGCTTCGACATGAAGCGCCTGAAGGAAGCCATGCTGGCGCTGATCGCGAACGACGCGCCGCTTGGGCCGGAGTGGCTGGACCACGCACTTGTCGGCGACTGGGCCGACCACCGCGAGTGCCATGTCGGCGGCGACTTTCTGCTCATCTACCAGCTACAGGGCAGCGGTGCGAACGAGCAGATCATCTTCGTGCGCGTCGGCACGCATGCCGACCTCTTCGAGTAGCGCGGCAGCTTTCGCGCATGCAGTGCGATCCTTGACACGGCGTCAACGCGGAGCTCGCCGTGCCGATGCCGACAGAACCTTTTGTCGTTCGATCAAGGTCGGCGGACCGACAGTGCCGGCTTTCGACGGCCGTCCCGCGGCGCAGAGAGGCGGCAACGTCTGCGCGAGACCCGCCTGCTTCATGACCCGTTCGATTTCCGCCCCGAGCAATCGCCAGGCGCCACGCTTTTCATCGTTGTACTCGTGCTTCAGGTAGTGGCGCCGCACTCGGCTGCCGGCGAGCACATGGTTCTGGCAGCGGTCGATCACGTCCGGGCTGACGCCGAGCGCCTGCATCATTGTTGAGGCCGTGCGGCGCAGATCGTGCGGCGTCCACTCGCCGTTCGAACCATTGGCCAGAACAAGGCTGTCGTCGTTGCGCCGGTTGCTCAGGTCTTTGCGGTTCTTGAACCGCAGTTGCCGGTCCCCGATCTGCTTGCTCACGCTTTTCACGCACACGTGGTTTTCAGCGTCGCGAGCCGGGAAGCACCAAGCCGTATCTCCGGACAGCTTGTGCAGTGTCTTGAATTGTTCGAGCGCGAAGTCGGACAGGAAGACCCACTGATCTTGTTGCTTGCCCCTTGAGCCCTTCACGTTCTCTTTGGGAACGAACCATGTGGCGGCATTGAGATTCACATGCCGCCATTCCGTCATCAGCAACTCGCCGATGTGGCAGCAGGTGGAGAGGCAAATCCAGAGGGCCAACGGGGTCTCGGCCTGGACGGCGCGCATGGCCTTGCGTTTGTCCGGGGCGTTGTCATAGGCTGTCTGGGTGTGCTCGAAGATCGCTTCCAGCTCGCGAATCTCACCCGGGCTCAACACGCGCGTGCGCATGTTCGACATGTCGCAGTCGGTTGCCACGATGCGCTCGATCTCGACCAGGTTCGTGGGGTTGCCTTCTTGCAGCAACCGACGCCAAGGCTGCCGCTTTTCAGCCCAGTCGAACATCTGCTTGAGGTCGCGGGAGAGGTTGACCGCCATGCGGTTGACGCCACGCGCGACCACGGCCCGCAGAACGCTGCGCAGGTCGTGCTCCGTGAGCGCGCGGACGGGTTGCCCGCCGAGCGTCGGCAGCACATCCTTCTCGAAGGACCGACGAATCTCGGCGTTGCCGTCCTTCCACGACACACCGTCCGCGAGCCACGCGTCGTACATCGCCTTGATGGAGGCGTCTTCGGCGAGGCGGCGTGCCTCAGCATCGATCGTTGCCTGAATGCGCTGGCGCTCTTCGATGCGCTCAGCAGTGCGGGTCTCGTTGGGGTCGAGGCCGCGCTTCAGCAGGCTTCGGGCCTGATCCCGGGCAGCGCGAACGCCCTCCAGCGAAGACGCCGGCCAATCAACCAGGTCGCGTTCGGGAATGCCGCCGCGCAGGGGGGCTTCGATGTCTTGCAGGTCATCGGGTTCGGTGCTGTCGATGTGGCGCGGCAGGTTCAGGTTGAGGTCGTTCTTCGCGTCGCCGATTTCGGTCAGCGGCACCGTGCGCGCGTAGCCAGGTGTGCACACCTGGCGCGTGAAGGTGTCAACGATGCGGTGGATGTCCTGTTCACGCAGGCGGTTCTTCGGGCCGTCTTTGCGGTAACCCTTGCTGGCATCGATCATGAAGATGCCTTGCCTTGCCTTGCCGCGGCGTGCAGCTTGTCCAGCACGATGATGCAGGCTGGTATGTCGGTGCCGTAAAACAGGTTGGCGGGCAGGCCGATGATGCCTTTGACAATGCCGCGCTGGACCAGGTTCTTGCGGGCCACGCCTTCCGCATTGCTGCGGAACAGCACGCCGTGCGGCAGGATGCAGGCACCGATGCCGGTGCTCTTCAGCGAGCGCACGATGTGCAGCAGGTAAGCGTAGTCGCCTTGCTTGGCCGGCGGTATGCCGTAGCCGGTGAAGCGCTGCCAGGGGTCGGCTTCCGGCGTCAGGCTGCTGCTCCAGCGTTTGTCGCTGAAGGGGAAGTTGGCGACCACGAAGTCGAAGGTCTTGAGCTGGTCGTCGTCGGTTTTGAACTTCGGATCGGCCAGCGTATTGCCCCGCTCGATCTGCGCGGTGGAGTTGTCGTGCAGGATCATGTTCATGCGCGCCAGGCCCGCGGTGGCGGGATCAAACTCTTGCCCGTAGAGCGTGTCTTGGCGGTGGCGGCGTCGCCCACTTTCAGCAGCAGCGAGCCCGATCCGCACGCGGGGTCGTAGGCGGTGGTGTTGTGGCTGGTCTTGGCGTGGCGTATGCCCAGGATGCTGGCCATCATGCGGCTGACCTCGGCCGGTGTATCGAACTGCCCCTTGCTCTTGCCGTTTTCGGTGGCGAAGTGCCGCATCGGGTATTCGTAAGCATCGCCCAGGATGTCGTCGCCGTCGGCGCGGTTGCGGGTGAAGTCGAGCGCAGGGTTTTCGAAGATGGCGATCAGGCTGGCCAGCGGCCCGAGAATCTTCTTGTTGATCTCGTCGCCGATGTCGCTCTTGCCCTTCAGCGCCACCATGTCGTTGACGCCGGCGCCGGGCGGGATGGTGATGGGCGCGAAAGGCGGGACGGCGTATTTGTCGCTGACATACTTTACGAACAGCAGTACCAGCACGCAGTCCTTGTACTGGCTGGCGTCGATGCCGCGACGCAGTTCGTCGCAGCTTTGCCAGAGGGATGCGTAGAGCTCGGACTTCTTCAGGGCCATGGGGCGGGTATTGACTCAGGTTGGGCGGCGATGCTTTTTACAGGGGTAGGCTGGCGCGGGCATCCAAAAAGCCGTTAGCCGGGCCTGCGCGGCGGGCACATCGATGTCGGGTTTGACGTCCATGTGTACACCGCTTGTCCGCGTGATCGGGTGCCGGCCGGTGGAGTCTTTTATCCTTGCAGCCCTTGCTTGCACCCGGCCCCAAGACGATGAAATCCCCCGCATACGGTCGCACCTGGTGGGGCGCGCAGTGGTTGCAGGCGCTGACGCAGATCGACCACGACAACCGCCTGCCGCGGGGCCGCACCTACGCCAACCGCGGTGCGGTGCGCGACCTGAGCGTGGCCGTCTCGAAGATCGTTGCCCGCGTGCAAGGCTCGCGCCCGCGCCCCTACGACGTTGAAATTGCCGTCCCGCAGTCTGCGCCCGCGCAGGCCAGCCGCCTGCTGGACCGCCTGGCCGATGACCCGGGCCTGATTGCGCGGCTGCTCAACCGCGACCTCGACCCCGCGGTCCTGCAACTGGCGCAGCAATTGAAGATACCCATCTTTCCGGCGCGCTGGAGCGACCTGCAGATGCACTGCTCCTGCCCCGATTGGGCGGTGCCGTGCAAGCACCTGGCCGCGGTGATTTACCTGCTCAGCCAGCAGATTGATGCCGACCCGTTCCTGGTCTTCAGCCTGCGTGGCATCAACCTGCCCGCGCTGCTGAAACAGCGTGGTGTGCAACTGCACGAAGCCACGCAAACGGCGCTGCCGACGGCGGCGCAGGCCTTGTTTGGTGACGACCCGCTGGCTGTCGAGCTGGGCACTGAATCGGGTGCCAAGCCGGCTGCTGCTGGCACCGGCAGCGATGGCTCGCAGCCCAGCCCGCTGGCGCGGCTGGACCTGACGACCCTCGCCGACCTGCGCCAGACGCTGTGGCGTGTCTTGCCGGCCAACCCGGTGTTCCATCATGGCGGCGACTTTCGGGAACTGGCGCAGGCGCAGATGGCTCGCGTCGCACGCCTGGCGGTGCAGACCCTGCAAGCCTTGGCTTCGCATGAGGGCGTGGCCCTGCCCACGGGCAGGCTGCGGCTGACGGTGGACGACAACGCCATGGTGGCGGTGGCCGGTGCGCAAGCCGCCGTTGAAGCAGGCAGTGGAGCAGGCGGTGAATTGGCTGTTGATGCCAGCCGCGTGGCCATGCGCACCGTGGCAGATTTGTTCGATGCGCTGGCCGCTGTGTCGGCGTCGCAAGTGGCTGACTTGACACCCGAATGGGCGGCGCTGTGGCAGTTGCGCTTGCTGGCCCTGCACCTGCTGGCCAAAGGCGCGGTGGTGCCCGAGCTGATGCTGCTGGGGCCGCACACGGTGGCCTTGCGTTGGCTGCCCGCAGAAATGGATGCCACCGTGCGCAGTGCCGTGCAACACGCGGCCACCAGCCTGCCGGCGGGCCTGGTGCAGCGGCGGCAGGGCCGCAAGACCAGCGCGCTGGCTGCCGCGCAGCAAGCGCGGCTGCTGCTGTCGCTGCTGCTGGACCACGGCGTGTTTGCGGGTGTTGAACCAAACGCGGCGAACGGACGGACAGCAGCCAAGCCCCAGGTGCTTGACGGCAAGGTTGCGCAACTGTTTTTCGCAAGCGGACGCGGCCGTTTCGACGGTCCGGGCGAGACCGCCTGGCCGGGCAGCATCCAGACCTGGCTGGCGCGCCTGCACCTGGCGCGGCTGGCCCATGCGCCGGTGCTGCAGCTTGATGAAGCCCGCAGCGGTGACGGCTTTGCGTTGTCGCTGGCGGTGGCTGACGAAGCGCAAACGCTCAGCGAGCCCACGCCATTGGCCACGGTGATGAAGGCAGCCGCCTGGCAGGCGCGGCGCATGGCGGTGTTGCAAACGGTGGCCTTGCTGGCGGAATTTCATCCGCCGCTGGCCGCCTATGTGCGGGCTGGCGCACAAGAGCCCTTGCCCATCAAACTGTCTGAACTTCCCATCTTCCTGTTTGAAGCGCTGCCGGCGATACGCCTGCTGGGCATCCGGGCGCTGCTGCCCAAGTCCTTGGACAAACTGCTGCGCCCGCGGCTTGCTATGCAGATCAAGGCCACGGCCGGCGCTTCACCGGCCTTCCTGAAGGCCGCGCAGATCTTCTCGTTCGACTGGCAGGTGGCCTTGGGCGAAGCCACGCTGACGCCCAAGGAATTCGAGCGTCTGCTGGGCCAGGCCAGCGGCGTGGTGCGCTTCAAGGGTGAGTACGTCTACCTTGACCCGGCGGCTATGGAACAGCTGCGCCAGCAACTCGCCAAACCGCCCCGCATGGGCGCGCAAGACCTGCTGCGCGTGGCGCTGGCCGGCAGCTACGCAGGCGCGCCGGTGGCACTGAACAAGGCGGCGCAAATGCTGCTGGAACAACTCAAGAGCAGCGCAGAAATTCCCCTACCGTTGGGGCTGCTGGCCACGCTGCGGCCCTACCAGGTGCGCGGCTACGAATGGCTGGCGCGCAATGCCCGGCTGGGCCTGGGCAGTGTGATTGCCGACGACATGGGCCTGGGCAAGACGCTGCAGGTGATAGCGCTGCTGCTGCACCTGAAGCAGCGCGGTGATCTGGACGCCGGCCGCGCGCTGGTGATAGTGCCTACCAGCTTGTTGAGCAATTGGCACAAAGAGGCAGCGCGATTTGCGCCGGCCTTGTCGGTAGCGATTTATCACGGCAGCAAGCGGGCGCTGGCGGTGGGTGCAGCGCGGTCTGATCTGCTGTTGACGACCTACGGCGTGGCGCGCAGTGAATCCACGCGTTTGAAAGCATTGGCGTGGCGCATCGTGGTGGTCGATGAAGCGCAGAACCTGAAGAACCCGGCAGCCGCACAGACGCAAGCGGTGAAAGCTATTCAAGCCGCTGCGTATGTCGCGATGAGCGGCACGCCGGTGGAAAACCGCTTGTCTGACTACTGGTCGATCATTGATTTTGCGCAGGCCGGCTATCTGGGTGGGCTGACGCACTTCGGGCGCGAATTCGCCACCCCCATCCAGACCGATCGCGACGCCGCCGCGGCCGCGCGGCTGAAGCGTGTGCTGGCGCCGTTTCTGCTGCGGCGCCTGAAAAGCGACAAGACCATCATCAACGACCTGCCCGACAAGATAGAGCAGAACCAGCACTGCACGCTGAGCAAGGCGCAGGTGGCACTGTACGAAACGGTGGTGCGTGAAGGGCTGGCCAGCATTGCCGGTGAGTCACAAACCTTCCAGCGCCAGGGCCTGGTGCTGCAGATGATCCTGGCGCTGAAGCAGGTCTGCAACCACCCGGCGCAGTATCTGAAGACCAGCGGCACCAAGCACGGCGACGACGACCCGCTGGCATCGGGCAAGGTCGAGCGGTTGTTTGATTTGCTCGATGAGATTGAGGCCGCGCGCGAGAAGGTGTTGGTCTTTACGCAGTTCCGCGAAATGGGTGAATTGCTGCAGCGCTGGCTGCGCGAACGCCAAGGGTCGGGTGTGCTTCATAGCCATGGCCACGAGCCGCAGTTCCTGCACGGTGGTGTGCCGCGCGCGCGGCGCGACAAGATGGTCGAGGGTTTCCAGACCGAGCCCGCCGAACGCGTGTTCCTGCTTTCGCTGAAAGCCGGCGGCACTGGCCTGAATCTCACAGCCGCCAACCATGTCATTCACTTCGATTTATGGTGGAACCCGGCCGTGGAAGCGCAGGCCACCGACCGTGCCTACCGCATCGGCCAGCAGCGCAACGTGCAGGTACACCGCTTCATCACGCGCGGCACTTTCGAGGAACGCATAGACGCCATGATCCGCAGCAAACGCGAACTGGCCGACATGGCTGTGGGCACTGGCGAAACGTGGGTCGGGCAGTTGCCGCAACACGAGCTGAAGCGTTTGTTCGAACTGGGGCCGCGGGGCTGAGCTTGCGCCTGGGTGTGCCCTGCGCCCTGGGTCCTGTGCCCTGCGCGCCACGCGCTGCGTGCTGCGTGCTGCTTCAGCCGTTGTAGACCACCCCATCCCGCAGCGCCAGCACACCGGCCGCGGCCAACGCTTGCACCACCTGTTCGCCATAGCCTTCCAGGCTGCCGCCCGGGCAGCCCAGCCGCTGCCAGATGCTGCGGTACATGCTGACCCCCGTGAACCACTGCAACAGCGCGGGCAGGGCCTGTTGCTGTTCTTCCAGCAGGTGGTATTTCACCAGCGCCTTCATCGCGTGGCGGGCGTGGCGTGCGGGGCTGGCGCGGAAGGCGGCCAGCTTCTGGCGGGCCAGTACCAGCGCAGCGGCGACATCGTCAAAAGGCGCGCCGTGACCCGGGATGGCACGGCGTGCGCGCAGCGATTCAATCAAGTCCAGCACCTGCGCCACTTCATCGAAACCCGACTCGCCTTCGAGTTCAGGAAAGACCACGCCAAAGCCGCGTTCCCACAAAGCGTCGGCGGTGATGACGACACCTTCTTCGGCATTGAACAGGATCAGCGAATGCGGGTCGTGCCCGGGCGCGGCCAGTGCCAGCCATTGCTGGCGGCCCACGCGCAGCTCCTGGCCGGGCTGCAGCCGCGCGTCGGCGCTGAAGCGTTCGCAGTGCTGGCCGGTGGGCGCGTAGCTCAAGGCCACTTCGTCCCAGGCCTGCACCGCCGCCCACTGGCCGGGGGGGATGTGCAACTGGCAGCCGAAGCTGCGCTGCAAGGCGGCGTTGCCGCCGCAGTGGTCTGAATGCAAATGCGTGTTGACGACGGTGGCCAGTGGCTCATGACGCAACGCCGCCCGCACCAGCGCCACGGTCTGCGCGGCGTGCAGCACATGGCCGCTGTCGACCAGCACGGCACCTTCGCCGTCGCCATGCAACAGCACGTTGTTGGACGACAGCCAGCCACGTTCGAAAACGGTGGTGCTCGACGGCGTTGGGTGGGCGAAGGTCATGGCCAGCATTCTGTGCGATGCGTGGTTGCACCACCCCTTCAGAACGTCTCTTGGCACGCAGTGTGCAAGCTACCATCCACCTTTGCCGCCCCCGGTCCAGGAGCCCCGCATGAAACTGCTGCTCAAGTTCAACCTCATTTTTGTGTTGGCGATGGCACTCGGCGTCGCCGTCAGCGGCTACATCAGCCGCAGCCTGCTGCAGGCCCAGGCGCAGGAAGAAGTGCTGGGCGGCGCGCGGCTGATGATGGAACAGGCCAGCGCGGTGCGCGCCTACACATCGGGCCAGATCACCAAGCTGCTGCAAGAACAGTTGAAGACAGAATTCCTGCCGCAGTCGATACCCAGTTATTCGGCCACCGAAGTGCTGGCCACGGTGCGCACGCGCCACCCCGAATACGGCTACAAGGAAGCCACGCTCAACCCCACCAACTTGCGCGACCGCGCCGAGGGCTGGGAGGTGGACATCGTCAACGGCTTTCGCAACGATGCCGATATGAAAGAGTTCGTGGGCCAGCGCGACACGCCCGCCGGCCGTTCGTTGTATGTGGCACGCCCGCTGCGCATCACCAACCCGGCCTGTCTGCAATGCCACAGCAGTGTGGAAGCTGCACCGGCCACGATGATCGCCAAGTACGGGCCTTCGAACGGCTTTGGCTGGCAGTTGAATGAAGTCATTGGCGCGCAGGTGATGTCGGTGCCGATGGCGCTGCCGCTCAAGCGTGCCGACCAGGCCTTCCAGCTCTTCATCGGTTCGCTGATCGGCGTCTTCGTGGTTGTCGGGCTGGTGCTGAATTTGATGATCTGGACCTTTGTCGTGCGCCCCGTGACCCAGCTTTCGGCGCTGGCCGACCGTGTCAGCCAGGGCGAGCTGGACGCGCCGGAATTCAACACCAAGAGCCGTGATGAGATCGGTTCGCTGGCCGAGTCTTTCTCGCGCATGCGAACGAGCGTGGTGCAGGCCATGAAGATGCTGGAAAACTAGTGCCACAACGAAGGCGAGAGCGAAGGCGCTGACGTGGCCCACCCGGAACAACTCGGCAAGTACCGCATCACCGGCGTGCTGGGTGAGGGTGCGATGGGTGTCGTCTACCGCGGCTTCGACCCCGACATCCGGCGTGTCGTGGCGCTGAAGACGATTCGCCACCAGGCCGGCCACGGCGCTGAGGCGGCCGCACAAAGCGCGGCGCGTTTTCGCAACGAAGCCCAGGCCGCCGGGCGGCTGCTGCACCCGGGCATCGTCGGCGTCTACGATTTTGGTGACGATGGCCGCGTGGCCTACATCGCGATGGAATACGTTGAAGGCCACACGCTTTCGGCCTACCTGGCGAAGAGAGTGGCCTTTTCAGACGCCGACATTGCCAGCATCGCCGCGCAGTTGCTCGAAGCATTGGGCCACGCCCACGAACACGGCGTGTGGCACCGCGACGTGAAGCCGTCGAACATCATCATGACCAAGAGCGGGCGCATCAAGATTGCCGACTTCGGCATCGCGCGCACCGACAACACCGGCCTGACGATGGCCAACAGCGTGCTGGGCACGCCGATGTACATGGCGCCAGAACAGTTCATGGGCCGGCCCATAGACCACCGTGTAGACCTGTACGGCGCCGGCGTGGTGCTGTACCAGCTGGTGGCCGGCCGGCCGCCTTTTGTGGGGCCGCCTGAAGCGCTGATGTACAAGGTCGTCAACGAGGTGCCGCTGCCGCCCTCGGCCGCCGAAGGGGCCCGCACCGGCCTGCTGTTTGACGACGCCGTGGCGCGCGCGCTGGCCAAAGACCCGGCACAACGTTGGCCGCACGCTGCGGCCTTTCGTGAAGCCGTGGCCCATGCGCTGGGCGCGCCGGCGCCGCTGTCGGTGTCGCATGAAGCGGTGCACGCGCTGCCCATGGCCAGCGACTACGCGCCCACCGAACGCATCGCCCCGCTGCACGCCGCTGGCGCCCCGCCCACGGGCGCGGCCACGACCATGGGCACGGACCACACGCCCACCCACTGGGACGCCAGCGTGCTGGCCAAGGTGGAAGCCACGCTGGCCAAGCATGTCGGCCCGATGGCCGCGGTGATGGTGCGCCGCGCCGCGCGCGAATGCCACGACGTGCCGGCGCTGTACGCGCGGCTGGGCGAACAGATCACGCAGGCCACGGCGCGCGAGGCCTTCCTGGGCCACATCACCAGCGCCGGGCCGGGCACGGGTGGCAGCGCCGGCAAATCTGCCAGCACGGGCAGTGGGGGCCATGGCGTGCTGGCGCCGGGCGGGTCGTCTGGCCTGCAGGCGCCCAGCGGCCCGCCTGTCTCAGACGCGCTGCTTGAACAAGCCCAGCGCCTGCTGGCCGGGCATATGGGCCCGATCGCCAAGGTGGTGCTCAAGCGCGCCAGCGAACGCACGCGCCAGCGCGACGCGCTGTTTGCGCTGCTGGCCGAAGCGGTGCCCGAAACGGCGCGGGCCAAGCTGCTGGCGGATCTGGCCAAGCTGGTCTGAGCCACCGAGCCACCGCGGCGCACTTCGGCCGCGGCCCGCGCCCGCTGCTTCCACTATTGGGATGAAAAGCGGCCCCACTTCTGCGCACGCGAACCGGGCCGGCGACCTATACCTTGGGCATTGCGTTTTCTCTTCGCAGGCCCGACATGCAAACCCCGCCGACGCTCACCCACAGCCCGCTGCCCGACGCCACCGGGGTGGCCGAAACAGCGCAGGCGCGCCGCGCTTCTTTGGCCGTGGGCCTGGCCCCATTGGCCGTCTTGCTGGGCTTTACTGCGGTGGTGGGGGGCTGGATAGAACCCGACATCGGCCTGGCCGTGTTTGCCGCTTCCACCACCTGGCTGGTGTACGAGATGTACCGCTACCAGCGTGTCGTCGACACGCTGGCCGACGACGCTGGCGGGCTTTGAATTGCCGCTGTAGCACCGCTGAACCACCGACGCATCGCAGCAGCAGCGCCTGTCGGCCAGAGGGCTCCTACTTGCGGCTGTTGTCCAGCGAAGGTGGCGGCGTGTAGCCCAGTTCACGGGCGCGCGATTCGAACTGCGCGGCCAGCAAGGGTTGTTCAATGCGCCGGTAGTGCAGGGCCAGGTCGTAGCTGGCGATACCGTTGCCCAAAGCGGCGGCGTACTGCATCCAGCCTTCGTAGCGGCTGATGTCGAAGGGCTTGGCGTCGCGGCCGTGTGCGCGGCCCAGGCGGGCTGCGGCGTCCTTGTCGCCGCGGCCGGCTTTCAGCAAGTCATCGGCGGCGGTGACGCCGCCGGGCTGGAAGGCGCTGCGAAAGAGTTTGATGTCGTTGCGGCGCAAGATCAGCGCGGCTTCTCTGGCGCCTTCGCGTGCCACCTGCGCGCTGCCGGCCAGGCGGCTGTTGGCGTGGTTGGTCAAGAAATCAGCCGCCAGGCGCGACACGTCGCCGGGCCAGTAGACGGCTTCCAGCAGGCTCCAGTCGGCGGCTTCGTCGCGGCTGGCAAAACGCGCTGGCGGCGGGGCCGCGGCGGCCTGCACCTCGGGCTGCGGCGCCAGGCGGCGCGGCACCTTGGTGTTTTCTGCGATGAAGGGGTATTGCGCGAACTGGCGCAACAGCGGCACGGGATGGTTCAGCATGGTGTTTTGCACGTCGTACTTGACGAGCCTGAACATGTCTGAAAACGTGATCTCGTCAGACGACTGGGCCAGCAGCTTGACCAGCGAGCCGGTGTAGAAGGTGTTGCGCGTGTCGTCGGCCGGCGCAATGGCCGGTTTGCCGGCGCCAGTGGCAAAGGCGATCAAACAGCCCGCCGGTGCTTCCACCTGGTTCAGGCCCTCGCCTCTGGCGACATCGCGTATCGACGTGCGGCAGGCGTCGATGACCGCCATCGTCAGCCCTTCGGGGCGGCTTGGCAGCAGGCTGATAACGTCGCGGGTGAGTGTCATGCTGCCGCGCAGCAGCGTGTCGGGCCGGGCCTTGGGGCTCAGGCGCGCCGAGACCAGCAGGTTTTCTGATTCAACCTGCGCGCCGTGGCCCGAGAAGTAGAAGAACACCGTGGCGTCGGCCGGCGCAGCGCGCACTTGCGCCACGAAGGTCTGCATCAGCGCATGGGCCTGCACCAGGTCCAGGTCCAGCCCTTCGGTGACCGTGAAGCCGCGTTTTTCAAGCGCCGCGCGCAGATCGCGCACGTTTTTGTGGATGGGCGGCAGGTCATCGCCGTCTGGGTAGTCGCGGTTGCCTATCAGCAGCGCCAGCCGGGGGGGTTCCTTGCCGGGGGGCGGCACGGCAGCGTCCACGGCAGCCGGCCGCTGGCCCCAGGCGGCGCGGCTGCCTGCAGACAACAGGCCGCCCAACAGGCCAGCCCAGCCGCCGCTCCACTGCAGCCAGCGCCGGCGGCGCCACACCGAACCGGTTTCAGGGTGCTCGTTCATGCGGGCCTTGGTTGCGCAATGCAGGGGGTTGTCATGGCGGGGGCGCGGGCGCGCACAGCAGCGTGCCGATGGCGGGGGCGCAGGCGGCCGGCACACGCAGGCCTTCGGTGCCCTGGGTGGCCGACGGCGCCGGCCCGACTTCGGCGATGACACCGGCGCGCAGTCTGATGGCCACGTTTTCGGTCCGCACGGCTTCGTCGAAACGCTCCTTGCGTGCGCCTTCCGATACCGACACCGTGGCCGAGATCGAGTTCTCAACCTGCGGCGTGGTCGGCAGCACACCGTTGTAGAAGACGGGTATCTGGGTCTGGCTGCCGGCGCCGTCAAAGAAGAAGCGGTAGCCGCCCGATGCGTTGACCACCGGCCCCGTCAGCAGCACAGCCGTGGTGCCCTTGGCGCCGTTGCGCGGCAGCACGGTGACGTAGCCCGCGTCCAGCGGCAGCACGCGGTCGCCGTAGGCCCGGCTGCCGACGTTGACGCGCACGCCGGCGTCAACCCCGGCGGCGCCGAAGGGGAAGCTCAGGTTGTAGGACTCTGGCGTCAGCTCCAGCGTCAGCGCTGCCACCGAACTGACGGTGCCGGCGGTGCTGTCAAAGGGCAGCCGGGCGACG
The DNA here is from genome assembly GCA_031371275.1 of Betaproteobacteria bacterium. Classification (GTDB taxonomy): domain Bacteria; phylum Pseudomonadota; class Gammaproteobacteria; order Burkholderiales; family Burkholderiaceae_C; genus Rubrivivax. The sequence continues at coordinate 16,179 of JANMJI010000210.1, forward strand.
ATGGTCGGGGCCGTGCCGCCTGTGCCGCCACTGCTGGCAGGCAAGGTGCTCAGGCGGTCGGCGCGGATGGCGACGATGTCGGCCACGATGCCGGCGCCACCGACGTTGACGGTGACGCCGTTGATGCGCACGCGGCTTTGCACGGCGTAGTTGCTAGCGCCGCTGCTGCCAAACGTCAGGCTGGCGGTGTTGGCGGCCCAGGCTTTGTTGGCCTCGCCGGTGACCACCGACAGGCCACCCAGGAAGCTGTTGTCGGGCCGCAGCAGTTGCACCGAAGCGCCGCCCGAGGTGGTGATGCTCAGCCCGGCCCCGGTGGCCACGCTGATGCGGCTGGTGTCGCCCTGCTGCACCGCGTCTGCGGCATAGGCCAGGGGCAGCGCGGGCAGGGCCTGTTTGTTGGCGATGTCGGCATCCGGGGCGATCGCCGTGCGGGCCAGAGAAGACACCATCTCCAGCGTGCCGCCGCTGACCGTGGTGACCGCTGACAGGCTCATCAAGCCGGCGTCGATGCGCCCGCCGGCGGCGGCCGTGACGGTGCCCAGCACCAGGTCGCGGGCGCTGCCACCTTCGCGCCCGCTGGCCAGCGTGACGCGGTCGCGCGCGTCCAGCGACAGCGCGCCGCCGAAGCGGTTGCCATCGTTGATGGCGTCAATGCGCTGGCCGGTCAGCGTCACCGCGCCGGTGCTGCTGACGGGGCCGCTCAGCAGCAGGTTTTCACTGGCCGTGAGATTGCCGCCCAGGCTGATGGCGCCATCGCCTTGCAGCGAGCGCAGCGTTTCGTTGCCGCCCAGCGTCAGCCGGCCGCCGGCTGCCACCGCCACGGCGCTGGCGTTGGGCAATTCCTCGGCGCTGGCAGTGGCCAGTTCACCGCGCGTGATGGTGGTCGCGCCGGTGTAGGTTTTGTTGTTGCCGCCAAACAGCAAGCGGCCCGTGCCGGCCTGTTCGACGCCGCCGCTGCCGCTGACGGCTTGGGCCAGCGCGACGTTGTCACCGCGCGCAAAACTGAGCGTGCCGTCGACGACAAAGTTGCTGCTGGCCAAGAGGCTGCCCGCGGTGGCGCCGTCGCCGACGCGCAGCGTGCCGGCCTGCACCCGCGTCAGGCCGCTGTAGCTGTTGCTGCCACTGAGCGTGAAGGTGCTGGCACTGCCTTGTTTGACGAGGCCGCCGCTGCCGGAGATGACGCCGGCAAAAATGCTGTCGCCAGTGCTGCCGGTGCCAAGCGTGAAGCTGGCCAGCCCCACGTTGCCGGCGCCGGCCAGGGTGCCAAAAGCCTGGTCGCCCGTCATCGCCAGGGTGGCCGCGTTGTTCACCTGCACCGCGGGCAGGGCGCTCAAGCGCTGCGCCGAAGCCAGCGCCAGCGTGCCGGTATCGACCAGCACCGTGCTGGCCGCGGCCTGGCCGGCGAGCAGGCTACTACCGCGTGAAATGAGTGCACCGTTGCCCAGGTTGGCGTTGACGGTGCCGCTGTTCAGCGTGTAAGTGGTGGCGGTGAGCGTGCCGGTGCCGCCCAGCGTGCCGGCCAGGGCCAGGGTGGCCACCGTGTCGGCGCCGTTCAACAGCAGCGCAGCACCCGCGGCCACGCTGACGGTCGCGCCGTCGGCCAGGCGGTTGGCGCTGGCCAGGCTCAGGCTGCCAGCATCGACGGTGACCTGCGCCGCGGCAGCAGTGCCGGCCAGCGTGCTGGCGCCGCTGGCGCGCAGTTCGCCGACACCCAGGTCGGCCTGCACGGTGCCGCCGGCCAGGGTGTAGGTGGCCGCGGTGAGCGTGCCGCTGCCGCCCAGCGTGCCGGCCAGCGCCAGGCTGGCCACGGTGTCGTTGCCGGCCAGCGTCAGCGCAGCGCCCGAAGCCACGGCCACGGTGGCGGTGTCGGCCAGGCGGTTGGCCGCGGCCAGTGCCAGCGTGCCGGCGTTGACCTGCAGTGCCGCCGTGGCCAGCGTGCCGGCCACCGTCAACGTGCCGCCATCGACTTGCGTGCTGCCGGTGTAGAGGTTGTTGCCGCCCAGCGTGAAGGCCGAGCCGCCTTGTTTGACGAGCCCGCCGCTGCCGGTCAGCAAGCCCCCAAAGCTGCTGTCGCCCGACAAGCCGGTGCGCAGCGTGAAGGCGTTCAGCGCCACCGTGCCCACGCCGGCCAGCAGGCCCAGGCGCTGGTCGCTGGCCAGGTCCAGCGTACTGCTGGCGGCCACGGTCACCGCGGGCAGGGCTGTCAGCAGGCCGCTGGCGGCCAGACTCAAAGTGCCGCTTTGCACCGTCACCGTGGCCGCCGCCACGTTGCCCGTGAGCAGGCTGCTACCGCTGGAAGTGAGTGCACCCGTGCCGAGCGCGGTGTTGGCCGTGCCGCTGTTGATGGCATAGGTGCTGGCGGTCAGCGTGCCGGTGCCGGCCAGGGTGCCTGCCAACACCAGGCTGCCGACGGTGTCGTTGCCGGCCAGGGCCAGTGTGGCGCCGGTGTCCACGGTGACGGCGGTGGTGTCGGCCAGGCGGTCGGCGGCGGCCAGTGCCAGCGTGCCGGCGGCCACGCGTGTGACGCCGCTGTAGGTGTTGGCACCGGCGAGGGTGAAGGTTGAAGTGCCTTGTTTGGCGATGCCGCCGGTGCCAGACAAGACGCCGTCGAAAGTGCTGCTGCCACCCGCGCCGGTGCTCAGCAAGCGGCTGCCCAGGTCGACGCTGCCGGCGCCGGCCAGTGTGCCCAGGGTCTGGTCGCCGGCCAGCGCCAGCGTGGCCCCCGCGGCCACGCTGGCGGCGGGGGTTGCGGTGAGCCTGTCGGCCGCGCCGAGCGTCAGCGTGCCGGCATTGACGGCCAGTGTGGACACCGCGGCTGTGCCATTCAGCCGGCTCGCGCCGCTTGCGCTCAAGGTGCCAGCACCCAGGTTGGCATTCGCGGTGCCGCCATTGAGCGCGTAGCTGGCCGCTGTCAGCGTGCCGCTGCCGCCCAGGCTGCCGGCCAGCGCCAGGCTGGCCACCGTGTCATTGCCGGAAAGTGTCAAAGTGGCACCCGTGGCCACCGCCACCGTGGCGCTATCGGCCAGCCGGTCTGCTGCGGCGAGACCCAGCGTGCCGGCGTTGACTTGCAGCGCCGCCGAAGCCTGCGTGCCCACCAGCGCCAGCGTGCCGCCATCGACGACCGTGCTGCCGCTGTAGCTGTTGTTGCCCGCCAGCGTGAAGGTCGAAGGGCCTTGTTTGACGAGGCCGCCGGTGCCACTGAGCACGCCGTCAAACTGGCTGTTGCCGCCGACGCCACTGCGCAGCGTGGCCGCGCCCAGCACCACACTGCCACTGCCGGCCAGCGTGCCCAGCGTCTCGTCGCCGCCCAGCGCCAGCGTGGCGCCAGTGGCCACGGTGGTGGCCGGGGCTGCGCTCAGGCGCGAAGCCGAGCCCAGCGTCAAGGTGCCCGCAGTGATGTTGATGCTGTCGGCCGCGCTGCGGCCATTCAGCGTGCTGCTGCCCGTGCTGGCCAACGCACCACCGCCCAGCGCCGCGTCAACGCGCCCGCTGTTCAGCACATAGTTGGCAGCCGTCAGAACGCCCGCACCTGACAGCGTGCCAGCCGCTTCCAGCCGCGCCACCGTATCGTCACCACCGAGCACCAGCGTGGCGCCGCTGGCGATGCGCAACACCGCGCCATCGGCCAGCCGGTTGGCAGCACTCAAAGTCAGGCTGCCCGTGTTCACCGCCACATCGGTGGCCGCAGACGACCCCGTCAAAGTGCTGGTGCCGGTGGACGTGAACTGGCCCACGCCCAGGTTGGCCGTGGCCGTGCCGCCGTTGAGCACATAGGTCGGCGCTGTCAGCGTGCTGGCACCTGTGCCACTCACATTGCCGGCCAGCACCAGTGAAGCCACCGTGTCGTTGCCACCGATGGCCAGCGTGGCGCCCGCGGCCACGGCAAGGGCCGAAGCATTCGGCAGCACATCGGCCCCGGCCGTGGCCAGCGTGCCGGCCTGCACCGTGGTCGCGCCGGTATAGGTGTTGGCAGCGCCCAGCGTGAAGGTGGACGTGCCCACCTTGCTCAAAGCCCCGGTGCCAGACAGCACACCGTCAAAACGGCTGTTGCCCACAGCGCCCGTGTTCAGCGTGAAGCTGCTCAAAGCCACGCTGCCAGCACCGGCCAGCGAACCCAGGGCTTCATCGCCGCCCAGCGCCAGCGTGGCGCCGCTGGCCACGGTGGTGACGGGCGTGGCGATCAAGCGCCCGGCGCTGGCCAACGTCAGGGTGCCGGCGGAGACATTCAAGACGCCGGCGGCCGAGGTGCCCACCAGCGTGCTCAGCCCGCTGCTGGACAGCGTGCCGGCACCCAGACTGGCTTGCACCGTGGCGGCAGAAAGCGAGTAGCTGGCAGCCGTCAAGGTGGCGCTGCCAGCCAGCCTGCCGGCCAGAGCCAGCGAAGCGATGGTGTCGTTGCCACCCAAGGCCAGCGTGGCGCCGCTGGCCACGGAAACCGCTGCGGTGTCGGCCAGCAAGTCGGCCGCGGCCAGCGTCAAAGTGCCGCCGTTGACCTGCACGGTGCCCGCTGCGGCAGGTGCGGCGAGTGTGCTGCTGCCCAGTGAAGTGAGCGTGCCGGTGCCCAGGTTGGCGTTCACGGTGCCGCTGTTCAGCGCGTAGCTGGCCGCCGTCAGCGTGCCGGTGCCGCCCAAGGTGCCGGCCAGGGCCAGGCTGCCGACGGTGTCGCTGCCACCCAGCACCAGCGTGGCGCCGCTGGCCACCGTGACGGCGGCGCTGTTGGCCAGGCGGTCGGCTGCGGCCAGCGTCAGCGTGCCGCCGTTGACCAGCACGGTGGCCGCCGCGGCCGTGCCTGCCAGTGCGCTGCTACCCAGCGAAGTGAGCGTGCCGGTGCCCAGGTTGGCGTTGACGGTGCCGCTGTTCAGCGCGTAGCTGGCCGCCGTCAGCGTGCCGGTGCCGCCCAGCGTGCCGGCCAGGGCCAGAGAAGCCACCGTGTCGTTGCCCCCCAACTGCAAACTGCCGTTGCTGGCCACTGTCACGGTCGAGGCGTTGGGCAGCACATCGGCGGCCGACGTGGCCAGCGTGCCGGCCTGTACCACGGTGCTGCCGCTGTAGCTGTTGGCGCCGCCCAGCGTGAAGGTCGACGTGCCCACCTTCAGCACACCGCCGGTGCCCGAGAGCACGCCGCCAAAACTGCTGTCACTGCCCGCACCTGTGGCCAGCGTGAAGCTGCCCAGCGTGACGGCGCCGGTGCCGGCCAGCGAACCCAGCGTCTGGCCGCCCTGCAGCGCCAGCGTGGCGCCGCCGGCCACGGTGGTGGCGGGGGCTGCTGAAAGCCGGTCGGCGGCACTGAGTGTCAGTGTGCCGCCGTTGACATCCACCTGCGTGGCGGCCGACACGCCGTTCAGCACGCTGGCCCCCAGCGTTGCCAGCGCGCCGCCACCCAGGTTGGCGTTGACGCTGCCGCTGTTCAGCGCGTAGCTGGCCGCGGTGAGCGTGCCGCTGCCGTTCAGGCTGCCGGCCAGCGCCAGCGCGCCGATGGTGTCGTTGCCGGCCAAGGTGACGGTGGCGCCGCTGGCGACGTTGACGGCGGCGGCATCGGACAGGCGGTCGGCGACGGTCAACGCCAGTGTGCCGGTGTTGACGTTGAGCACCAGCGAAGCCAGCGTGCCCGCCACCGACAGCGTGCCGCCATCGATGCGCGTGGTGCCGGTGTAGCTGCTGTTGCCGCTGAGCGTGAAAGTCGTCAGCGCGCCCTGTTTGGTGATGCCGCCGCTGCCGCTGAGGCTGCCGGCGAAGGTGGCGGTGGTGGCGCCCGTGCTGGTCAGCGTGAAGCTGCCCAGGCCCACGCTGCCCAGGCCGGCCAGCGAGCCAAAGGTCTCGTTGCCGCCCAGGTTCAGCGCGGCGATGTCGTTGACGGTGACCGCGGGCGCGGCCAGGAAGCGGTTGGCTGCACCCAGGGTCAGCGTGCCGTTGACGACGGTGACGACGCTGGCCTTGCTGGTCGCGTTCAGCGTGCTGTTGCCGATGCTGGTCAGATCGCCCGTGCCCAGCGGCGTGTTGTAGGTGCCGCCATTGAGCGCATAGGCCCCGGCCGACAGCGTGCCGCTGCCGCCCAGCGTGCCGGCCAGCGCCAGCACGCCCACGGTGTCGTCGCCGTTGAGCAGCAGCGTGGCGCCGTTGGCCACCGTCAGCGTGGCGGTGTCGGCCAGGCGGTCGGCCGCACCCAGCGTCAGCGTGCCGGCGCTGACGTTGACGGTGGCGGCAGCCGAAGTGCCGCCGAGGGCGGCGTTGCCGGTGCTGGTCAAGGTGCCGGTGCCCAGGTTGGCGCTGGCCGCCGTGCTGGCGCCGGTGTTCAGCGTGTAGGTGCTGGCCGTCAGCGTGCCGGTGCCGTTCAACGCCCCGTTCAGCGCCAGGCTGCCGACGGTGTCGTTGCCGCCGAGCACCAGGGCAGCGCCGGTGGCCACGCTGACGGCGGCGGTGTCGGCCAGCCGGTCGGCCGCCGCCAGCGTCAGCGTGCCGGCGTTGACGCTGGCGCTGGTCGCCGCGCTGCTACCGGCAAGCGTGCTGCTACCCGTGGAAGTGAGTGTGCCCGTGCCCAGGTTGGCGGTGCTGGTGGTGTTGCCGCCGGCCAGCGCGTAGCTGGCAGCGCTGAACGTGCCGCTGCCCGCCAAGCTGCCGGCCAGGGCCAGCGTGCCTACGGTGTCGTTGCCACCCAGCACCAGCGTGGCGCCGCTGGCCACGGTGACGGCCGCGGTGTCGGCCAGGCGGTTCGCCGCGCCCAGCGTCAGCGTGCCGGCGTTGACGTTGACGGTGCCCGCGGCCGATGTGCCGCCGAGGGCGGCGTTGCCCGTGCTGGTCAGCGTGCCGGTGCCCAGGCTGGCGCTGGCGGCGGTGCTGGCGCCCGCATTGAGTGTGGTGGTCGCCGCCGTCAGCGTGCCGGTGCCGGTGAGTGCGCCGGTCAGCGCCAGGCTGCCAATGGTGTCGCTGCCGCCCAGCGCCAGCGTGGCGCCGCTGGCCACCGTGACGGCGGCGCTGTCGGCCAGCCGGTTGGCCGCCGCCAGTGTCAGCGTGCCGCTGTTGACGTTGACCGTGGTCGCCGCGCTGCTGCCGGCCAGGCTGCTGCTACCAGTCGAAGTGAGTGTGCCGGTGCCCAGGTTTGCGCTGGCGCCCGTGCTGCTGCCGGCCAGTGTGTAGCTGGTGGCGGTGAGCGTGCCGCTGCCGGTCAGTGCGCCGCTCAGCGCCAGCGTGGCTATGGTGTCGTCACCGCCCAGCGCCAGCGTGGCGCCGCTGGCCACGGCAACGCTGGCGCTGTCGGCCAGCCGGTTGGCGCTGGCCAACGTCAAGGTGCCGGCGTTGACGTTGACTGTGCCCGCGGCAGACGTGCCGCCCAGCGAAGCGTTGCCGGCGCTGGTCAGCGTGCCGGCGCCCAGGTTGGCGCTGGCGGTGGTGCTGGCGCCGGTGTTCAACGTGGTGGTGCTGGCCGTCAGCGTGCCGGTGCCTGTCAGCGCGCCGGTCAAGGCCAGGCTGCCGATGGTGTCGTTGCCCCCCAGCGCCAACGCTGCGCCGCTGGCCACGGAGACAGCAGCGGTGTCGGCCAGCCGGTCGGCCGCGGCCAGTGTCAGCGTGCCGCTGTTGATGTTGACGGTGGCAGCTCCACTGCTGCCGGCCAGGTTGCTGCTGCCAGTCGAAGTGAGTGTGCCGCTGCCCAGGTTGGCGGTG
>JANMJI010000221.1:0-18199 GCA_031371275.1 Betaproteobacteria bacterium
CCTGCTTTGGGCGGTCTGCGGCGTTGCAAATCCTCGCCATAGCGGGGCTATGGCTGTGGTTTGCGCCTTGCAGCCCATCCCAAACCAGGGCGCGCGCACTCGCGACGGACTTAATCAGCGTCGCCTTAGGGTGCGGGTGGCGGCACGCGTCGTGCACCAAACAATGCCTTTCGTGTGCGGCGCAACGCCTTTCGTGAAGCGTGCGCACATGCTGCACCGCACCTTCGCTAGCGTCTGCCGCGCTGCATCAGGAGACAAGCAAGATGATCCCAGCCGGATTCGAATACCACGCCCCGCGCTCTGTGGCCGACGCTGTGAAGCTGCTGGGCTCCCTGGGCCCCGACGCCAAACTGCTGGCCGGCGGCCACAGCCTGTTGCCGATGATGAAGCTGCGTTTTGCCGAGCCCGGCCATTTGATAGACCTGGGCAAGATCGCCACGCTGCGCGGCATCAGCCAGGTGGGCAACGAAATCCACATCGGTGCCATGACCACCGAGCACGACCTGTTGAATTCCGCCCTGCTGGCGGACACGCTGCCTTTGCTGGTCGAAGGCGCAAGCTGGATCGCCGACCCGCAGGTGCGCTACAAGGGCACCATAGGCGGCGACATCTCGCACGCCGACCCGGCCAACGACCAGCCGGCGCTGATGTTGGCGCTGGACGCGTCCTTCGTGCTGACGGGGCCGCGCGGTGACCGTGTGGTGCCGGCCGACGGCTTCTTCATCGGCGTCTACGCCACGCAGTTGCAAGCCGACGAGATCCTGTCGCAGATCCGCGTTCCCATGCCGCCGGCGGGCAGCGTCGGCGCCTACGCCAAGCTCAAGCGCAAGACCGGCGATTTCGCCACCGCGGCGACCGCGGTGATGCTGCAGATGGACGGCACCCGCGTGGCCCAGGCACGCATAGCGCTGACCAACGCCGGGCCCACGGCGCTGCGCGCGCGCGCGGCCGAGGCATCGCTGGTCGGCAAGCCCCTCAACAAAGCCGTAGCCCACGAGGCCGCGCGGCTGGCCATGGGCATCTGCAACCCGGCGCCCGACCAGCGCGGCGATGTCGAATACAAGACCGCCATGTGCGGCGAAATGACGCTGCGCGCGCTGCGCACCGCACACGGCCGCATGGCCCAGCCCTGAACCGCCAGCAGGAGACACCGATGGCCCAGATGCACACCGTATCGCTGACGCTCAACGGCAAGGCCGTGGCCGTGGCCGTCGAGCCGCGCGAGTTGCTGATCCACACGCTGCGCGAAAAGCTCGCCCACACCGGGCCGCACATTGGCTGCGAGACCTCGCATTGCGGGGCCTGCACCGTCGATGTCGACAGCATGTCGGTCAAAGCCTGCACGGTGCTGACGGTGCAGTGCGAAGGCGCCGACATGCTGACCGTTGAAGGGCTGGAACAAGGCGGCGTGCTGCACGCGCTGCAGCAGGCTTTCCACGAAGAACATGGCCTGCAGTGCGGCTACTGCACACCCGGCATGCTGACGCGCGCCTACCGGCTGCTGAAAGAGAAGCCGAACCCGACCGAGCAGGACATTCGCTACGGCATTGCCGGCAACCTGTGCCGCTGCACGGGCTACCAGAACATCGTCAAGGCGGTGCAGTCGGCGGCGAAGAAACTGGCAGTGGCGCAGGCCGTGGCCGCCTGACGCCCCCTCACCCCAGCCCTCTGCCGCAGGCGCGAGGGGGCGCAAGCCAAATTCAACGGAGATACGCCATGGGCGACATGTCTGAACTTCAGGAACGCGAAGCCAAGCTGCAAGGCATGGGCACGTCGCTGCTGCGCAAGGAAGACGCGAAATTCATCCGCGGCCAGGGCCAGTATGTCGACGACATCAAGCTGCCCGGCATGCTCTTCGGCGCCATCGTGCGCAGCCCGTTTGCCCATGCCCGCATCAAAGGCATCGACAAGACCAAGGCGCTGGCCTGCCCGGGCGTGGTGGCGGTGCTGACCGCCGACGACCTGAAGCCCGTCAACCTGCACTGGATGCCGACGCTGGGCAGTGATGTGCAGGCCGTGCTGGCCGACAAGAAGGTCTGCTTTCAGATGCAGGAAGTGGCCATGGTGCTGGGCATCGACCGCTATGCCGCGGCCGACGGCGCGGCGCTGGTGGAAGTCGACTACGAAGAACTGCCGGCCATCGTCGACCCAAAGAAATCGATGGCGCCCGATGCCGTGATCATCCGCGAAGACATTGCCGAGAAGACCGAAGTCGGCCATGGCCCGCGCACCCACCCCAACCACATCTTCACCTGGGCAGCCGGCGACAAAGCCGCGGCCGATGCGGCTTTTGCCAACGCCGCGGTGACGGTGCGCGAAGAAATCCTCAACCCGCGTGTTCACCCCTGCCCGCTGGAAACCTGCGGCTGCGTGGCTTCTTTCAACAAGGCCACGGGCTGTCTCACCGTTTACATGACGACGCAGGCGCCGCACCTGGTGCGCACCGTGCTGGCCATGCTGTCGGGCGTGGCCGAAAGCAAGATCCGCGTGATTGGTGGCGACATCGGTGGCGGCTTCGGCAACAAGGTGCCGGTCTACCCGGGCTATGTCGTGGCCATCGTCGCGAGCATCGTCACCGGCGTGCCGGTGAAGTGGATCGAATCGCGCATCGACAACATCAGCAGCACCGGCTTTGCGCGTGACTACCACGGCGTCGGTGAACTCGCGGCCGATGCCAACGGTCGCATCAAGGGGCTGCGCTTCACCGCGCTGGCCGACCATGGCGCGTTCAACTCGCATGTCTCGGCCACCAAGCTGCCGGCGGGTTTGTTTTCCATCTGCACCGGCAGCTACGACATCCCCAACGCCTATTGCCGCGTCGATGCGGTCTACACCAACAAGGCACCCGGTGGCGTGGCCTACCGCTGTTCTTTGCGTGTCACCGAAGCGGTGTACTTGATCGAACGCATGATCGACATCCTGGCCTTGAAGCTGGGCCTCGACAAGGTCGAAATCCGCCGCCGCAACTTCGTCAAGGCCGAGCAGTTTCCTTACACCACCTCTTTGGGCTGGACGCTGGACAGCGGCAACTACGAACCCGCGCTGGACAAGGTGCTGAAGGCGGTGGACTACGACGGCTTGCGCCGCGAACAGGCCGCACGCCGCGCCGATCCGAACGCCGACACGCTGATGGGCATCGGCATCGCCACCTTCACCGAAATCGTCGGCGCCGGGCCGACCAAGGTCTGCGACATCCTGGGCATCGGCTTGTTCGACAGTTGCGAGATTCGCGTCCACCCTACCGGCGGTGTCATCGCCCGGCTGGGCACCATGACGCAAGGCCAGGGCCACGCGACGACTTACGCGCAAATCATCGCCACCGAACTGGGCCTGCCGGCGTCAGACATCGTGGTCGAAGAAGGCGACACCGACAAGGCGCCCTATGGCGCAGGCACCTGGGGTTCACGCTCCACGCCCGTCAGCGGCGCAGCCACGGCGCAAGCCGCGCGCAAGATCAAGGACAAGGCGAAGAAGATCGCCGCGCATCTGCTGGAAGTGGCCGAGGGCGACCTGGAATGGGAGATCGACCGCTTCAAGGTCAAGGGCAACCCGAATGCGGCCAAGACCATGAAAGAGTTGTGCATGGTCAGCCACACCGGCAACCTGCCAGCGGGCATGGAACAAGGCTTGAACGCGGTGTCTTACTACGACCCACCGAACATGACCTACCCCTTCGGCGCCTATTTGTGCGTGGTCGATATCGACAAGTACACCGGCGAGACCAAGGTGCGCCGCTTCTACGCGCTGGACGACTGCGGCACACGCATCAACCCGATGATTATCGAAGGCCAGATCCACGGTGGTTTGACCGAAGCCTATGCCGTGGCGATGGGCCAGCAGATACCCTTTGACGAAGGCGGCAACCACCTCGGCAACAGCCTGATGGACTACTTCTTGCCCACCGCGATGGAAACCCCGCACTGGGAAACCGACCACACCGTCACACCCTGCCCGCACCACCCGATTGGTGCCAAGGGCGTGGCCGAATCGCCGCATGTCGGTGGCATCCCCTGCCTGAGCAACGCGGTCATAGACGCCTTCGCCCACCTGGGCGTGACGCACATGGACATGCCGCACAGCGCCTGGCGGGTGTGGAAGCAGTGTCACGCGCTGGGGATAGACCAGCGCACATGACATGACGGGAACCGAGCGCGCGAAGGATCTCGCGGCCCTGCAACAGCAGTTGGGCGACGCCGGTTATGTGGCCGAGCCCAGCCTGGTTGCCGCGCTGCTGCTGATGCAGGACCTGGGCCGGCCGCTGCTGCTGGAAGGCGATGCCGGCGTCGGCAAGACCGAAGTCGCCAAGGTGCTGGCCGGCATCCGCGGCACCCGGCTGATACGGCTGCAGTGCTACGAAGGGCTGGATGCGCATGCAGCGATGTACGAGTGGAACTACCAGCGCCAGTTGCTGGCCATCCAGTTGCTGGAGCATGAAGACAAGGACATGGCGCGCAAGGAGCAGGACATCTTCTCTGAACGCTACCTGCTCAAGCGCCCGCTGCTGCAAGCCATCAGCTGCGAACAAGCGCCGGTGTTGTTGATCGACGAAGTAGACCGCGCCGATGCGGCCTTCGAGGCCTACCTGCTCGAACTGTTGTCCGACTTCCAGCTCTCGATACCCGAGCTGGGCACCATCGTGGCCACGACGCGACCTTTGGTGGTCATCACATCCAACGGCACACGCGAACTTTCAGACGCGCTGCGCCGGCGCTGCCTGTACCAGTTCATCGACTACCCCGACGCGGCCAAGGAATTGGCCATCGTGCTGAAGAAGGCGCCCGAGGTCGCGGCGCAGTTGGCGCAGCAGATCGTGGCTTTTGCGCAGGCGCTGCGGCGCATGGACTTGCAGAAGAAGCCGGGCATCGCCGAGACGCTGGACTGGACGGCGGCGCTGTTGCGGCTGGGCATCTCGAGCATCGACACCGACGGCACCGATCGCATCATGGAAACCTTGAGCGCGCTCATCAAAACCCGCGACGACCGGGCCGCGCTGCCACGCGCGGCGGTCGCCCGCTTGGCAGCCGCATGCTGAGCCCCGACATCCGCCTGCGCGGCTTCCCGGCCTTCCTGCGCGCCAACGGCTTCGCGGTGGGCGGCGCCGATGCCGTGCACGTGCTGCAAACCGCGCAACGTGTCGGCTTGCTTGACGCCCACATCCTGCGCTGGAGCCTGCAGGCACTGCTGTGCGGACGGCGCGACGAATGGCGGCGTTTTGACGACTTGTTCGACGCCTGGTTTCTGCCCGCCAACCGCTGGCAGCAGCCCGAGCGGCGCCAGGCCCGCGAGCGTGAAACCGACGGCCTGAGCGGCGACCATGCCGAGCGCCCCGCCAACGATGCAGCCGCTGCCGACAGCGGCGACACCAGCCCAGACCGCCACCGCCGCAACACCGCCAGCCGCGAAGAACGTCTGGCCAGCACCGACTTCAGCGAACTCACGCGACGCGAACACCTGCTTGACATCGAAGCCCTGATGCGCCGCTTCGCACGCCAGCTGAAAGACCTGCGCCTGCGCCGCGAAATCAGCGCCCGTCACGGCCGCCGGCTGGACCTGCCCGGCACCATTCGCCACAGCGTCGCCAGTGGCGGCACGCCTTTCCACCTGGCCTGGAAAAACCGCCGCCGCGTGCAGCCGCGGTTGGTGCTGCTGATCGATGTCAGCCGTTCGATGGCGGCCTACAGCTTCTTCTACCTGCGCCTGGCGCGCGCCCTGGGCGCTGAACTCGCCGACGTGCACAGCTACATCTTCCACACCCGCGTCACGGCCGTCTCCAAAGCGCTGCAAGACCCCGACCCGTGGCGCGCGCAGGAACAACTGCATCTGCTGGCCCAGGGCTGGGCCGGCGGCACACGCATTGGCGAAAGCCTGGCGCAGTTCATGCGCGAACACGCGCCACGCGTGGTGCATTCGCGCACCGCCGTCATCGTCATGAGCGACGGCTACGACACCGGCGAGGCCGCGCTGTTGTCAGACGCGCTGGTGCAATTGCGCCGCCGTGCGCGCCGCATCGTCTGGCTGAACCCGTTGAGCACGCGGCCGGGCTATGCGCCCACCTGCCAGGGCATGCAGGCCGCCCTGCCGCACCTGGACCTGTTGGCGCCGGGGGCTGATCTGGCCAGCATCCGGGCCGTGCTGCCGCAACTCATTGAAGCACTGAGATAGGACACGCCATGGGCTGCATCCTCAAAGGCAACAGCGGTTTGTGGAGCCGCATGAGCGTGGGCGCGGTGCTGCTGGCCGCCGGTGGCGGTTCGCGTCTGGGTGGGCGGCCCAAGGCGCTGCTGGAACTGGGCGGCGTGCCGCTGATCCTGCGCCAGTTGATCGCCTTGTCGGGCGCTGGGGTCGATGAAGTGGTGGTCGTGCTGGGCCACCATGCCGAAGCCATCGGCGCTGCGGTGCAGGCCTTCCCCATTACCGTGGTAAACAACCCGCAGCCTGGCGACGGCCAGGCTGCGTCGGTGCGCATCGGGCTGCAGGCTTTGTCGCCCAAGCTGGACGCCGTGATGGTGGCGCTGGCCGACCAGCCGATGATCGACGCGCAAGACATCACGGCGCTGATCAGCGCCTTCAAGAAACGCGGTGATTCGGCCATGGCGGCGATGGTCGTGCCGCATGTGCTGGGCGCCGATGGCCAGCGCCTGCCCGGCAACCCGGTGATCTTCGACGCCGCGCTGCGCCACGAATGGCTGGCCGGCAGCGCCGACGGGGCCTGCCGGCGCTGGCGCCAAGCCCACCCGGAACGCGTGCACTGGTTCGACACCGACAACCAGCGCTATCGCACCGACATTGACACGCCCGAGGACATCGAAGCCTTTGCGGCGACCACCGGCCACCGCCTCGTGTGGCCTGCATCCTGGGCCAGCGCGGCAACGCCATGACCGCGTTGCCAGCCCCGCCACAGCCGCCGCGCCTGCTGCTGGCGCGCGCCATCGCCTGGGCGCTGCTGCTGGCGGGCTGGGTCGGCCTGGGCGGGCTGGCACTCGCGCTAACGGCCAATCTGATGGTGGTCTGGGCACTCGTGGCGCTGTGGCTGCTTGCGCTCGGCATGGCCGCCACGGTGGCCACGCGCGACAGCCTGCGGGCCGGCGCGCGGCGCGCGGCGCTGGCCGCCTGCGCCGTGTGGACAGGGGCCGCGCTGGCCTGGTCCACGCAAGGCGGTGGCCTGCGCGCGCTGCTGGCGGCGTTGCTGGGTTGGGCGGCGCTGACGGCGCTGGCCTCGGGCGTGGTGCGCAGCGTGCGCCTGGCGCAGCCCGGCCGGCCCGGGCCGCCGCTGGGCGCGGCCAGCCTGGGCGCCGTGTGCGCCGCGCTGGTGTTGGGCGATCCGGGTGACGCCCAAGCGCTGGCCTGGCGGCTGTGCGGCTTGGTGCTGGCCGCCGCGCTGGGGCTGGTGCTGCTGCAAAGGGGCGACCGTGTCGGCCCAGCGCCCAGCGCCTGCCGTGCCGGCCTGTTTGACTGTTCGCTGCCGGCCTGGCCCGCCGGCGCCTGGCAAGACGCGCAGCAATGGCCGGCGCTGCTGGCCGGCCTGGCCATGCTGCCGATGATGGCCGCGCTGCCGATGATGGTGGCCTGGTGCCGCGCGCAGGCCATCGTGCCGCAGGCCATGGTGGCGCTGCACTTTGCGGCGATGTTCGCGCCGGCGCTGTTGCTGCGGCGGCTGGTTGCAACGTGGTCGCCGCAGGTCTTGTCGCTGGTCTGCGCGGCGCTGCTGGCCGCCGGCACGGCCGCCGTGCTGTGGGCCCCCGCCCCACTGGACCTGCTGGGCGTGGCGCTGGCGCAAGGCGCTGCCTGGTCCTTCGCGTGGGCCGGCCAGCTGTGGACACCCAACCGGCGCAGCCGCCAGGGCACATCGCCGCTGCGCGCGGCGCTGGGCTACGCCGCGCTGACCTTGGGCGTGGGCCTGGCCGTCGCACAGCAAGGCCCGGCCGGCCTGGCCTTCGCACAGGCTGCGCTGGGGGTGGCGGCGGTCGGCGCCTGGGCCTATGGCGTGGCCGTGCGGCACCGCGTCGCGGTCGGCTGAAACATCAGCCCCACACCTCGGCGGCGGTCTCCACCACCAGCCGCAGCTTGGCGCGCTGCGCCTCCACGGCGATGTTGTTGCCGTGCACAGTGCTTGAGAAACCGCATTGCGGGCTTAAGGCACAACGGATCCGGCGGCGCGGCGCTGCGCACCGGCGTGCGCGACACGCCCAGCCGTTCCACCAGCGCCAGTTCGGCCACACGTTCACCGGGCGCGAGCCTGCCGCTGACGATCAGTTCGACCAGCGTGACGATTGCACCGATCGGTGCACCTGCGGTCTGGGATTTTCTGATCGACAGCGTGGCCTTCAACCAGAGCATCGGCAGCATCATCAATCCGCCGCCAGCGCCCGTGGACCAGCCGCCGACGCCGCATGTGCACGGCCACCGCCACGGCCACGGCCACGGCGAAGGTGAAATCGAATGGCTGGGTGTCAATTTCGGCGACGACATCAATGACATCCGCGGCTCGGTCATCGTCATCACCCCGGTGCCCGAGCCCGCCACCTGGGTGTCGATGCTGCTGGGTTTGTGGGCCATCTGTTTGTCGACGCTGTTGCGGCGCCGGTCCATCCGCTGACAGTCTTCGACCCCGGCCAGCGCTGCCACAGCCATGTGGCGGCCTTCAGCCGGCAGCCAGAACCACCGCAAACCAGCCTTGGGCATCGGTCCAGCAGCGCAGCTTGCCAAAGCCTGCGCTGCGCAGCAAGGCGTCAAAAGCCGCAGGCCGCCACTTGTGCGAATTTTCGGTGTGCACGCGTTCGCCGGCCACAAAGCGCCTTTCACCGCCGGGCCAGACGACGGTGGTGGCGGTACGCGCTTCCAGGTGCATTTCGACGCGTGATTCGGCTGCGTTGAAGAAGGCGACATGGCGCCAGCCGCGCGGCTGGAAGTTGGCACCCAGCAGGCGGTTCAAATGGCTCAACAGGTTCAGGTTGAAGGCCGCGGTGACGCCCAGTTCATCGTCGTAGGCAGGTTCCAGCACGGCGGCGGGTTTGTGCAGGTCGACGCCGATCAACAACGCGCCACCCGCCGCCGCGGCACGGGCTTCACGCAGCAAGCGCAAGGCGGCATCGGGTGCGAAGTTGCCTATCGAAGAACCCGGATAGAACACCAGCGCCGGCCCTTCGCTCAAGCCGGGTGGCAATTGCAGGCTGGCCGAGAAATCAAGCCCCAGGCCGACCATCGGCAGAGCCGGATGTTCACGCTGCAGACCGGCCAGTGAAAGGCGCAAAAACTCCACCGAAATGTCCACCGCGACATAGCGGCTGGGCTGCAACAGGCCAAACAGCCGCGCGGCTTTGGCGCAGTTGCCGGCGCCCAGATCAATCAGGCACGGCGCGCTGCCGGTATGGCCCAAAGCAGCGTCTGCAATGGCCGCGCCGTGCTGGGCAAAGACCGCGGCTTCGGTGCGTGTGGGGTAGTACTCGGGCAGTTCGGTGATGGCGTCAAACAGCCGCGAGCCCAGCGCGTCATAGAAGAACTTGGGCGAGACATGGGCGGCCGGTGCGCGCAGGCCCAGCGCCGCTTCCTGCGCCAGCGCCTGGTCGTCGATGTGGTGCTGCTGAATGAAGGTGGGCGTCTGCATCAAAGGCTGCGGTCTGGGTTGGCGCAACGACTCTAGCAGCGCCTGGTGGCCCGCGTGGGGGCCCGGCGCAACACCCTTGCATTCAGCCCTAGCGCAGGTGCATGCCGCCCGCACCCAACAAACCGATGATCCCGATCAGGATGAGGTAGATGGCGACGATGTAGTTCAGCATCCGTGGCATGACCAAAATCAAGATGCCGGCCAGCAAAGAAACCAGCGGGCCCAGGCCCAGGTTGATGTTCATGCGACAGCCCTAGCGCGTGATCGGTACAACGGGCGCAGTGCCCTGCGCCGGCTCGGCCTGTTCGATGGTCGTCATGGTCTTCAGCACGCCGCCGGCCGCGGCGGTGCCAGACACCTGGCCTTCACCGCGCACCTTGCTTTCACAGGCGCTGCGCTCATCGCCCATCGGTTGCGCCTTGCAGCGGCGCATCGCATTGGCCGCCAGCGTTCTGGCGCTTTCGCTTTCCAGGCGGCCTGCGCGCGCGGCCGAACGGGCCGACACGGTTTCATTCAAACAGGTGGCGCGGTCCTGGTTCGACTGGCCGTTCAGGCACACCGCCCGCTCCTTTTGGAACACTGCATCTTCTTCCGACATCGGCGCGGCTTTGCTGGCCGACCAGGCCGGTGCGGTGCCCAGCACCAGCATCAGCACCGCAGCGTGTGCGCAGCGGTATGGATTGCGGGCCAAGGCGCGCTTCAAGGCGCGGTTCAAGGTGGCAGTTTTCATGGCGCTTCTTTCGGGGTTTTAGCAGGTGCCATGAACCGTAGTCACCCGCTGCCGCTGCGTCTGTGCGCGCGCGCACCTTCGCAAGCCCCCCGAACTGTCAAGCCAGCGTATCCATGTGGGCGCAAATGGCGCCTGGCGTGGTGAACCAGATCTCGCCCGGTCGCGCGCACGGGCGATGCGCGCCAGCGCCCGGCGCAGGTGGCGCAGCCGGTAAGGCTGGCCGACGATGCAGGGGTGCAGCGCCAGGCCCATCACCAGAGGCTGCTGGCGCGCCTGTCCCAGCATCTCGTCGAAGTTGTCGATGATGAGCCGCGCGAAGTCGCAGCCGTCCATCTGCCGGCCCACGATCATCGGTATGTCGTTCAGTTCTTGCGAATACGGCACGGCCCACAGGCCCTGCCCGTTGCGGGTGTGCAGGCGTGTGGGCTGGTCGTCGTGGCACCAGTTCAGCGTGTAGCGGTAGCCGGTCTCGGCCAGCAGGTCGGGGTGTGCAGGCTCTCGGAAATCCACGGCGACAGCCAGCCCGCAGGTGCCCGCCTACTGTGCTGCTGCATGCGCTGGCGGCACAAGGCCAGCAGTTCAAGTTCTGCCGCCTCATCCAGCCCGCCCTGGCGTTCGGCATTGCTGTGGCCATGGCCTATCAGTTCGTCACCGCGGGCCACCAGGGCTGCCACCAGTTCCGGGGCGTGGTCGTAGAGCGCGGTGTTGACCAGCGCGCCGGTGGGCAGGCGCAGTTGGTCGAACAATTCCAGGCAGCGCCAGGCACCGACGCGGTTGCCGCATTCGCGCCAGCTGTAATTCAGCACATCGGGCGCTGGGCAAGCCGGGGCGATGCCGGCACGCAGGCCTTCGCCAAACGCAAAGTGTTCGACGTTGAAGCCGATGTAGACCGCCAACCCGGCACCCTGGAGCCAGCGGTAGTGCGGCCGGCGCGTGATGGCGCTGTACTCGAAACGGCCGTGGCCGGGCAAGGCGCCGGCGTAGAGCGCGCGCATCAAAAGGCCGCGTCCGCAAGCACCACCTTGACGGGTGTGGCCAGCGTGCAGACGTCGCAGTCATCAGCCGCGGCGGCACGTTCCAGCACCACGTATTCAGCAGCGTCCAGCGCCAGCAACGCGTGGTGCCAGGTGCCGGGCGCCAGGTGCCAGCACCGCGCCTTGTTCGCCGTTGGTGATGAAGGCGGCCAGCGCTGCCGCTTCGGGTGACGCACCGGCCGCGGCCACCACCAGCACAAAGCGCTTGCAGCCCAGCGGCACAAAGGTCTGGCTGCACAACAAGCGGCGTCAACGCCCCTGAAACCGCGCCGCGCGCTTGCCGAAAAACGCCGCCAGGCCCTCGGCGAAATCCTGCGTGCCGGTGCTGGCCAGAAAGGCGTCTTGTTCGGCGTCCAGCTGCTGCGCCAGCGTGTGGTCCAGCGACTGGCGCAACAGCCTTTTGATGCGGCCGTAAGCCAGCGTCGGCCCGGCCGCCAGGCGCTGCGCGAGCGCCATGCTTTCGGCTTGCAGTTGGGCCAGCGGCAGCACGCGGCTCACCAGGCCCAGGCGCAGGGCTTCGGCGGCGTCGATGTGGTCGGACAGCAATGCAATCTGCATCGCTTGACGCAGCCCCACCAGCCTCGGCAAATGCCAGGAACTGGACAGGTCGTTGCTGGTGGCGATGCGCGCATAGGCCAGGTTGAAGACGGTGTTGTCTGCCGCCAGCGCCAGGTCGCAGGCCAGCGCCAGGCTCATGCTGCCGCCGGCCACCGCGCCTTGCAGGCAGGCGATGACGGGAGCGTCCATCGCGGTCAGCAGCAAGACGCCGGCGTGCATGTGTTCGATCAGACCTTGCGCCACGGCAGCCGGGTCTTCGCGCATGGCGGCCAGGTCGCCGCCGACGCCGAAGCTGCGGCCGGCGCCGCGCAGCAGCACGGCACGCACGCTGGTATCTGCCGCCAGCGCTTGGCAGGCGCTGTGGAAGGCAAGCGCCGTGGCCAGGTCCAGTGCGTTCAGCGCTTGCGGGCGGTTGATGAGCAGCGTGGCCACGGCGCCATCGCGCAGCAGGCGAACGGGGGCGTTGTCTTCGGTGGCAGTGATGTCGTGAACTGGATTGCCATTCAGGGTGATGTCGTTCATGGTGATGTCCAGCTTCAAGGTTCAACGCGACGGCGCAGGCCACCCATCAAGACTGTGATGCAGCAGTCGGCCACGGCCTTGCGGTCCATGCCGCCGTCGGGGCGGTACCAGCGGCCTATCCAGCTGAGTGCACCGGCCAAGGTGAACGCGGCGATCTTGGGGTCGCAGGGGGCGATGCTGCCTTCGGCGATGCCCTGGCTGATGAGGTCGCGGAAGACATGGTCCAGCCCGGCCTTCATGCGGCGCAGCTTGCGCTGGCTTTCCGGCGGCAGCGGGTCTTCGCCGACGCGTATCACGCACATGCCGAAATCCTGCGTCACGATCTCGGCGTATTTGTGCATCGCCGCCAGCAGCTTTTCCATCGCGTGGCCGCCAGCGGCTTCGACTTCGCCGATGGCTTGTTCCAGCATCTCAAGCCCGGTGCGCACGCACTCGAACAAGATTTCGTCCTTGCTCTTGACATAGTAGTAGACGGTGGGCTTGCTGACGCCCAGGCGTTCGGCCACTTCGTCCAGCGTGCTGGCGACATAGCCCTTTTCATTGAACAGTTGTGCCGCCGTGCGCAACACCGCTTCACGTTTGAGCAGGCGCTGCTGCGCGCGGCTGCGCACGGGGCCCCAGGGCGAAGGCGGCGCGGGTTTGGGTGCGTCCCTGCGGGCGGGTTCACGCATACAGCGCTTCGATGTCCTGTGCGTAGGTTTTGTAGATGCTGGAACGGCGCACCTTCATCGTGGCCGTGACTTCGCCATCGTCGTGGTCCAGTTCCTTGTTCAGCAGGAAGAACTTGCGCACCTGCGCCACCGGCGCCAGCGTGCGGTTGCCGTTGTCGATCTCGGCCTGAATCAGCGCCTTCACGTCGCTGTTTTCGACCAGCGAACGGAAGTGCGTGAAGGCGATATTTTTCATCTGCGCCCATTGCGACACGGTGTCGAAATCGATTTGCACCAGCGCACCGACAAAGCGCCGCGCGTCGGCGACGATCACGCATTCCTTGATGAAGGGGCTGGCCTTCATGGTGTTTTCCACCTCGCTGGGCGTCAGGTTCTTGCCACCGGCGGTAATCATGATGTCCTTGAGCCGGTCAACGATGCGCAAGGGGCCGTCGGCTTCTTGCTTCACCACATCGCCGGTGTGCAGCCAGCCCTCAACGATGCTGGCCGCCGTGGCCTCGGGGTTCTTGTAATAACCCTTGAACACCACGTCACCCCGTATCTGCAATTCACCTTGCGCTGACAAGCGGTGCTGCACGCCCAGCGTCGGCACGCCCACGGTGCCTGCCACCACGGCATCGAGCTTCTGGCCCAGCACCATGCCGCTGCTTTCTGTCAGGCCATAGACCTCGACCAGCGGTAAGCCCAGCGTACGGAAATACATCACGATGCTGGGTGAGATGGGGGCGGCGCCTGTCAGTGCCACACGAACGTTACGCAAGCCGATGAAGTTCTGCAGCGAGCGGAACAGCAGACCGTAGCTGACGCCGAAAATGAATTGCTCGCGCAGCGAACGCTGGTGCGCGGCCTTGTGCGCAAAAGGCGTGCAGGCTTTCAGGCAGCGCCGGTACAACCAACGCCGCACGGCGCCGCTTTCCTGCATCTTGATGCTGATGGCAGCGTGCAGTTTTTCCCAGATGCGCGGCACGCCCAGGAACATGCGCGGCGCCACTTCGCGCAGGTCTTCCTGCACGGTGCGAATGCTCTCGCCGAAGTCCACCCGCGAACCCAGGTAGACGGGCACAAAACTGGTCAGCATCTGCTCGGCCACGTGACACAAAGGCAGGTAGGACAAGTGCGTAGTCTGGGCGTCGAGTTGCAGCCTTTCGATAGCGCCCGGCGCCATCGCCGCGACATTGCCGTAGCTGATCATCGCGCCCTTGGGTTTGCCGGTGGAACCCGAGGTGTAGATGATGAGTGCGGTGTCGGCCAGCGTCTGCTTTTGCAGCACGTCGTCGATGGGCGTGGTGTCTTGCTGCGCACCCAGCGCCACCAGCTCGTCAAAGCCCATCACCAGTTTGGGCGCCAGCGCGCGCGTGTCGTCCAGCCCCTTGCGTTCGATGACGATCAGCTTCTTCAGCCGAGGTAGCTGTGCCCGCGCTTCGATGATCTTGTCGGCCTGTTCCTGGTCTTCGCACACCACCATCTCGGTATCGGCGTGGGCCAGCACATAGGCCACTTCATGGCTGGGGCTGGTCGGATAAACACCCACCGTCACGGCACCCACCAGGCCGGCGCCCAATTGCGTCACCACCCATTCGGCGCGGTTCTCGGAAAGCACGCCGACATGGCCACCAGTGCTTAAACCCAGCGCGCGCAGACCCAGACCCACATGGCCAGCCTGCAATGCGTAGTCGGCCCAGGTGATGGGGTTCCAGATGCCATAACGCTTCTGGCGCAAGGCCACCGTGTTCGGCCGCGTGCGTGCCTGTTCGCGCAGCATCTGCGGCAACGTCAGCGTGTAATTCATGACAACCATCGTTTTCGGCGCTTGTAGTGCTTGATGTCGCGGAAGCTTTTTGCGCCGCCCTCTTGCCCCACGCCCAGATAGAACTCGCGCACATCGGGGTCGGCGGCCAGTTTCTCGGCGGTGTTGTCGATGACCACCTTGCCCGTTTCCATGATGTAGCCGTAATGCGCCACCGCCAAAGCCATGCTGGCGTTCTGTTCGACCAGCAGCATCGACGTGCCCTGCTCGGCGTTGATGCGCGCAATGATCTCGAAGATGCTTTCCACCAGCACCGGGCTCAGGCCCAGCGAAGGCTCATCCAGCAGCATCAGCTTGGGCTCGGCGATCAGCGCGCGGCCGATGGCCAACATCTGCTGTTCACCGCCCGACAGATAACCGGCCAGCCCACGACGGCGCTCAAACAGCCGCGGGAAGTATTCGTAGACGCGGTCGAACTGCGCGTGTTTCACACGCTGCCCGGTCAGCGCATAGGTCGCGGCGACCAGGTTTTCTTCGACCGTCAAATCCTCGAACACATGACGGCCTTCCATGACATGAAACACCCCGGCGCGCACCAGCGCGTGCGGCGCGAGGCTTCGCGTGTCCTGCCCTTCAAAGAGCACGCTGCCACGCGTCATCGCGCCATCCTGCAAGGCCAGCAGGTTGGATATCGCTTTCAGCGTGGTGCTCTTGCCGGCGCCGTTGCTGCCCAGCAGCGCCACGATCTGGCCACGCGGCACTGTCAGCGACAGGCCGCGCAAGACCTGTATGGCCTGGTTGTAGAGCACCTCGATGCTGTTGACTTCGAGGATTGCGCCGGCTGTTTGCATTACTTCCACATTACCGTTGAATTACCGCTGAATTACTGCTGCAGGTTGATCCAGTCAGACGCTGGCAGCATCTTCTGTGCCTTGAAGTCGGCCCGATAAACGCGGCCGATGGGGATGCTGTTGCCCTTGATGGACAGTGGCACGCCGATGAGCCCGCCGGTGTCGAAATTGCGAATGGAACTCAGCGCAATCTTCATGTTCTTGCCCGTCAGTTCGTTGCCCGCATCCAGCGTGCGCTTGGCGGCTTCGGTCAGCAGCATGGCGGCCAGAAAACCCTGGATGTAGCCGGTGCTCTGGTATTCGGGCCGCAGCTTGCGGATGCGTTCCAGCATCGGGCTCTTGCCTTCGGTGTCGTAGTAGTAGCGGTAGGGCATCACGCCCATGAAGCCGTCCGCATTCGGCCCCATGCGCATCACGGTGGTGTTGTCCATGCTCCAGAAGGTGCCCATGAAGGCCGTCTTCATGCCCAGGCCTTTGGCCTGGTTGATGAACTCTGGGATGGGCGCCGAAACATAACCGTGGAAGATGGTGTAGTCGGGGTCGGCGCGGCGCAGTTTCACCACTTCGGCCGATACGTCCACGCTGCCGGGCGGGGTGACGATTTCCGTCGCCAACGCCAGCCCCAGGCTCTTGATGCTGGCGCGCGCGGCTTCCACCGGGTCACGGCCGAATTCGGTGTCGGAATAGACCAGCGCCACCTTCGCGCCGGGCTTGGTCTTGGCGATGTAGCGCAGCAAGATGCCGACCATTTCGCTGTAGTCAGGGCCGACCATGAATTGCACGCCGTACTTTTGTGCGTCGCTGATTTCTTTCGCAAACGAAGCGCCCGTCATCAGGATGTTGCCGTTGCGTTCCAGCTCCGGGTTCACCGTTTTCACGAAGGCGGTGGAATCGGCGTAGTACAGGTTGACCTTGTTCTGGCTGGTGATCTTCTTGAACACCGCCATCGACTGGTCAACCTTGTAGCCCGTGTCTTCGGCCACGTACTTGACTTTGCGGCCCTTCACGCCACCGCCTTCGTTGAGGATGCCGAGGTAGTCCTTGATGCCCACGTCGATGGCGATGCCGGCGAAGGCAAACACGCCGGTCAGCGGCACCGAGGCGCCGAAAACAATGTCTTCGGTCGAAGCGGCTGGCTTGGCTGCGGGCTTGGCCTGTGCGAGCGCAAAGCCCGGCGTGGCCACGCTGGCGGCCAGGGCCAGCAGTGCGCGTTTGGTGATGGTCATGGGTGTCTCCTGGGTGTGATGGGAATGGTGCAGGTGCATCAGGTGCGAAAGGGCCACAGGTGGAACAGCCGGCGTATGCGGCGCCAGATTTCGGCCAGGCCATGGGGCTCGAAGATGAGGAAAAGCACGATCATCAAGCCGAAGACGATGGTGCGCACCGGCGACAAGAACTGCCCCGCGTTGCTGCCCACCAAAGCCACCGGCAGCCAAGCCACCAGCAATTTCAAGATCTCTGGCACCAGCGTCATGAACACGGCGCCCAGCACACTGCCCAGCACCGTGCCCATGCCACCGACGATGACCGCGGCCAGGAAGAAGATGCTCATCAGCAGCGGAAAACTTTCTGGTGTGACGGCACGAAAGAAGTACGCAAACAGCCCACCGGCGACGCCGGCATAAAACGAAGAAATGGCAAACGACAGCAGCTTGTAGGGCAGCAGCGGAATGCCCAACACTTCGGCCGATATGTCGCGGTCGCGTATTGCAATGAAGGCGCGGCCGATGCGGGTGCGAAACAGGTTGGCGGCGCCCAGCAGCATCAAACCCGTCACCGGCACGATGACCCAGTAGAGCTTGAAGGAGGTGTCGAGTTCTTGCCCGAACATCTGCGCTGGTGGCACGGTGATGCCCGCACTGCCACCCGTCAGTTGCGTGAAGTGGCCAAACGCAAAGTGCGTGAAGACGCCCGCGGCGATGGTGGCAATCGCCAGGTACAGCCCCTTCACGCGCAACGAAGGCAGGCCCACCACCACACCGGCGGCCAGCGCCACCAAGCCGCCGGCCAGCAGGTTCAACAGCAGCGACGTGCCGTAGCGGGTTTGCAATATCGCCACGGTGTAGGCGCCCAGGCCCATGAAAGCCGCCTGGCCCAGGCTGACCAGGCCGGTATAGCCCGTCAACACATTCAGCCCTGTGGTGCTGGCGATGTTGATAGCCACCAGGCAGGCCAGGTAGAGCCAGTATTCGCTGGCCAGGAACGGGAAGGCGCAAAGCACTGCCGCCAGCAGCAGCAGCCACACACGCTGCGTGGGCGTGTCGAAGAGCGCCGTGTCGGCGGCGTAGCTGGCTTTGGCGGTGCCTGTGCGCATGTCAGTGGCGCCCGGCCGTTCCGAAGCCACTGAGCGCCCCCTCGGGGGGCAGCGAACGAAGTGAGCTTGGGGGTTTCATTTCACAGTCGCTCGATTTCGTGCGTGCCAAACAGCCCATACGGCCGCAGCAACAGGATCAACACCAGCAAAGAAAACGTCGCCAATATC
>JANMJI010000273.1:0-4129 GCA_031371275.1 Betaproteobacteria bacterium
GACGATTACACCGATCCATCGCCCGCCACCACCTTCGCCCACCTGGATTCGACGGTAGCGCTGTCGCGCGAAATCGCCTCGCTGGGCATCTACCCGGCGGTCGACCCGCTGGACAGCACCAGCCGCCAGATGGACCCCAACGTCGTCGGCGAAGAGCACTACAAGACCACCCGCGCGGTGCAGGAAACGCTGCAGCGCTACAAGGAATTGCGCGACATCATCGCCATTCTGGGCATGGACGAACTGAGCCCAGAGGACAAGCTGGCCGTCAGCCGCGCGCGCAAGATTCAGCGCTTCCTGAGCCAGCCTTTCTTCGTCGCCGAGGTGTTCACCGGCAGCCCCGGCAAGTACGTGCCGCTGAAAGAAACCATCCGCGGTTTCAAGATGATCGTGGCCGGCGAATGCGACCATCTGCCCGAGCAGGCTTTCTACATGGTCGGCACCATCGACGAGGCCTTTGAGAAGGCCAAGAAGATCAATTAAGGAGCCGCCATGGCTGCCACCCTGCACGTTGACGTTGTCTCCGCCGAAGAAAGCATCTTCAGCGGTGAAGCCACGTTTGTGGCCCTGCCCGGCGAAAGCGGTGAATTGGGCATCTTGCCGCGGCACACGCCGTTCATTACGCGCATCAAGCCGGGGGCAGTGCGCATTCAGCGCGCCGACGGCGGGCCTGAAGAATTTGTCTTCGTTGCCGGCGGCATTCTGGAAGTGCAGCCCGGTACCGTGACGGTGCTGGCCGACACCGCCATCCGCGGCAAAGACCTGGACGAAGCCAAGGCGCTGGAGGCCAAGAAGGCGGCCGAAGAAGCGATGAAAACCGCCAAGAGCGACATCGACCTGGCCGCTGCGCAAGGCGAGTTTGCGGCCATGGCGGCGCAACTGGCAGCGATTCAGAAACTGCGGCGCAAGTAAGCGCCAAGCGCAGATCGCTGGCCGCCCAAAACGGGGCGGGCCGTGGCATCTGCCTTATCGTCACCCGCTGGATGGCCTTCGCTCAGCCTTAAACGATGACCCTGTCGCATGCCCTGTGCTGCTTGGCCGCGGCTGCATGGCCTGGGGGCGTGTGGCAAACGGCGATGACCGCCTGTGTGGCCTGCCGGGCCGCCGTTGAAACCCCACTCAAATAGACAGTTAGTCAAGGAGCCCCGCCATGGCCAAGGACCGCATCGGTAAACAGCGCACGGGCGACCGCACAGGCAACCGCATGGGCAAGAGCGAATACCTGGAACACCTGGCCCCGCTGGAGTTGCAGTTGAACGACGTGGCGCGTTGGCTGCAGCACACCGGCAGGCGCCTGCTGGTGGTGGTGGAAGGGCGTGACACGGCGGGCAAGGGCGGCGCCATCGCGGCTTTGTCTGGCACGCTGAACCCGCGCCAGTGCCGCGTCGTGGCGCTGCCCAAACCCACCGACCGCGAAAGCACGCAGTGGTACTTTCAGCGTTACGTGCAACACCTGCCGGCGGCCGGCGAGATCGTCTTGCTGGACCGCAGCTGGTACAACCGCGCCGGTGTCGAAAGGGTCATGGGTTACTGCACCGAAGAGCAGGCTGAAGCCTTTCTGAAACATGCACCGGTGTTCGAAAGAATGCTGGTGGACGACGGCATCCTGCTCTGCAAATACTGGTTGACGGTGGACCAGGCGCAGCAGGAAGAACGCTTTGCCGAGCGTCTGGCCGACCCGCTGAAGCGCTGGAAGTTAAGCCCCATCGACCTGGAAGCCCGCGCGCGCTATGCCGACTACACGCAAGCCCGCACAGCCATGCTGCAAGCCACCCACAGCAAGCGCGCGCCGTGGACATTGGTCGATTTCAACGACCAGCGCCGCGGCCGGTTGAAGCTGATACGCCACCTGCTGGCGGTGCTGCCCGAGCACGCGGTGCCAGATGCCACGATCGAGTTTCCGCCGTTGCAACACGAACCGCTGAAGGAGCGATTCAAGGGCGGCTTGAAGCCGATTTGACGGCGTTCACAACAACGGCAACAACAGCAGGCCAGGCCGTCACCGTGACCTTGACCATGACCGCCATCTTTCCAGCAGCCAGCTGTTCGTGTGGCGGGCGCAGAGCGGTCTGGCTGGGTAAGCGGGCCCACGGCCCACTGTTTGAGGGGAAATCCCCACGCATGTTGGGAACACCTGGTTGCGCCACTGGGCCCACCCCACGCATGTGGGGAACACGCCTTGGGCGTTTCGGCCAGGTAGTCCAGCCACGGTTCATCCCCACGCATGTGGGGAACACCGAACCTGGCCACCTGGCGTGCCGGCTTCGGGCGGTTCATCCCCACGCATGTGGGGAACACAGCGGTTATCAGGGCACGGCGGCGACCTACCGCGGTTCATCCCCACGCATGTGGGGAACACCCGAAGACGATGTGGGCGAACTCGCCGAGATGCGTTTCATCCCCACGCATGTGGGGAACACTTGATTTGCATGGTGTCCACCTCAGACATAGGTGGACACCATGCTGGCCGCTATCCATCGGCTGTTCAAGGTGGGGCGGATAGCCGCTTACGTTTGACTTCCTGGGGTTCACCTTCAAGCCCAGAGCGGCGACGGACAAACGAGGAGTGGTCTTCACGAACTTCGCGCCTGCCGTTGCCGACAGGGCCGCCGTGGCGATGCGTCAAGAGATGCAAAGCTGGGGGCTGGGGCGGCACAACCGGTGGGGCCTGGAAGAAGTGCTGGCTCGGATACGGCCTGTGGTGACGGGATGGGTGCGGTACTACGGACTTTTTTATCCCTCGAAACTGTATCGAGCGTTGCAGACGCTGGACCAGCACTTGGTGCTGTGGGCCCGGCGCAAGTACAAGGGGCTTGCCCAACACACGGAACGCGCGTGGAACTGGCTGGCGGGGTTGAAAGCCCGACAGCCGCGGTTATTTCCGCATTGGTTCGAATCGATCATGACGACTGGACGATCGGAGCCGGATGAATCGAGAGATTCACGTCCGGTTCTGGGAGAGCCTGGGGGTGCGATTCCCCCGGGCTACTCACTTCGAGGTGCGGCAGATCAATAGGCGTATTTGACAAGCTTGTCACACAGCAGATGTGCGGTTGACAGGTCAAACAGCCGCATCTCTGCGCGATAGGCGTCTCCAGTGGCTTCACCGAATTCAGCTGCGCGAAAGGTTCCATTCTGCTGTACACCCCCATCGTCTCGAAAGACAGCGATGAGTAGATGGATCGACCGGCCTGGTTGAAAGTACTCGTTGAGCATCTTCAAGCTTTGCGCAGCAGACCCTGTGCGGCGCGGCATATCCGGGATGCGTGGCAACTCATAGTAGTAGCCCCCGGGCCCCCTGTGAAAGTAGTTCTGATGGGCCATCAGCACGAGCACACCATCATTGCCCTTCGCGCACCACGGGGCTCCTTGCCGGCCCATTCCGGGTGCGCCGACGCGTTCAAAGGCTTCGCCATACTGATAGGGTGGCATGGGGTTCCTTGTATGACGCCTAACGTTTGAGCTAAGGGGGCGCCAACGGTGGGATGCGCGGGCCCGGGCTGCGAGAATGTACGCCGTACCGCGGCCCGGGCCCGCGTAGCCCGCCGTTGGTGCTCCCTTTGAGCGAAGGGTTAGGCCTCTTCGGCGCTTACTTAGCGACTTGCCTTCTTCTGGCTTCAAGGAGTTTATTTACCTCAGATTCAGAACCACCTCGAATTGCAAAGATAACAACATAGATACAACTCGAAATCGGAATACCTTGGTTCTTATAGTCGGCGTACAGTGTATCCAATCCGTCCGATACTTGGCCGGCGGTGAGGCCGCCAAGCTCGTCTTGGATTGATTTTATCGCTGATATTGACGTCGCTTTAACGACCTCTGATCTTTCGGCACTGAACTTACCCGTCCTCGGGTCTGCCATAGCTTTCAATGAAGCACCAGTCAGCATTAAATTGAAATAATCGAACGCATCGAAGAAGCCTGCTACATACGACAGTTTTTCAGCTCTGCTTTCGTGATTCCACCACCGCCCGTCGCGATCATCTGCCGTTGCATTCGAAGAGCACACAGCCAGTCCAAACATGAGTACGACTGTGACTGCAAGCTTGATCATTGAGGGCTCCGAAGGGCTGACATGGTGGAATAAGAGGCCTAACGTTTGAGCTAACCGGACCCCGACGGCGGGGCG
>JANMJI010000283.1:0-48385 GCA_031371275.1 Betaproteobacteria bacterium
GTCCAAAGCCAAACTCGCCGGCCAGGCCGCCGAGGCCGAAGGCTTCAAGGAAGGCGATGGCCTGGTCAAGGTGGGTGCTTCGTATGTCTCGTTGGGCGAGGTCGACAAAGGCATCGAACTGATCCAGAAGGGCATCGCCAAAGGCAACCTGAAGCGCCCCGAAGACGCCAAGCTGCGCCTGGGTCTGGCCCAGTTGCAGTCGCCCAAGGGCAAGGCCGCCGCGGTGCAGACCCTGCGCAGTGTGAAGGCCACCGACGGCGCCACCGACATCGCACGCCTGTGGGTCATTCTGGGCAACCCGTGACGCCCGCACGGCGGTGTGGCCGCCGAGGCTGAACGCAGGGGCGCCGCGCCTGTCGATTCAGAGACGCGCGCCAGCGCCGACCACGCCACGGCACTGCGCCTGAGGTCGCGCTTGCTGGCCCGCACTCGTATCGGGACACCCACCATGCCCACCTCGCCCGTCCTCAACCGCCTGCCGCTGGGTATGCCCTGGCCCACGCTGGACCCGTTCTTGTTCTGCGTCCACCACAACGACGCCTACCCCGCCGGCAACGCCAGGCACGGCCCGGACGCGCCGCTGGCCGGCCGCCAGATCGGCCAGGACTTTGCCGGCAAAGACGGCTGGAACATGTACCACGGCAGCCGCGTGCCAGGCTTTCCGGCGCACCCGCACCGCGGCTTTGAGACCGTCACGCTGGTTCGCCAAGGGCTCATCGACCACGCCGATTCGCTGGGCGCCACGGCGCGCTTCGGCGGCGGCGATGTGCAGTGGCTGACGGCCGGCGGCGGCATCGTGCACGCCGAGATGTTTCCGCTGCTGCGGCGCGACCAGCCCAACCCGCTGGAGCTGTTCCAGATCTGGCTCAACCTGCCGGCGCGCAGCAAGATGGTGGCGCCGCACTTCACGATGTTCTGGGCCGAGCAGATACCGAGGCAGGTATTCACCGACGCTGCCGGGCTGACGACCGAAGTGAGTTGCATCGCAGGCCGCCTTCGCGGGGACGGGCGGCCCGGCACGCTGGCGCCGCCACCCGATTCGTGGGCCTCGCAGGACGAAGCCGACCTGGCCATCTGGACACTCAAGCTGGCCCCCGGCGCAAGCTGGACCCTGCCCGCCGCAGCCGGTGTGCAAACGCGGCGGGCGCTGTACTTCTTTGTCGGCAGCACGCTCGCCGTGGCGGGAGAAGCGGTCATCGGTCACACCATGCTGGAACTGCACGCCGGGGCCGATGTCGAGCTCGTCAACGGCAACACCGAGACCGAATGCCTGCTGCTGCAAGGCCGCCCGATTGGCGAGCCCGTGGCGCAGTACGGCCCCTTCGTGATGAACACACAGGCCGAGCTGGAACAGGCTTTTGCCGACTACCGCCGCACGGCCTTTGGCGGCTGGCCCTGGGCCGATGAAGCGCCGGTGCACGGTGCGTTGCCGCAGCGCTTTGCCAAGCACGGCGACGGGCGCGTGGAAAAGCCGCCGGGCTGAAATGACGGTGGCATGGGCGGCGCGTGTTCAGTCGCCGCGGAACACCGGCACCTGCTTGGCCGCGAAGGCGTCGAAAGCGCGCTTGAAGTCCTGCGTCAGCATGCACAGCGCCTGCGCCTGGGCTTCGCTTTCGATGATCTCTTCGATGCCCATGGCCCATTCCTGGTTCAGCATGGTCTTGGTCACGGTGTGCGCAAACCACGGCCCGTCGGCCAGCGTGCGGGCTTGTTGCTGGGCCTGCGCCAACACATCTTCACGCCCATGCAAGGCGTTGAAAAAGCCCCAGGCCGCGCCTTCTTCGGCCGTCATCGCACGGCCGCTGAACAGCAACTCGGCCGCGCGGCCCTGGCCGATGACACGCGGCAGCAGGCCGCAGGCGCCCATGTCGGCGCCGGCCAGGCCGACGCGGGTGAACAGGAAAGCGGTGCGCGCCGCGGGCGTGGCCAGGCGCAGGTCGCAAGCCAGCGCCATCATCGCGCCGGCGCCGGCACAGACGCCGTCGACCGCAGCGATCACCGGCTGCGGCGCGCGTTTGATGGCCTTCACCAGTTCGCCCGTCATGCGCGTGAAGCGCAGCAGTTCTGGCGCCGCCAACTTGGTCAGCGGTTCGATGATCTCGAAGACATCACCGCCAGAACAGAAATTGCCGCCAGCGCCGGTGAGCACCACCGCGCGCACATCGCTGGCCTGCTGCAAACCCAAAAACAGGTCACGCAGTTCGGCATAACTGTCAAACGTAAGGGGGTTTTTTTTCTCAGGTCGATTCAGCGTCAGCGTGGCCACGCGGCCATCGTCGCTGCAGTGCCAGGCAAAGTGGCGGGCCGGGTAGTCCTTGAATGGGCGTTGGTCATCGTTCATGGCGCGGCTTTCTTCAGGGTGGCTTGTTTCTGGCGATGTATTGGCTGCGGCCAGACAGGTATTGCAGCGGCCAGTCGATGGCGTCGAAGCCGATCTTCGCCGCCTCGTGCAGCGTCCATGCCGCATCGGCCAGGTGCGGGCGGGCGACCGCGCACAGGTCGGCACGGCCGGCGGCGATGACCATGTTCACGTGGTCGGCCTCGAAGATGCTGCCCACCGCCACCGTCGCAATGCCGACTTCGTTGCGTATGCGGTCGGCGAACGGTGTTTGCCACATGCGGCCGTAGACGGGTCGCTGTTCGGCCACCACCTGGCCGGAAGAACAGTCGATGAGGTCGGCGCCGGCGGCTTTGAACAGGCGGGCGATGGCCACCGCGTCGTCGGCCGTGTTGCCACCGGGGAACCAGTCGTGGCAGCTCAGGCGCACCGAGATCGGCTTGTCGGCCGGCCACACGGCGCGCACGGCCGCGAACACCTGCAGCGGGAAGCGTGCGCGGTTTTCGGTGCTGCCGCCGAAAGCATCGCTGCGCCGGTTGGTCAGCGGTGACAGGAAACAGCTCAGCAGGTAGCCGTGTGCGCAATGCAGTTCGAGAATATCGAAACCCGCCGCCGCGGCGCGCTGCGTGGCGGCGACAAAATCAGCCGTGACTTGCACCATTTCCAGCACACTCATTTCACGCGGTAGCTGCGAAGCCGGCGCATAGCGAACGGCCGACGCCGACCACAGCGGCCAGTTGCCGCTCGCCAGCGGCACGTCCATCTGCTGCCAGCCGAGTTGGGTGCTGCCCTTGCGGCCGGCGTGGCCCAATTGCACGCCCATCTTCGCGCTGGAATTCGCGTGTACGAAATCCACAATGCGCTGCCACGCCGCCTGCTGTGCTTCGTTCCACAAACCGGCGCAGCCGGGCGTGATGCGGGCCTCTGACGCCACGCAACACATCTCGGTGTAAAGCAGCCCTGCGCCGCCCAA
The DNA here is from genome assembly GCA_031371275.1 of Betaproteobacteria bacterium. GTDB lineage: Bacteria > Pseudomonadota > Gammaproteobacteria > Burkholderiales > Burkholderiaceae_C > Rubrivivax. The sequence goes on from JANMJI010000283.1 coordinate 3,312, forward strand.
AGCGCGGGCACCGAAGTGCACCAGGTGGAAATCGCCGGGCACGCCGTCCACTGCTGAGTACATCGCCATCGGCGACACCACGACCCGGTTGTTCAGCGTCAAACCACGCACGGTGAAGGGCGTGAACATCGGCGGCGGCGGCTTCGCATCGGCCGCCAGTGCCACACCCGCGCGTTCGGCGAACCAGCGTTCATAGCCTTGCAGCCAAGCGGCATCGCGCAGCCGCAGGTTTTCGTGGCTGATGCGTTGGCTGCGCGTCAGCATGCTGTACATGAATTGTTCGGGCGGCAGTTGTTCGCAGTAGCGCGCGCCCACCACCTCAAACCATTCCATCGCGTTCCAGGCCGCGTTCTGCAAGCGCAGCACATCGACCTCGCGCAGCGCCTGGTAACTCGCCAACACGGGAGCAATGTCGGCGCCGCGGCTTTCGGTACTGGCCAATTCGGCAAGCTGAAACTGGCGCGTCAACTCGATCGCATCTTCCAGCGCCAGCTTGGTACCCGAGCCGATGGCAAAGTGCGCCGTGTGTACGGCGTCGCCCATCAACACGAGATGGCTGCGGCCATTGAACAAATGCCATTGCTTGCAACGCACACGCTGGAAGTTGATCCAGGCCGCGCCGCGCTTGAGCGGGTCAACATGGCGCGCATTGCTCAGCAGCTTGTGCCCTTGCAGGTGCTTGGCGAACAGTTGTTCGCAGAACGCAATGCTGTCTTCCACCGTCGCCCCGTCCAGCCCATGGGCCTGCCAAACCTCCTCGGGCGTCTCGATGATGAAGGTGGTGGTGGTGTCGTCGAACTTGTAGACATGGGCCTGGAACCAGCCGTGTTCTGTCTTTTCGAACAGGAAGTTGAAGGCATCAAACAGCCGCGTCGTGCCCAGCCAGATGAAGCGGTTGGGGCGGCTCACCACATCGGGCTGGAAGACTGCGGCATGGCGTTCGCGGATGCGCGAGTTGACGCCATCGCTGGCGATGATGAGATCGGCATCGGGGTAGTCGGCATCGCTGTCGGCTTCGCGCTCGAACACCAATTCCACGCCCAGCGCTTCACACCGCCGCTGCAGGATGTTCAGCAACTTCTTGCGGCCGATGCCGACAAAACCATGGCCGCCGCTGCGAATGCAAGCGCCCTTGAAGTGCAGTTCGATATCGTCCCAATGGTTGAAGGCGACTTCAATCGCGTTGGCCGATTCGACATCCCACTGGCGCATGTTTTCCATCGTCGCGTCGCTGAACACCACGCCCCAGCCGAAGGTGTCGTAGGGGCGGTTGCGTTCGACGACGGTGATGCGGTGCGCCGGGTTCAGCCGCTTCATCAGCAGCGCGAAATACAGGCCGGCGGGGCCGCCGCCAATGCAGACGATGCGCATGGATGGGTCCGTGTGTCGATGGACCATTGTCGCTGCGGGTTGTTTTGCGGGTAAAGCCAATCGATGCCGCACCGGGCCCGGCGCGGGCGCGCTCAAAATGCTGTGCATGAACCCTGATGCAAGCACCGCAAGCACTGCAAGCGCCGCTCCCCTCCCCGCTGATGTCCAAGCCCTGCCGCATGGCATTTACGCCATAGACACCGGCTTTCACCGCGACCGCTTTGACGCCGCCTACCTGCTGGTGCATGAGGGCCGTGCGGCCTTCATCGACACAGGCACCAACCACGCCGTGCCGCGCCTGCTGGGCGCGCTGTCTGCGTTGGGTATCGAAGTTGGCGCGGTCGACTGGGTGATCCCCACCCATGTGCATCTGGACCACGCCGGCGGCGTCGGTCTGCTGATGCAACACCTGCCCGCCGCCCGCCTGCTGGTGCACCCGCGCGGCGCGCGCCACATGATCGACCCCAGGGCGTTGTGGGCCGGCGCCACGGCCGTGTACGGGCCCGAGGAAATGGCGGCATCCTACGGCCGGCTGCTGCCGGTGGCGGCCGAACGTGTGGACACCAGCTTTGACGGCCAGACGCTTTCACTGGCCGGCCGCAGGCTGCTGTTTGCCGATACCCCCGGCCATGCCAGACACCACCACTGCATCTGGGACGAGACCTCACGCGGCTGGTTCACAGGCGACACCTTTGGCCTGAGCTACCGCGAATTCGACACCGCGCAAGGCCCGTGGACAGTGCCCACTTCCACGCCCGTGCAGTTCGAGCCCGAGCTGCTTGCGGCTTCGATACAGCGCCTGCTGGACGCAGCCCCGCTGTGCATGTACTTGACGCACTACGGCTGCGTCACCGATGTGCCGCGCCTGGGTGCGCTGTTGCTTGCGCTGCTGCAAGCGATGGTGGCCATGGGGCGCGCCCAAGCGCCCGGCCCGGGCCGGCATGAAGCGCTGAAGGCGGGGCAGTTGGAGATCTTCCTGCGCAGCCTGGCCGAACATGGCTGCACCCACAGCGCGGCCGAAGTGGCACAGCTGCTGGCGATAGACCTGGAACTGAACGCGCAGGGCATGGCTGTGTGGCTGGACCGGCCTGGTGCGTGAGCGTGAGCGTGAGCGTGCGCACAAGCATTCGCAGCAGCGCCTGCGAGCACGCATGGGTACGCATGAAGCCGGCGCTACACTGCCGCCCCGCTGCCTACCGGCACGGTAACCAGGGCCAGGGAGGCCGCCAATGCAGCAAGACAAGGGTGTTCATTTCGGCCTCCAAGGCCGCGTGGTGGTCATCACCGGCGCCGCGCAAGGCATCGGCCAGGCCTGTGCCCGCCGCCTGGTGGGTGACGGCGCCGCGGTGGCGCTGTGGGATGTGGCCGACGCGGCCGGTGCGCACTTGGCCGATGCGTTGAATCAAGCCGGCGCGCAGGCCTTCTATCAGCACTGCAACGTCGCCGACAAGGCCCAGGTTGATGCCGCACTGGCCGCCACGCTGGCCCACTTCGGCGGCGTCCACGGCCTCGTCAACAACGCCGGCATCTTCAAGGCCGCGGCCTTTCTGGACATCACCGAGGCCGACTGGGACGCGGTGCTCAACGTCAACCTGAAAGGCAGCTTTCTGGTCGGCCAGGCGGTGGCACGCGAGTTGGTCAAAGGCGGCGGCGGCGCGGTGGTCAACATGAGTTCTGTCAACGGCACGCTGGCCATACCCAGCATCGCCAGCTACAACGCCAGCAAGGGCGGCATCAACCAGCTCACTCGGGTGATGGCTTTGTCACTCGCCGAACACGGCGTGCGGGTCAACGCCGTGGCCCCGGGCACCATCGCCACCGCACTGGCCCAGGCCGCGGTGCTGACCAGCGAAGAAGCCAAGGCACGCATCCTGAGCCGCACGCCGATGAAGCGGTTGGGTGAGCCGAGTGAGATTGCCGATGTGGTGGCGTTTTTGTTGAGCGATGCGTCCAGCTACATGACCGGCGAAATCGTCGTTGTCGATGGCGGGCGCATGACGCTGAACTACACCGTTGCGGTTTGATCGCGGAGGCTTTCTTGGTCTCCACCGGCGTCGTGGCGCTGGGCGAGATGGGCGACAAGACACAGATCGCGACCATCATGCTGGCCGCGCGTTACGACGCACTGGTGACGGTGACGGCCGGCACCACGCTGGGTATGATGCTGGCCAACGTGCCCGCCGTGCTGCTGGGTGAAAAGGTGGTCGCCCGCGTGCCCATCCAGTGGGTGCACCGCATCGCAGCGCTGGTGTTCGCGGCCATCGGCATGGCCATGCTGGCGGGTGTGGGCGGCTGATTCAGGCGGGTTTGTGCAGGCGTAAGGGCGCCCGTATGCGGGCCTCGCGTATCGGCAGGTGAATGAGCGCGGCGGCCACGGCCAGCAGGATGTCGGCCACCCACATGCCGTCGTAGCTGCCGGTGGCCTGAAACACCTGGCCGCCCAGCCACGCGCCCAGGAAGCCGCCCACCTGGTGCGACACCATCACCAAACCAAACAGCGTGGCCATGTGCGCGGGGCCGAAAAAACGCGCCACCAGCGTCGCCGTGGGTGGCACGGTAGACAGGTAGGTGAGCCCCATCACCGCGGCAAACACCAGCACCACGGCGCTGGTCTTGGGTGCGAACAGAAACACCAGCACCGCCAGGGCCCGCACGGCGTAAATCACCGACAGCAAACTCTTCAAGCGCAACTGCCCACCGCGCCAGGCCATCAAGGCGCCAATGCCCAGGCTGCCCACGATGTTGAACAGGCCCAGCATGGCCAGCGCCCAGGCGCCGACCTCGGGCGCCAGGCCACAAGCCGCCACCACGCCAGGCAGGTGGGTGGCCAGGAAGGCGACGTGAAAGCCGCACACCGAAAAGCCCAATGCCAGCAGCCTGAAGCTGGGGTCGGCGAGCGCCCGGCCCACGGCTTGGCGTGTGGTTTCCAGCCTCTCGGGCGCGGCACCGGCGGCAGCGGCCACGGCCTGCGGCGCGCGCAACACCCAGGCCAGCGGCAGTGCCAATAAAGTCAAAAAACCCAGTGTCTGCAACGCGACGACCCAGCCGGCGGCATTCGTCACGGCCTGCGCAATGGGCGCAAACACAAACTGCCCGAACGAGCCGCCGGCGTTGACCACACCGGTGGCGAAAGCGCGCTTGGCGGGCGCCACCAGGCGCGTGGTTGCGGCCATCAACACAGCAGGGCCGGCCATGCCGGCACCCCCCGCGGAGAGCACACCAATGGCCAGGATCAAACCCGCCGTGCTGTGCATGTAGGGGATCAACACCGTGCCCAGCGCCACCAGCGTCACGCCGACCACCAGCACCCGAGCCGGGCCGTAACGGTCGGCCACGATGCCGGCCAGCGGCTGCGTCAAACCCCACCACAGTTGGCCGAATGCAAAGGCCAGGCTGATGCTGGCCAGGCCCAGGCCGGTGCTGGTGTTGATGCTGCCCAGAAACAGGCCCATCGACTGGCGCGCGCCCATGGTCAGCGCAAAGGTGCCGGCGGCCCCCAGCAAGACCCAAAACAGCGGGCGCATGTTCGGCGCGGTCTTCGCGGCGGTGTCATTCATCGTGGTTCTCCTCGCCGGCCAGCACGGCCATGCATTCGTCCAGCAGCGCATGCAGCGTGGCCACACGCGCTGCGCCCAGTTGTTCGTTCAGCGCCACTTGCGCGCGCTTCCAGGCCCTTTGCGCCTGCTGCCGCAATGCCAGCCCGGCGGCGCTGGCCTGCACCACGCGGCTGCGTTGGTCGTCGCTGCCGGTGGCCACTTCAACGCAGCCCTTGTCTATCAAAGGCTGCAAATTGCGTGACAGCGTGGAAGCGTCCAGGCGCAGCGCGCTGGCCAGTTCACCGGCGCGCAGCGGGCCCAGCTTGACCACCGCCGACAGCAGCGAATACTGTGTGTGGCGCAGCCCGGTGGCTGCGACATAACTTTCGTAGTGCCTGGCCACCAAACGGCTGGCCTGCTTGAGCTTGAGATTGGTGCAGCCGCTGGGCGTTGATGCCTGGGCCGCGATGGCTGTGGGTTTGCGGGTGGCCAAGGCCGTGCGACTGCTTTCTGTTTGCATTAGACTCGTTGTATATGCAAGTTTAATTGGCAAGTTTAATAGAGAAACCCGGAAAATGGAAACCCATGCATCACCCGCCAGCGTGCTTGCCAGCTGGCTGGCCGAAGAAGCCGCACAACAGGCCCGGCTGGAAGCCGGCGCAGGCCCCGGCGTGGCGGCCCCTGGCACCGTCGCCAGCATGGACGGCCTGGCGCAGATGCAGGCCCTGCTGCGCGGCGAGCTGCCCTATGCGCAGATCGGAAAAACGCTGCACTTCATGCTGATGGAAGTGACCCGCGGCCGTGCGGTGTTTCAAGGCGCACCGCGCACCGAACACCTGAACCCCATGGGCGCGGTGCACGGCGGCTGGTTTGCCACGCTGCTCGACTCAGCCCTGGGCTGCGCCGTACACAGCGCCCTGCCGCAGGGCAAGGCCTACACCACGCTGGAGCTGAAGGTGAACATGATCCGCGCGCTGAACCCGGCAGTGGCGCGGGTGCGCGCCGAGGGCTAGGTCATCCATGTCGGCGGCCAGACGGCCACCGCCGACGCCCGCCTGGTGGGCGCCGACGGCAAGCTCTACGCCCATGCCAGCACCACCTGTCTGGTGTTCAGCCTGCGGCCAGCCGGCGCGCCACAATCAAGGCCATGAAATACCTGCACACCATGGTCCGCGTGACCGACATCGAAGCGTCGCTGGCCTTTTACCGCGACGCATTGGGGCTTGAAGTGCTGTCACGCCGCGACAGTGAAGCCGGCAGGTTCACGCTGGTTTTCCTGGCGCCGCCAGGCGACACCAGCGCCCAGGTGGAACTGACCTACAACTGGCCCCAGCCCGACGGCACGGCCGAGGTCTACACCGGCGGGCGCAACTTCGGCCACCTGGCCTTTGCGGTGCCCGACATCTACGCCACCTGCCAGCGCCTGGTCGACCACGGCGTGCTCATCAACCGCCCGCCGCGTGAAGGCCGCATGGCTTTTGTGCGTTCGCCTGACAACGTGTCCATCGAACTGCTGCAAGCCGGCGCCGCGCTGCCCGCGGCCGAGCCCTGGGCTTCGATGCCCAACGTCGGCGCCTGGTAAGCGGCCGGTGAAATCCGACTGGCGCGTTGCTGCTGTCTACAGGCCATGTACCTGCCCGCCCACTTCAACCAGACCGATGCGCGCGCGCTGCACGCGCTGATGCTTGAGCATCCCCTGGCCACGCTGGTGACGCTGCAAAACGGCCTGCCCAGCGCCGACCATGTGCCGCTGGAATTCGACGCCCACACGCAAACGCTGCGCGGCCATGTGGCGCGCGCCAACCCGCTGTGGCAGGCGGCGGCCGGGCAGCCGGTGCTGGCGGTGTTCAGCGGGCCACAGGCCTACATCACGCCTTCTTGGTACGCCACCAAAGCGGCCACGCACAAGGTGGTGCCGACGTGGAACTACACCGTCGTGCACGCCCAGGGCACGCTGCGTGCGATCGAAGATGCGCCGTGGCTGCATGACCTGGTGACGCGCTTGACGGCGCACCACGAAGCACCCCGCGCCATGCCCTGGGCCGTGGCCGACGCGCCCGCTGACTATGTGCAGCAGATGCTGCGCGCCATCGTCGGCATCGAGATCGCGGTCGACACGCTGGTGGGCAAATGGAAGATCAGCCAAAACCGCAGCGAGGCCGATCGCCTGGGGGTTGCGGCGGGGCTGGCCGAAGGCAGCGCGCCGGCGCGTGCGATGGCCGCGCTGGTAGGCCAAACGCCAAGCCCCTGAACGCTGCCCCAAAGCGCTGCCCTTAAGCGCTGCCCTTATTCGCTATGCCCGCAGCGCCATCGCTGCGCGCGCCAGTTGCGTGATGCGGGCCCAGTCGCCAGCGTCCACCGCGTCTTGCGGCGTCAACCACGAACCCCCGCAGACCTTGACGTTGGCCAGCGCCAGAAACAGCGGCGCCGTCTCTGGCGTGATGCCGCCGGTGGGGCAGAACAGCACGTCGGGAAAAGGCCCGGCCAGGGCTTTCAGCATGGGGATGCCGCCGGCCGCGGTGGCCGGAAAGAACTTCAGGAAGGTGTAGCCGTCGGCATTTGCCGCCATCACCTCGCTGGCCGTGGCCACACCGGGCAGCAGCGGCAGGCCCATGTTGCGGCAGGCGTGGCCCACGTCGGTGCTGTAGCCGGGGCTGACACCGAACTGGCAGCCGGCATCTTTGGCGGCTTCGGCATCGGCCACGGAACGGAGGGTGCCGGCGCCGACGATGGCATCGGGCACGGCGCGCACAATTTCGCGCATGCACTGCAGCGCCACCGGCGTGCGCAGCGTCACTTCCAGCACGCGCACGCCGCCCGCGACAAGCGCCTGCGCCAGCGGCACGGCGTCTTGCACACGCTGCAACACGATGACCGGAATCACCGGGCCGTGGGAAACCAGTTCAAGCGGGTTCATCGAAGCATGACTTTCAAAAAGAGTGGAGTTTTGCAGCCGGGTTCAGCACCCGTGTCGTGGCCAGGGTCGCAAGCACAGTCAAGCGCACAGTCACATCCAAGTGATGGCGCCTTGTTCGGCGCTTTTCACGTTGCGGCGCAGGCCGGCAAAGAGTTCGCGGCCGAGGTCGTGGCGGTTGACTTCGGCCTGGGCGGCGTCGATGGTGGCGCTTTCGCGCGCCGCCCATTCGGCCTCGGGCACCAGCGCCTGCAGCACCCCGGCGGCAGCGTCCAGGCGCACCATGTCACCATCGCGCAGCCGGGCCAGCGGCCCGCCGGCGAGTGCCTCAGGGCTGACATGGATAGCAGCCGGCACCTTGCCGCTGGCGCCGCTCATGCGCCCGTCCGTCACCAGCGCCACGCGGTGGCCCTGGCCTTGCAGCACGGCCAGTGAAGGCGTCAGCTTGTGCAGTTCGGGCATGCCGTTGGCATGCGGGCCTTGGAAGCGCACCACCACCACCACGTCGCAATTCAACTCACCGGCCTTGAAGGCAGCGAGCATGGCTTCCTGCGTGGTGAAGATGCGCGCCGGCGCTTCGATGGTGTGGCGGTCTTCGGGCACCGCCGATGTCTTGATGACGGCGCGGCCCAGGTTGCCTTGCAACAGCTGCAAGCCGCCGTGGTGCGAGAAAGGTGCGCTGGCCGGGCGCAGCACGCTGATGTCGCCACTGGCGGCATCGGCCAATCTGGGCAAAGCCTGCCAGGCCAGCGTGCCCGCGGTTTGTACGGCCACAGTCGTGTAGTCGGCCAGGCCACCGGCGCTGACGGTGGCCACATCGCCATGCAGCCGGCCGCTGTCCAGCAGTTCACGCAGCACATAGGCCGGGCCGCCGGCGGCCTGGTACTGGTTCACGTCGGCGCGGCCCTTGGGATAGACGCGGGCCAGCAGCCGCACCACCCCGGCCCGGTCGGCGAAGTCTGTCCAGTCGATGACGATGCCCGCCGCACGCGCCACCGCCACCCAGTGGATGAGGTGGTTGGTGCTGCCGCCGGTGGCCAGCAAAGCGACCATCGCATTGACGATCACACGCTCGTCCACCAAGCGGCCAATCGGTGTGAAGCGTTGGGCCTTGGTCAGTGACAGCGCGGTGCCCACGGCCTGCCGCGTCAGCGCTTCACGCAAGCCCGCGTGGGGGTGTACGAAAGCCGCGCCGGGCACATGCAGGCCCATCGCTTCGAGCAGCATCTGGTTGCTGTTGGCAGTGCCGTAAAAGGTACAGGTGCCGGGGCCGTGGTAGGCGGCGCTTTCGGCCTTCAGCAGGTCGGCGCGGCTGACCAGGCCCTGCGCCGCTTGTTCACGCACCTTGGCCTTGTCGTTGTTGGAAAGGCCGCTGCTCATCGGGCCTGCGGGCACGAACACGCAAGGCAGGTGGCCGAAGTGCAGTGCGCCGATCAGCAAGCCGGGCACGATCTTGTCGCACACGCCCAGCAGCAGCACGGCGTCGTAGACGTCGTGGGTCAGCGCAATGGCCGTGGCCATGGCGATGGTGTCGCGTGAAAACAGGCTCAACTCCATGCCCGGCAGGCCCTGGGTGACACCGTCGCACATGGCCGGCACACCACCGGCGACCTGCACCGTGGCACCGCGGGCGTGCGCTTCCTGGCGGATGAGCGCCGGGTAGTTTTCATAGGGCTGGTGGGCAGACAGCATGTCGTTGTAGGCGGTGACGATGCCGATGTGCGGCGCCTTTTCAGCAATCACGCGGAATTTGTCATGCGCCGGCAGGGCGGCAAAAGCATGTGCCACGTTGGCACAGCCCATGCGCTCACTGCCCGGCGGGCGCTGCACCAGACGGTCTATGCGCGCCAGATAGGCCGCGCGCAGGCTGCTGCTGTTGGCGGTGATGCGGGCGGTGACCGCAGCAACGGTGGTGTGAACAGGGTGCATGGCTGGCCTTGTAACCTAACAGTCAATTATTGAGTAACCCAGTTACAGCGTCAATTCCACACCACGGCCGCGCTGGTGGCAGGCCCGGCTTGTGCGATGCTGTACGCCCATGCACGCACCCATCGCCCCGGACCTCATCCTGCGCGACCCCCAAGCGGCCTTGCAACGTCTGCGCCAAGAGTGGCACGGTTGCCGCGAACGCTGGGTGTTTGGCTATGCGTCGCTGATCTGGCGCCCCGAGTTTGAGGCCGCCGAACACCGCGGCGCGCTGGTGCGGGGCTGGCACCGCGCGCTGCGCATGCGTTCACGCATCAACCGCGGTACGCCTGCGCAGCCCGGCCTGGTGTTTGCGCTGCTTCCTGGCGGGGCCTGCCGCGGTGTCGTTTATCGGCTGCGACCAGAAACTGCAGAACAAGAGCTGGACCAACTGTGGGCGCGTGAACAGCCCACCGGCGTGTACGACGCCCGCCTGCTGCCCGCGCGCACGCCGCAGGGCGTGGTGCCGGCGCTGGCCTTCACGCTCAGCCGCCGCAGTGAAGCCTGTTTGCCGCGCCTTCCCGACCCCGAGATGCTGCATGTGTTGCGCCATGCGAAGGGCCGCTACGGCAGCACGCTGGACTACCTGGCGCACACCGCTGGCGCCTTGCATGAACGCGGCCTGCGCGACCGCGAAATCGAAAGGCTGATGGCGCTGGCCCGCCACCACGGGCTTGTCTAGTCCAGCTACTTGGCCGGCAGCACCGGCCTGGCAGCGGCCAGTGCGTTCTGGCGCAGCGCGGCCAGGTCGCCCGGGGTGTCGACATCGAGCAGCACGCCGGGGTCGTCGACGTCTTGGCCGTGGGCCGGATAGCGCTGCATCACGCGGCGTGCGCCGTCGTCACCGCTGATCTGTATCAATTCCGAATACAACTCGGCCGCAAAGGCCACCGGGTGGCCGCGGCGGCCACGGTACTGGGCATAGGCCACCGGGTGTTGTTGCAGCGCGCCGGCCACGGCCAGCAACGTGCCTGGGCGCACCAGCGGCATGTCGCCGGGCAACACCAGCCAGCCCGAAGCGCCAGAACGCTCAGACACGCCCACGGCAATGCTGGCGCCCATGCCGCGTGCGGCCTGGGCAGCGGTCAGCACCACGATGTCGCGCGTGGCCAGCAAACGGCCCACCAGCGGTGCCAGTGCGGCGGTCGTCACGACCAGCACCGGCAGCTGGGTTTCGATGGCGTGGCGCACGGTGCTGCCCAGCACGGTGCTGCCGTCGAAGTCTTGCTCCAGCTTGTGCACGGCGCCGCCGAAGCGGCTGCCAAGGCCAGCCGCGGGCACGATGATGGTCGGGCGCAATCTCATTTTTGTTCAAGGCCGCTGCGGCAACCGCGGGTCTTGACTCTCCTTGCCAGCAAGAATGGCGCCGGGCCCGCGCTGCTTGAAGTGGGACGTTCACTTACGGCGTTCTACTGAGCGGGTCTTCCCGGCCGCGCTTTCTATACTGCGGTGCATGGACATCGCCAGCCTGCGCAAGAGTTACGAGAAAGCCGAGCTTGACGAACAGGCCTCGCATGCCGACCCGCTGGCCCAGTTCCAGCAATGGTTCGATGAGGCGCTGGCCGGCCAGTTGCCAGAACCGAATGCGATGACGCTGGCCACGGTGGGCGAAAACGGGCGGCCCAGCACCCGCGTGGTGCTCATCAAGGGCTTTGATGCACGCGGCCTGGTCTGGTACACCAACTACGACAGCCGCAAGGGCCATGAACTGGCGTTGCAGCCCCATGCCGCGCTGCAATTCCACTGGGTCGAGATGGAACGCGTGGTGCGCATCGAAGGCCCGGTGGAAAAGGTCAGCGCTGAAGAATCGGACGCCTATTACGCCAGCCGGCCACTCGATTCGCGCCTGGGCGCCTGGGCATCACCGCAAAGCCAGGTCATTGCCTCACGCGCGGTGCTGGTCACGGCAGCAGCCGCGGTGGCGGCGCGTCACCTGCTGAACCCGCCACGCCCACCGCACTGGGGCGGCTACCGGCTGCAGCCGCAAGCCTGGGAGTTCTGGCAGGGCCGCAAGAGCCGGCTGCATGACCGGCTGCGTTACCGGCAAGCAGCCGGGGCATGGCTGCGCGAACGGCTGGCGCCCTAAGGCAACGCTGATCAAGTCCCTCGCGGCGCGCGCCTCCCTGCGGTGGGCGGTCTGCGGCGTTGCAAATCCTCGCCATAGCCGGGCTATGGCTGGGGTTGCGCCTTGCAGCCCATCCCAAACCAGGGCGCGCGCGCACGCGGGGACTTAATCAGCGTCGCCCTAACGCCACAAGAGCACGGCATTCAGCCGCATGCGCAGTGCGTGGCGCTGCCGCCCGCATCGTCAGAAGCGTGCCCGCACGCCCACCGTCAAGGCCCGCGCGGCTTGCGGCGAGAGGCCCCGAATGGTGCTGATGGTGGCGGCGCTGTAGGCCCGTTCGTTGGTCAGGTTGTTGAGCTTGGCAAACCACTGCGTCGATGGCCCGAAATAGGCCGCCGGCAGCGCCGCGGCGGCCCACGCATTCAGCAGCGTGGCGCCTGCGGTGGCGGTGTCGGTACTGGGCACGCGCGTCTGGCGTGCGTTGTGGCGCAGGCCGACGCCGGCTTGCCAGTCTTCGCCCTGGGCTTGCAGTGCCGTGCGCAGGCGCAACGGGGCCAGGCGCGGCAGCGCCTCGTGGCTGTCCAGGTTGTCGCCCTGCACGGTGTCCAGGCCCGCTGTCAGGTCAAGCGCAAAACGCCCCGGCGCTGCGTTCATCACACGCGTGCGCCCTTCAAGTTCTGCGCCGCGCATGTGGGCACGCACGGCGCGGAAGATGTATTCGGGCACGCTGTCGCCATCAGGCTGCGGCACCCGCACGCCGCTGGCGTCAAGTGAAATGAAACGCCCGAAACGGGTGTCGAAGAGACTCGCCTTCACGCTGTGCGGGCCGGCCACCCAGGCCAGGCCCAGCTCGGCGTGGCGGCTGGTCTCTGAAGGCAGCGCGGTGTTGCCTTTTTCATAGGCGCCGGTGGCCACATGCAGGCCGTTGGCAAACAGTTCGTAGTAAGCCGGCGCCCGCTCGGTGTGGCCCAGCGACGCGCTCGCCTGCCAGCCCTGTTCTTGGCCCACGCGCACCGACAGCGCCGCGCTGGTGGGCGTGAAGCGGCGCTGCGAAGCGGCGCCAAAACGGTCTTCGGCGGCGCCTGCGGTATTTCTATCGGTATTGCCGGCGGAATGGACGCGCACGCTTTCGCCGCGCGCGCCGGCGCTCCACACCGCCGCACCGGTGTGCAATTCTTCCAGCGCAAACAGCGCCGCACTCTGGGTCCGGGTGCTGGGCACAAAAGCCTCTTCGCCCAGCGCCGAGAAATTCAGCGTTTCGGTCTGCACGCCGACCACGCCCTGCAGCGGACCCAGCGCGGTGTTTTGTGGCGTGTGGCGGGCCTGCACGCGCAGGTCGTCGCCGCTGCTGCGAAAGGTGGTGCCAATGGCGCCGCTGCCAGCCACTTCCTGGTGCTGGTAGCGGGTGTGGCTGGCCTGCGCGGTGACTTGCGACAGCAGTGCCGACAGCGGCCCCATTGCGCCGCGCCATTCGCCGGCCAGCGCCACGCGTTCACGCTGCATGCGGATGACGACATCGGCTTCGGCGGTGGTGCCGTAGCGGTTGCGCGTGGTTTCCGCCGACGCGCCCAGGTAGCCTTGCGAAGAGACCAAAGCGCCGCCGATGGCACCGCCTTCGCTGCGCGCGGCCGAGTTGCGAATGCGGGTGCTCGGCGCCAGCGCCACGCCGTCTGCCACCGGCGTGTAGCGCGGCGCCCGCGTGTCACCGGCCTGGCGGCCATAGCCGTCTGCATGCCAGGCCCAGGGGCCGGTGCCACCTTCCAGCACGGCCGCGCCAGAGCGTTCTGATGCAGCACCCCCCAGACGCACTTCGGTGCGGCCTGACAAGCCCGTCGTGGCGTAGCGGGGGATGCGGTTGTCGATGCTGTTGACGACGCCCCCGGTAGCCGCGCCGCCATACAGCAGGGCCGCCGGGCCGCGCAGCACTTCAATGCGTTCGGCCACCAGCGGGTCGCTGGCCGACGCGTGGTCGAAGCTGAGGCTGGAAGCGTCTATCGATGCGCCGCCGTTGTCGAGCAGACGCACACGGTCGCCGTCCAGGCCGCGTATCACCGGCCGGCTGCTGTTGGGGCCGAAGCCGCTGGCGCTGACGCCAGGCAGGCCGTCCAGCGTTTCGCCCAGCGTGCCGGCACGGCGCAGCGCCAGGCCTTCGCCAGCCAGCACCGAAGCGGGCTGCCCCGGGTGGTCATGCCCCAGCGGGTTGCCGGTGATGACAACGGTTTGTTGTTGGGCCTGGGCGGCGCTGCAAAGCAGGTTGGCAGATGCGGCGGCCAGCGCGAGCACCAGAGGACGGAGCGGATAACGGCAGGGCAATGACATGGCGAATGGCTCACAGACGGGGCCGCCGCAGCAAGGGTGCGGCAGGCCGAAATTGAAGGGTTCGCGCACGGGGCCAAAGCCACGCCGTGCGCGCATCGAAAGGAGGTTCGGAACACCAGGCCGCGCCGGGAGCGGGGCCCGCGCGCGGTTCAGCCGTGCGGTGGTGCGCGCGCCAGGTAGGCCGCGGCCGGGCGCGCCGGCAAGCTCTGCAGCAGCACGGCCACCACCGTGGCAGTGGCCGTTGGCAGCGTGGCCGGCGCAGCGGCAGCGCCACACAGCAGGTCGGCATGGGCCAACTGGTCGATCAAGCGGCAATCGGCGCTGCCTGGCTGGTGGCTGCCACCCCAGGCCGATACGGCTTGCGCCGCGTTGGTGCCGCCCGGGGCGCCCGCTGCGTGCAACACCCGGTGCGCCAACCCCGCGGCCTGGGCGGCCAGCAGCAGCGTGGCCAGCAGCCAGGCGCGCAACACGGTGGGGGCGAAGAAGCGGCGTTTCACGGTGCGAAGCGTAGCAGCAGCGGGCTCAAGCCGCGGCCGGCTTGGGTGCTGCGGGCGCTGTCGGCTGTGGTGTGGCCTGTTGCAGGGCCTGAGGCCCGACCTGGGGCTCGGCCGGATGCACCCCCTGGTGCATCACACGCTGCGGGAAAGGAATGTCCACGCCCACCGCATTCAGCGTGCGCAAGATGGCCAGGTTGACATCAGAACGCACATTGCCTTGGCCGTTTTCCGGGTCGGCGATCCAGAACGCCACCGTCAGTTCGAGCCCGTCGGCGCCGAAGCCGGAAAGCTGCACGGCGGGCGTGGTGTCGGGCACTACGCGCGGCACTGCGGCCACGGCCTGCGAAAGCTGCGGCATCAGCGCGTCCAGGTCGGTGCCATAGGCGACTTGCACGTTGGTGCTCATCAACACCTTGGGGTCGGCCAGCGAACTGTTTTCCACCCGCTGCGTGATCATCATCTCGTTGGGCACGATGGACTCGCGGCCGTTCAGCGCCCGTATCACGGTGTAGCGCGTGGTGATGTCGGTGATGCGGCCCTCGAAGTTGTCGACCTTCACCAGGTCGCCAATGCGCATGCTGCGTTCGGCCAGGATGACGAAGCCGCTGATGTAGTTGGCGGCCAGTTTTTGCAGGCCAAAGCCGATGCCCACGCCCAAAGCACCGCCCAGCACGCCCAGCGCGGTGAGGTCGATGCCCGCCGCCGACAGCGCAAACATCAAACCCACAAACAGCAGCAGCGCGCGCAGGGCATTGGCCGCCATCTTGCGCACGCTGATGTTGTCGGTGGCGCCCTGCAGCAGTTGCGCTTCCAACAGCGAAGCCACCCACAAAGCCAGCATCAGCACCAGCACGCCGCTGACCGTGCCTTCGATGATGTTGCGCACCGAAATCTGCGTCGCACCAATCTTCCATTTGATGTCGTCCAGCTCGTTCAAGATCAACGGCAGCACGCCGGTGATCCACAGCACCACAGCGATCCAGGCCAGCCACGACACGCTGCGCTCGAACACGCGCACCAGGTTCGAGTTCGGAAAACTGACTTGAAGCACGCGCACCGTCAGCCGTATCAAGGCCAACGAGATGAGGATGGGCACGGCCAGTTTGAAGACCGCGATCGGCAGCATGTCCGTCAACACCCAGCGCGCCAGCAGCGCCAGCAGCAAGGCCAGTGCGGGGAACAAAGCGCCGTCGATGGTGTTGTCGCCAAACCAGGTGGAACCGGGCCGCGGCAGCGGGCCGCGCAGCACACGCACAAAGGCCCAGGCCAGCGCCAGGCAGCCGCCAATCACCGCCAGCTCGATCAGCGCGGTGGGTTTGAGCAGGTCGTTGATGAGGTGGCCGAACTCGTCGGCCGTCAATGCACGGGTGAGCATCAGGACAAGTCAGCCAGCACGCGGACGTGCGCGGCCACGCTGCGCGCCAACGCACTGAGTGCGTAGCCGCCTTCCAGGCAACTCACGATGCGGCCCTGGGCATGTTTTCTGGCCACTTCCACCAGCCGCTGCGTGATCCATTCGTAGTCGGCTTCGACCATGCCCAGCTGGCCCATCTCGTCTTCGCGGTGGGCATCGAACCCGGCGCTGATGAAGACCATCTGCGGGGCAAAAGCATCCAGTGCCGGCAGCCATTGCTGCGTGATCGCCTCGCGTATCGCGGCGCCGCGCGTGTAGGGCGGCACGGGGATGTTGACCATGTTCGTGCCCTTGGGCACACCGCCGCTGTAGGGGTACAGCGGGTGCTGGAAATAACTGCACATCAGCACGCGTTCGTCACCGGCGATGATGTCTTCGGTGCCGTTGCCGTGGTGCACGTCGAAGTCGACGATGGCCACGCGGGCCAGGCCGTGCACGTCCAGCGCATGGCGGGCGGCAATGGCCACGTTGTTGAAGAAACAAAAGCCCATCGCTGCGTCGCGCGTGGCGTGGTGGCCGGGCGGGCGCACGCTGCAAAACGCGCTGCTGGCGCGGCCGGCCAGCACGTCGTCGGTGGCGGCCACGGCAGCGCCGGCGGCGCGCAAGGCCGCGGCCAGGGTGTGCGGGCAGGCGATGGTGTCGGGGTCCAGCGCGCGCAGCTTGCCGTCACTGCGCACCTGTTCCAGCACGTCGATGATTTCGGTCACGTAATGCGAGCTGTGCGCGCGTGCCAGTTGCTCGGCGGTGGCCGGCGGCGCTGCACGAAAGTCAAGCGCCACATCAAGCCCTGTGGCGCGCAGGTGGTCGGTGATGGCGTCCAGCCGCGCCGGGCATTCTGGGTGGCCGGCGCCCATGTCGTGCAGGCGGCAGTCAGGATGGCTGTAAAACGCGGTGCTCATCGAAGGATAGGGTGCGGGGCAATTCGGGTATGGTCCCGCGCATGGATGTGAGCCTTGCGCGACAACTCTCAAAACTTGTCGATCAGATTAGCACGATCGTGGTGGGCAAGCGGCCACAGATCGAAGACTGCATCGCCTGCCTGCTGGCCGGCGGCCACCTGCTGATTGAAGACGTGCCCGGCGTTGGCAAGACGACGCTGGCGCACACGCTGGCGGTGTGCCTGGGGCTGGACTTTCGGCGTGTCCAATTCACCGCCGACCTGATGCCCAGCGACCTCATCGGCGTCAGCGTGTTCGAACGCGCGAAAGACGCCTTTGTCTTCCACCCCGGCCCGGTGTTTGCGCAGGTGCTGCTGGCCGACGAGATCAACCGCGCCGGGCCGAAGACGCAGAGTGCGCTGCTCGAAGCGATGGAAGAGCAGCAGGTCAGTGTGGAAAACGACACCCGCCCGCTGCCGCAGCCCTTCTTCGTCATCGGCACACAAAACCCCAGCGACCAGTTGGGCACCTACCCGTTGCCCGAGAGCCAGCTTGACCGCTTCTTGTTGCGCATCACGCTCGGCTACCCCGACCGTGCGGCCGAGCGTGAACTGCTGACCGGCGGTGACCGCCGCGCCGCCGCCATGGCGCTGCGCCCGGTGTTGAGCACGGCCGAGTTGCTGGCCTTGCAGCAAGCCGTGCTCGCGGTGCGCGCATCAGACCCGCTGCTGGACTATCTGCAAGCGGTGATTGCCGCGACACGTTCTGGCGCCTGGTTCGTCGAAGGCCTGTCGCCCCGCGCCGGCATTGCGGTGCTGCGCGTGGCCAAGGCGCGGGCGCTGATGGCCGGGCGCGACTACGTGGCGCCCGACGACATCCAGGCCATCCTGCCGCAGGCCGCGGCCCACCGCCTGACGCCGGTCTCCGGCGCCGGGCGTGGGCCGATCGAGCAGGTGCGGGCGATGGTTGAAGCGATAGCGATACCGTGAGCTTCTGGGCGGGCCTGTCACCGCGCGCGCAATTCCGCCGCTGGTGGCAAAACCGCCTGCCCTTCACCGACACCTGGCTGCTCGGCCAGCGCAACATCTACATCCTGCCCACACGGGCTGGTTTCACCTTTGCGCTGACGCTGCTGGTGATGCTGCTGGCCAGCATCAACTACCAGCTCAACCTGGGCTACGCGCTGACGTTCCTGTTGACGGGGTCGGCCATCGTCAGCATGCACCTCACGCATGGCAACCTGCGCGGTTTGACGCTGCACCTGCGGCCCACCGCGCCGGTGTTTGCGGGCGAGCCGGCGCTGCTCGAAGTGGTGGTCACCAACCCCGGGCGCGAACGCCACGGCCTGGCCTTGCAGTTTGAAGACCGCGGCGCCGCCAGCGTCGACCAGCGCCGCCGCTTTGCCTTGTGCGATGCGCCGGCCCTGGGCGAAGCACGCGTGCATGTCAGCATCGTGCCGCCGCGCCGCGGCTGGCATGCCGTGCCCACGCTGGTGGTGGAAACGGTGTTCCCTTTCGGCCTCTTCCGCGCCTGGACGGTGTGGCGCCCGGCGGCCCGCGTGTTGGCCTGGCCGCGGCCAGAACAACCGGCGCCGCCGCTGCCGGTGTCGGCCTCGTCGCCCGGCGACGAAAGGCCCAGCCGCCGCAGCGCCGGCAGTGAACTCGACGGCGTGCGCCCCTGGCGCCGCGGCGACAGCATGCGCCAGGTGGTGTGGAAGAAAGTGGCGCGCAGCGGTGAACTGGTGAGCCGCGAAACCGCCGGCAGCGCGCAGCGCGAACTGTGGCTGAACTGGGCCGACGCGCACCGCAGCGATGTTGAACAACGTTTGTCGCGCCTGGCGGCCTGGGTGCTGTGTGCTGAACGCGAAGGCATGGCTTACGGCCTGCAACTGCCCGGCCACACGCTGGCCCTGGGCGAAGGCGAAGCCCAGCGCCGCGACGCGCTGGAACGCCTGGCCACCTGGCCCTGAACTTGTTGACGCGCTGAGACCATGGCCCACAGCAACGCCTTGCTCGAACGTGCCGCGCACCTGCCGCGCGAGACCCGCGACACGCTGTTCCACCTGGCCGTGATCGGCTGGACCATCGCGCCGCACCTGCTGCACCTGCCGCTGTGGTGCGGCGTCATGAGCGCGGTGCTGCTGCTGTGGCGGGGCCGGCTGTCGCTGAGCGGCGGCACGCTGCCCAACCGCTGGGTTGTCAGCGCGCTGCTGGCCCTGGCTGCCGGCCTGACGCTGTGGACAGAACACACGCTGCTGGGCAAGGAAGCCGGCATCACGCTGCTGGTGGCGTTGATGGCGCTGAAGACGCTGGAATTGCGCGCCCGGCGTGATGCGCTGGTGGTCTTTTTCCTGGGCTTTTTTCTGGTGCTGACGCACTTTTTGTATTCGCAAAGCCTGGGCACGGGTTTGTGGCTGCTGGCCGCCGTGTGGGGGCTGCTGACTGCACTCACTTTGGCGCATATGCCGGTCGGCCGGCCGCCGCTGCGGCGCGCCGGCGCGGTGGCGGCCAAGGCCGCCTTGCTGGGCGCGCCGCTGATGGTGCTGCTGTTTGTGCTGTTCCCGCGCATCGGGCCTTTGTGGGGCTTGCCACAAGATGCGCAAGGCCGCACGGGGTTGTCGGGCAGCATGCGGCTGGGCGGTGTGGCGTCGATAGCCGAAGACGAGTCGGTGGCACTGCGCGTGAAGTTTTTTGGCGCCGTGCCGGCGCCCGATCAGATGTACTTCCGCGGCCCGGTGCTGAGCAGTTTTGACGGCCGCGAGTGGACGCGTTTGGTACCCACCTTCCCGGCCGCGCTGCGCCCGCGGCTGGACCTTGAAGTGCGCGGCGCGCCAACGCGCTACGAGATGACGGTCGAACCCAGCCGGCTGCCGCTGCTGCCACTGCTGGAAATCACGCCCGACCGGCCCGACGCCGCGCCCGCCATCGAAGGCTGGCTGCTGACGCTGCGGCCCGACGCGCAGTGGCAGGTTGACCGGCCGGTGACCGAGCGCGTGCGCGTCACGGCCAGCGCCTGGCTCGACCACCGCCACGGCCCCAGGCGTGATGTGGTGGGCCTGCGCGACCTGGTAGACCTGCCACCCGGCGCCAACCCGCGCACGCTGGAATGGGCGGTGGCGCTGCACCGCCGGCCTGAACTGGCGGGCGCCGACGCGCGCACGCTGGCCGCCGCGGTGTTGCAGCACATCCGCAGCGGCGAGTACACCTACACGCTGGAACCCGGCCCCTACGACCGCGACGCGATTGACGAGTTCTGGCTGCAACGCAAGCTGGGTTTTTGCGAACACTTCGCCAGTGCCTTCGTCGTCGTGATGCGTGCGCTGGATGTGCCCGCGCGTGTCGTCACCGGCTACCAGGGCACCGACCCAGAACCCCAGGACGGCTGGTACATCGTGCGCCAGCGCAACGCCCACGCCTGGGCCGAAATCTGGCAAGACGGCATCGGCTGGCTGCGCGTCGATCCGACATCGGCCGTGGCACCCGACCGCGTGCAGCGCGGGCGCAGCCTGGCACCGCCGCCGGGGCTCGTCGCAGGCGCTATCGGCAACCTGAACCCGGCCCTCGCCAGCCAGTTGCGCCAGGCCTGGGAAACCGTGAACAACCGCTGGAACCAGTGGGTGCTGAACTACGCCCGCAGCCAGCAGTTCGACCTGCTGCGCAGCCTGGGGTTCGATGCCCCGAGCTGGCAAGACCTGACAACCGCCTTGATCCTGTTGCTGTGCGCAGCCGCCTTGCTGGGCGCCGCCTGGGCCTGGTGGGACAGGCGCCGCCAAGACCCCTGGCAGCGCCTGCAGCGGCGCGTGCAAGAGCGCTTGGCGACGCTGGGCGTGGCGGTGGCGCCGCACCAGGCGCCGCGCGCGCGCGCAGCGCAGGTGCGTGATGCGATGGGCCCGCGCGGCGAGGCCCTGGCGGGTCTGCTGGATGCCCTTGACCTGGAACGTTATGCGGCGGGCCGCCGCCTGCCGCAGCGCGACTGGTGGCCACGCTTCAACGCGGCGTGGAAGACGGCGCGCTGAACTGACCCGGCCGGCGCCGGCCCGGATAATCCCGTCATGTCCCAAGCCCTGCTTTCACGCC
Organism: Betaproteobacteria bacterium; assembly: GCA_031371275.1. Lineage (GTDB taxonomy): Bacteria > Pseudomonadota > Gammaproteobacteria > Burkholderiales > Burkholderiaceae_C > Rubrivivax. The sequence continues at coordinate 24,347 of JANMJI010000283.1, forward strand.
GCCGTACGCTGGCTTTGCTGGCCTTGCTGGCCGCCCTGCCCGGGGCTCTGACACCCGCGCAGGCGGCCAAAGCCAAGGCCAAAGCGCGCCGCGCGCCCGCACCCCGGCCCGGCCCCAGCTATGCCCACCACGCCGCGGCGTTGGCCTTCGCCGAACAAGCCGCCGCGCAGCGCGGGCTGCCCGCCGCCTGGCTGCACCAACAGCTGGCGCTGGCCCACCGCATCGAAGCTGTGCGCCAGCTGGTGATGCCGCCACCGGCGGGCACGGCCAAGAACTGGGCCGCCTATCGCAGCCGCTTTGTCGAGCCGCAGCGCATCAACGCCGGCGTGGCCTTCTGGCGCAACCACGAAGCCTGGCTGTTCGAGGCCGAAGAACGCTTTAGCGTGCCGGCCGAAATCGTCGTCGCCATCGTTGGTGTGGAGACTTTTTACGGCCGTGTCACCGGCAACTTTCGCCTCATCGACGCACTGGCCACACTGGCCTTTGACTTCCCCACCGGCCGCAAAGACCGCAGCCAGTTTTTCCGCGCTGAATTGGCAGAATTTTTCGTGCTCTGCCAGCGCGAAGGCCGCGACCCGCAGCTACAAAAAGGCTCTTACGCCGGCGCCCAGGGCCTGCCGCAGTTCATGCCCGGCAGCGTCAACCGCTATGCCGTGGACATGGACGGCGACGGCCACATCGACCTGCTGACCAGCCCCGCCGATGCGGTGGGCAGCGTGGCCCACTACCTGCAAGCCTTTGGTTGGCAACGCGGGCTGCCGACGCACTTTGAAGTGGCGGTGCCGGTGGACGCCAGCCAACGCGCCCTGCTGCTGGGCCCCGACATCACGCCCACCTTCAGTGCCACTCAGTTTGGCGACCATGGCGCCGAGCTGGAAGCCGCCGGCCGCGTGCACAGCGGGCTGCTGGCGCTGGTGGAATTGCAGAACGGCGCACTCGCGCCCAGCTATGTCGCGGGCACTGCCAACTTCTACACTTTGACGCGCTACAACTGGAGCAGCTACTACGCGATGGCCGTCATCGAGCTGGCCGCTGCGGTGAAACGGCAAAAGCTGGGCGCCTGAGGCACAGCGCTGGGTCTGATGGGTCGCTTCATTTGGCTAACTCATTTGCCAAGCTCATTTGGACAGGTCAGCCAGGTCAATGAAGAACGCGTATTCCCGCGCAATCTCGCTCAAGGCTTCAAAACGCCCCGAAGCGCCACCGTGGCCCGCGGCCATGTTGGTGTACAGCAGCAGCGGGTTGCGGTCGGTCTTCTTCGCGCGCAGCCGGGCCACGTACTTCACGGGTTCGTAGTACTGCACCTGCGAGTCCCACAGCCCGGTGGTGACCAGCATCGCCGGGTAGTCCTTGCTTTCGATGTTGTCGTAGGGCGAGTACGACAGCATGTAGTCGTAGGCTGCCTTCTGGCGCGGGTCACCCCACTGCGACCATTCGTTGGCGGTCAGCGGAATGCTCTCGTCCAGCATCGTCGTCACCACGTCGACAAAAGGCACGTCCAGCGCGATGCCCTTGTAGAGCTTGCCGGCCTGGTTGGCCACCGCGCCCATCAGCAAACCACCGGCCGAACCGCCGTTGGCAAACACCTTGCCCGGCGCGCCCCAGCCGGCCTTGACCAGCGCCTGCGTGGCGTCGACGAAGTCGTTGAAGCTGTTCTTCTTGTTCATCATGCGGCCGTCTTCGTACCAGCCTTCGCCCAGCTCGGCGCCGCCGCGCACATGGGCGATGGCGAGCACAAAGCCGCGGTCCATCAGGCTGGGGCGGTTCGATGAAAAGCTGGGGTCGTAGGAGTAGCCATAGGAGCCATACCCGATGATGAGCAACGGCGCGGTGCCGTCGGCTTTGGCACGGTCACGCCGCCAGGCCACCGTCACCGGGATGCGTTTGCCGTCGCGCGCAGGCGCCCAGATGCGTTGGGTGGCGTACAGGCTGGCGTCGTAGCCCGGCACCGGGCGCTCCTTGCGCAGCACAGCCTGGCCGCTTTGCAGGTGCAGGTCGTAGGTGGCCTGCGGACGCACCATCGAAGTCACGCTGTAGCGCAGGTGCGCAGCAGCCGGGTCGCGGTTGTCGCCCAGGGCCACCGCGGTGCCGGCGGGTGCGGCCAAGGACGCTGCTACGGCAGCACGGCTGCTGCCCTGGTTGGCGCTCAAAAGGCGAACGCGGCTGTCGGCGTCGACACGCTCTTGCACCGCGATGCCATGCGTCGTCAGCACAAAGTTTTCCAGCGTCGCCTGGGCGCGGCCAGGCACCAGCGTGCGCCACAGGCTGCGCACATCGGGCGCACGCTCGGGCGCGCTGACGAGCTTGAAGTTCAGCGCGCCTTCGTTGGTGCGCACCACCCACCGGCCGTTCAGGTGGTCGGCGCTGTGACGCACCTGCGCTCGCCGGGCCAGTGCCACCTTCACCGGGCTTTGCGGTTTGTCAGCGGGCACCACCAGCGTCTCGGCGGTTTCGGTGCCACGCACGCCAATCACCACATACTTGCCCGATGCCGTGCGCCGCACCTCGGTGAAAAGCGTCTTGTCGGGCTCGTCGTAGACCTTCACGTCGGCCTTGGCGTCGCTGCCCAGCAGATGGCGGTAGACGGGGCCGCTTTGCAGTGTCACCGGGTCTTGCAGGATGTAGAACAGGGTGCGGTTGTCGTTGGCCCAGGCCAGCTCTTCCAGCACGCCGGGTATCGCATCGGCATAGACCTGGCCAGTGGCCAGGTTCTTGAAACGCAGCGTGTGGATGCGCCGGCCGGTGGCGTCTTCTGTCCAGGCCAGGATCTTGTTGTCGGGGCTGACGGCCATCGACGCCACCTTGAAGTAGGCCTTGCCCGCGGCCAGTGCCGGCTGGTCCAGCAGCAGCTGTTTCGGCGCCTTGGCGTCGGGCTTGTCTGGCGTGCCCTTCTGGCGCAGCAGCAGCGGGTATTCGCCGCCAGTCTTGAACTCGCGCCAGTACCAGTAGCCAGTGTCGTAGACCGGCGGCGTGCTGTCGTCTTCCAGGATGCGGGCACGCATCTCAACCACCAGTTGTTTCTGCAAGCCTTCCAGCGGCGCCAGTGCGGCGGCGGTGTAGGCGTTCTCAGCCTCCAGATAGCGCATGACCTCGGCGCGCTTGATCTTGGGGTCGTCGTCGCGTACCCAGTAGTACTCGTCGCTGCGGTCGCCGGCCGGGCTCTTGACGGTGTAGGGCACCTGCGGCGCAGCGGGTGCTTGCAGGTTCTGGGGCGGGTTGGACAGCATCTGGGCGGTGGCCAGCAAGGGCCAGGTCAGCAAGGCAAGAAGGCGTTTCATGCGCCGGGATGATAGGGGTGCGTGCCGCAATTCGCTTTTTTGGCACAGGGGGGTCAACCGGCCCGACGTGGGCCGCGTTCTCTGCTCAAGCCCGGTGCATACCGGGCCGCTCGGCGGACTCGGAGCTTCTCGAATCCGGACACCCTACAAAGACCACACCATGACCAAGAACCTGCTCATCGCCGCCCTGCTGTCCACCTCTGCCGCTTTCAGCTTCGCGCAAGCCCCGGCCAAGCCCATGGCCCCCGCCGGCGCCGCCCCGATGGCCGCCGCCGCGCCGGCTGCCGAAGCCAAGCCCATGGCCGCCAAAAAGGCCGGCAAGAAGAAGCACAAGAAGGCCGCCAAGGCTGCCGCAGCTGCCAAGTAAGACCCCTGCGGCCTGCGCCGCATACAAGAAAAGGGCCGGTTCACACCGGCCCTTTTTCTTTGGGTCAACCGATTTCAAGCCGCCATCGGCACCAGGAAGTCGCGGCTGATGCCGACACCGATGTCGTTCACGCGGTCGAGGAACTCCGTCAGGTAGGCGTGCAGCCCGGTGGCCAGAATCTCGTCGATACGGCTGTATTGCAGGTCGCTGCGCAAGCGGCCGGCGCGGCGCAGGGTTTCGCTGCTTTGTTCGTTGGCGATCATCTGCAGGTTGGCTACCACGTCGTTCAGACAGCCGGCCAGCGAACGTGGCATGTCGGGCCGCAGGATCAGCAGTTCGGCCACTTTTTCCGGATGTATGACGTTGCGGTACACCTTGCGGTAAATCTCGAAGCCCGAGACCGAACGCAGGATGGCCGACCAGTGATAGAAATCGACCTCCTGGCCTTCCTTGGCCGCGCCAGGGCCGAAGTAATCACCGCCGGCCAGGGCCTGGAATTTCACGTCCAGCAAACGCGCGGTGTTGTCGGCGCGTTCCAGGAAAGTGCCGATGCGCAGGAAGTGCAAGGCTTCGTCTTGCAGCATGGTGCCGACGGTGACGCCGCGGCTCAAGTGGCTGCGGAACTTCACCCACTCGAACAGCGTGCTGGGGTCGCGCTCGAAGACCTCGGCGGTTTCGACCTTCAGCAAGCGGTTGAATTCCAGCCAGGTCTGGTTCTGCGTTTCCCACACCTCGGTGGTCAGCGCGCCGCGCACGGCCCGCGCGTTTTCACGCGCCGCGCGCACGCAGGCCACGATGCTGCTGGGGTTGGTCTCGTCACGCACCATGAAGTCCATGACGTTGTGCGCCGTCACGTCGTCGTACTTCTTGGCAAAACGCGATGTCAATTCGCTGATCGACAGCAGACCCCGCCAGCCTTGTTCGGCCATGTCGATGCTTTGTGGCAGCAGCGATGTCTGGTAGTTCACGTCCAGCATGCGTGCGGTGTTTTCGGCCCGCTCCATATAACGGGCCATCCAGAAGAGATGGTCGGCGGTTCTAGACAGCATGGTGGTCCTCCATCAGGCCGAAAACACCGCCACGCGCTGACGCGCGCCGCCGTGCTTTGGCTTCGCCACAAGCGCTGCGCGCTTGACCGGCCCGCTCCATATAGCGGGCCATCCAGAACAGGTGGTCGGCGGTGCGTGAAAGCATGATCGGTCCTCCGCCTTTCAGTCCTCAAGGACCCAAGTGTCTTTCGTACCACCGCCCTGGCTGCTGTTGACCACCAGCGACCCCTCCTTCAGCGCCACCCGCGTCAAACCACCGGGCACCGTCTGTACCGCCTTGCCACTGCTCAGCACATAGGGCCGCAGGTCGATGTGGCGCGGCGCAATGCCACTTTCCACAAAGGTCGGGCAGGTGCTCAGGCTTAACGTCGGCTGGGCGATGTAATTGGTCGGGTTGGCTTTGACGATCTCTTTGAATTCGGCCACCTCGGCCTGGGTCGCCGCCGGGCCTACCAGCATGCCGTAGCCGCCAGCACCGTGTACTTCCTTGACGACCAGCTCGGCCATGTTCGCCAGCACGTAACCCAGGTCTTCGGCGTCACGGCACAAATACGTCGGCACGTTGTTCAGGATCGGTTTTTCGCCCAGGTAGAACTCGATCATCTTGGGCACATAGGGGTAGATGCTTTTGTCGTCGGCAATGCCGGTGCCCACGGCATTGCTCAGCGTGATGTTGCCGGCGCGATAAACATCCAGCAGCCCGGCACAGCCCAACGTGCTGTCGGCGCGGAAAGCATCGGGGTCAAGGAAGTCGTCGTCGACGCGGCGGTAGATCACATCCACCCGCCGCGGGCCTTGCGTGGTGCGCATGTAGACATGGCCGTTCTTGACGAACAGGTCCTGGCCTTCGACCAGCTCGACGCCCATTTGCTGGGCCAGAAACGCGTGTTCGAAGTAGGCGCTGTTGTACATGCCGGGCGTGAGCACCACCACCGTGGGTTCGTTGACGCCGGCCGGCGCCAAGGCGCGCAGTGTTTCCAGCAGCAGGTCGGGGTAATGCGCCACCGGCGCGATGTGCTGGCTGGCAAACAATTCGGGGAACAAACGCATCATCATCTTGCGGTTTTCCAGCATGTAGCTCACGCCGCTGGGCACACGCAGGTTGTCTTCCAGCACGTAGTAGTCGCCGCCGCCTTCGGCATTGCCGGCCCGCACGATGTCGACGCCCGAGACATGCGAGTACACATTGCCCGGCACCGCCACACCCATCATCTCGGGCCTGAACTGGGCGTTTTTCAGCACCTGCTCTGCAGGCACGATGCCGGCTTTGAGGATCTCCTGGCCGTGGTAGACATCGTGGATGAAGCGGTTCAAGGCCGTCACGCGTTGCGCCAGGCCGGCTTCCATGGTCGTCCATTCCTGCTGGGGAATGACACGCGGAATGAGGTCGAAGGGAATCAGACGTTCTGTGCCCGCGCCGTCTTCGTCTTTGGCGCCATAGACAGCGAAAGTGATGCCGACGCGGCGGAAGATCACTTCAGCTTCCTCGCGCCGCGCCTGCATGGCTTGGGCGGGCTGGCGGCTCAGCCAGCGTTCGTAGACACGGTACTGTTCGCGGACCTCGCGCGTGGCGGTGTGCATTTCGTCGAATGCCGACTTCATGGTGTGGTGCGCTCCATCAAGGGTTCTCTAGCAACTCGCGTTCCGGTGTTGAGTCTGCGGCGTGGGCAGCCGCGTCCAGAGCGCGGGTGCTGACACCCACGCTCAAGGTGTGCAGGCCACCGCCGCGTATCACGCCACGCAGCGGTGTCACGTCACCAAAATCACGGCCCATGGCCACCCGCACATGGCCGCTGCCGGGTACCAGTTGGTTGGTTGGGTCCAGGTCCAGCCAGCCCGGCCCCGGCACGCCCGGTGTGCCGGGGCACCACACCTGCACCCAGGCGTGTGACGCGTCGGCGCCTTGCATGGCCAGTCCGCCACCGGCTTCGCCTGCAGGCGCGTGCGTGAGCAGGTAGCCGCTGACGTAGCGCACCGGCAGGCCCAGCATGCGCATGGCGCCGGCCATCAGGTGGGCGAAGTCCTGACACACGCCGCGCTTGCTGGCCCAGACCTCAGACAGCGGGGTGTCGATGTCAGTGCTTTCGCTTTGGTAGCTGAAGTCGGCGTGGATGCGCTGCATCAATTCCAGCGCCGCCACGGCCAGCGGCCGGCCGGGGCGGAAGGACAGCGCCGCATAGTTGCGCAGCGGCGCCAGGCGCGGCACATAAGGCGATGGCAGCGCAAATTCGACCACCGGCGCAAAGGGCGCCAAAGCCACGTAGCGCAGGCTGTCGGCCAGCCGGTCCCAGGCGGGCGAGGCTTGCGGCTGCAGCGTCGCAAAGCGCGGCTGCACCTGCACGCGGCTGGTGGCCCGCACGGCCAGATGTCGGTGCGGCTGGGCCAGGCTGAAGTGGCTGTCGATGTTGCCCAGGGCGTCCAGGCCGCTGCGGTGCTGGCCGGGCGCCGGGTCTATGCGCAGGTCAAATTCCAGCAGTTGCTGGTGGGCGTCGCTCAAGGGCTGCAAGTGCGCCAGGTGGTGCGCCAGGCTCACCGGGGCGGTGTAGTCGTAACGCGTGTTGTGAACCACCTCGAGCAACATCTTCAGACTCTCTGATCCGTGCCATGCGCCAGCGTGAAGAAACGCTCGCCGACACGGTCGGCCAGCGCCGAAGCGCGGTGGCCCAGCGTCACCGACAGCGAACGCAGGGCCTGCGCAATGGCCGCTTCGTCGGCATCGCGCAATGATTCCAGCGTCAGCCCCGCACCTTCGGCCGGCAGCATGTCCAGCAGCGGCTGCAAGGTTTCGGGCTGGCCGGGCAGCTTGCTGATTTCGGTGCGCAAACGGCGCAGCACACCGGCGAAAGCGCGCGGGTTGGCGCTGTCCAGCACCAGCATGTCGGTCAGCGCCAGCAGGTCTTCATGGCGCTGGTAGCGGGCGCGAAAGGTGATGACGCTGTCGAACAATTCCAGCAGCAGGTCGATGCCGACGACGCTGCCCAGGGCCTGCGTTTCCAGGAAGATGCGCAGCCGTGTGGCGACGCCGATCAGCCGTTCCAGCAAGCGGCCCACGGTCAGCAAACGCCAGCCGTGGTCGCGCGTCATGCGGTCGGTTTGCGCGCCCGTGACGGCGGCCAGTTGCAGCGCCAGTCTGTCCAGCGCCGGCAGCACCTGGGCCAGGCTGGGCAGCCCACCCGCATCGGTTTCCAGGGCCTGCGAAAAACTCTCGCGCATGCTGCGGATCAAGCCCCAGTGTTCAGACGACAAGCGTTCGCGCAGCGCCATCGAAGCGCGGTCCAGTGCGGCCAGGTTGTAGGCGATGCTGGCCGTGCCTTCAAGACCTTCGCGGTCGGCCAGGCCGGCCAGCACGGCACGCTCGAACAGTGTGGCGCTTTGCACCAGCGTGGGCACGCCATAGGGCGCCAGCCCGGTCTTGACGGCCAGCGCCGACAAGGCCTGCATCAGCGCCGGCGGTGCGTCGTTGTCGGCGTCTATCAGCGCCAGCGTGGCGCGTGCCAGGCGCACCAGCTGTTCGGTGCGTTCGGTGTAGCGGCCGAGCCAGAACAGGTTCTCACCCGTACGGCTGGATACCGGCCGGCGGCGCTGCGCAATGTCGTCGACCTGCAGGCGCTGCGGCAGCATGCTGAAGGTGTCCACCGCGCCTGCGGTCAGCACCCAGGTGTCCAGGCTGGTGCCACCGCGCTGCATGCTGACGCTGCCGTCTTCACGCCGCGCCACCCGCGTCATGCCACCGGGCAGCACATGCCAGCGGCCACCGCCGTCGGCCACCGCATACACACGCACCATCGCCGGGCGCGGTGTGATGCTGCCGGCACCCCAGATGGGTGCGCGTGAAAAGCGCAGCCGGCCCTGCACCGACCAGGCGTCGGGGTCGTCGTCAATGGCCGCGGCCTGCGCGTCGCGCACTTGCGAAGTGCGGCCGGCGCTGGGGAAGGTGCTGCGCACGATCTTGTCGTCGAGCTGAAAACGCACGTCGGCCCAGGCCGCCGCTTCGCCGCACCACCAGGTGGGCAGCGATGGCAGCAGCAGTTCCTGGCCTGTGAGGTGCCGCGCAACGCCGGGCATGAAGCCTTGCATCGCCGGGCTTTCGAGGAACGCACTGCCCAGCGCGTTGGCCATCACCACCGTGCCGGCGCGCGCGGCTTGCAGCAAGCCGGGCACGCCCAGGGCGCTGTCTGAGCGCAGCTCCAACGGGTCGCACCAGTCGTCGTCGAGCCGGCGCAGCACGCCGTGCACGGGTTCCAGCCCTTCCACGGTCTTCAGGTACAGGCGTTCACCGCGCACCGTCAGGTCGCCGCCTCCGACCAGCGGCACGCCCAGGTAGCGCGCCAGGTAGGCGTGTTCGAAATAGGTCTCGCTGTAGGGGCCGGGCGTGAGCAGCACGACACGCGGCGTGTGGCCGTCGCCGGCCGCGCGCGCGACTTCAGCGGCAGCACGTTCCAGCGTGTCCAGCAGGCGGCGGTAGCTGCTGGCGATGCGCTGCACGCGCAGGTCTCGAAAGGCATCGGGGAACTGCCGCGCCACCACCAGCCGGTTGTGCAGCACATAGCCCAGGCCGGAAGGGCCTTGGGTGCGTTGCGAAACCTGCCACCAGCGGCCGTCGGGCCCACGCGCGATGTCAAAGGCGACGATGTACAGGTGCATGCCACCGGCCGGCTGCACGCCGACCATCGGCCGCAGCCAGCCCGGGTGGCGCAGCAGCAGCGCCGGTGGCAGCAGGCCTTCGTGCAGCAGGCGCTGGCTGTTCGGCCCGGCGCCATACAGGTCGGCCAGCATCAGCTGCAGCAACTCGGCGCGCTGCACAACGCCGGCTTCAATGGCCGCCCATTCGGCCGGCTCTATCAACAGCGGCAGCAATTCCAGCGACCACGCGCGTGCCGCGGCGCCCACCTTGGGGTCTTCGCTGAAAACGTTGTGGGTGACACCGTCCTGGCGTATGCGCTGCGCCACCTGGCCGACACGGCGGTCCAGCTCGTCTGCAAGATCAGCCGCAAGGTCAGCCGAAAAGTCAGCAGCCAGGTCGCCACTGCCAGGTGGTGCGGGCAGCGATTGCGCGAAACGCTGCCACGGTTCACGCAATGCGCCACTGGCGTCTCGCAACTCGTCCCAGACACCGCTTTCAGCCGGCAGCGCACGGCCGGCCAGCGCGCGCGCCGCCGCTTCACCCGCATCGGCGCCGGTGCTGCGGGCCTCGAAAGGCAGCGTGCTCTGCGACTGGCTTTGCGGCATGGGTCAAGCGGCTTGCGGCTACACCCGCAGGTCGATGGTGAAGGGGTGTTCAAGGCTGGGCAGCGCCGGCTTCACATCCATGCGGCCCGGTGTGTGGCCGAAGCGGAAAAAGCGCGCCAGCCGGCGGCTTTCGGCCTCATACGCATTGACCGGAAACTCGTCGTGGTTGCGGCCACCCGGGTGCGCAACATGGTACCGACAGCCGCCCAGGCTGCGGTACTGCCAGCGGTCGACGATGTCGATGGTCAGCGGTGCGTGGACTTTGATGGTGGGGTGCAGCGCAGACGCCGGCTGCCACGCGCGGTAACGAATGCCGCAGACGAATTCGCCGATACGCCCGGTGGGCTGCATCGGCAAAGCACGGCCGTTGACAGTGATGACATGGCGGTTGGTGTTGAGCCCGGTAACCTTCACTTGCAGCCGTTCCAGCGATGAATCGACATAGCGCACGGTGCCGCCCGGCGAGCCTTCTTCGCCCATCACATGCCAGGGTTCCAGCGCGTTGCGCAGCGTCAGCTCCATGCCTTGCACGGTGACATCACCGACCAGCGGAAAGCGGAAAGCGAAGTGCGGCGCGAACCATTGGTCGTCAAACGCAAAGCCAGCGCCATTCAGGTCGGCCATCACGTCGTCAAAGTCTTGCTGCACAAAATGCGGCAGCAGGAAGCGGTCATGCAAGCCAGTGCCCCAGCGCGTCAGCCTTGTGCTGCCACGGCCGCGGTAGGGCTCACCCCAGAACCAGGCCAGCAGCGAACGCAACAGCAGCTGTTGCGCCAGGCTCATGCGGGCGTGGGGCGGCATCTCAAACGCCCGCAATTCCAGCAGGCCCAGGCGGCCCGTCGGCCCATCGGGCTAATACAGCTTGTCGATGCAGAACTCGCTGCGGTGGGTGTTGCCTGTGACATCCACCAGCAGGTTGCGCAGCGTGCGGTCGACCACCCACGGCGGCACGCTGCCATACGCAGCGAGCACACGTTCCAGCTCGTTGAGGCCGATCTCGACTTCATAGACCTGGTCGCCGCGCGCTTCGTCAAAGCGCGGCGCCTGGCTGGTCGGGCCAATGAACAGGCCGCTGAACAGATAGCTCAGGCTGGGGTGGTTGTGCCAGTAGGTGATGAGGCTGGCCAGCAGGTCTGGACGGCGCAGGAAGGGGCTGTCGGCCGCGGTGGCGCCGCCCAGCACAAAGTGGTTGCCACCGCCGGTGCCGGTGTGGCGGCCGTCGAGCATGAACTTCTCGGTGCTCAGCCTGGTGTGGTGCGCGGCTTCGTACAGGAATTCGGTGTGGTCGACCAGTTCGGCCCAGCTTTTGGCGGGGTGGATGTTGACTTCAATGACCCCGGGGTCGGGTGTCACGGCCAGCGTTTTCAGGCGCGGGTCGCGCGGCGGCGGATAGCCTTCCAGCACGATCTTCAAGCCCAACTCGGCGCAGGTGGCTTCGATGGCGGCCAACAGTTCGAGGTAGTCCTCAAGATGCTTCAACGGTGGCATGAACAGGTACAGCACGCCGGCCTTGCCACCGTGTTTGGCTTCGGCCGCTCTTTCGGCTTGCGGGCCATTGCCACGCTGCGGATCACGCACTTCCACGCACAGTGCGGTGCGCGTCAACTCACCGGCTGACTCGAAGCGTGACGGCACGGCCAAAGGGTTGCGCGGAAAGGGCGTGACGGGGTCGTGTTCGGTGCCCATGCGGACGTCGCCGGGGCCGGCTGACGTGTAGGAAGGCGCGTAGGAAGAAACTTGGGGCCCGGCCACCGTGCCGTGGCCGGCCAGGGCACCAAAGCCGGTGCCCGTGCCGGTGCTATCAGCGCTGAAGGCATCGGCGTCCAGCCCCGCTTCGGCACTTTCAACACCTTCACGCGGCACGACGGCGGGTTGCAAGGCCTGCTGCATGCGCAGCGCCGCCGCCGAGGGCAACGCAGCCTGCGGTGCAAACGGGTCTTGCACCATCGCCATCGGCTGGTCTTCCTTGGCCGCCCAGGCCTGCGCGTCCAGCGGCAAGCGGTAGCCCATCGGTGAATCACCCGGTATCAGGTACAGCCGCTCATCTCGCAAAAACCAGGGGCCTGTGACCCACGCCGGCCCGCTGGTGCCGACTTCCCATTCGCGCTTCAGCGGCAGCAGATAGCCCACGGTGGCGTCCAGCCCCTGCGTGAAAACACGGCGCAGCCGGGCGCGTTCCAGCTCGTCGTCCAGCCGCGCGTCGAACGGGTCGACGTTGACCGGCAAACGGCGTTCGCGCCACAGGTAGTACCAGGTGTCCTCGAACGCCGGCTGCACGAATTTCGTGTCCAGGCCCAGGCGGTGTGTCAGTGTCTTCAGGAAGTTATGCGCGTCGGCGGCGGTGTAGCGCGGGGCGTCACGCTCATCAGTGAACAAGCTGGGGTCGTGCCAGCAGGGCTGGCCGTCGGCGCGCCAGCAAATGCTCAAGGCCCAGCGCGGCAGCTGTTCACCCGGGTACCACTTGCCCTGGCCGAAATGCAGAAACGCGCCACGGCCGTATTTGGCCGCCAGCCGGTGTACCAGTTCGGTGGCCAGGCCGCGTTTGGTGGGCCCCAGGGCGTCGGTGTTCCATTCGGCGGCGTCACGGTCGTCCACGGCCACGAAGGTGGGCTCGCCACCCATCGTCAGGCGCACATCCTGGGCTTGCAACTTGGCGTCCACGGCGTGGCCCAGATCGACGATGGCCTGCCACTGCGCGTCGCTATAAGGCAGCGTCACACGCGGCGATTCATAGACGCGCTTGACTTCCATGTGGTGCGAGAACGCGACCTCGCATTCGTCCACCGCGCCGCTGACGGGTGCTGCCGTGCTGGGCTCGGGCGTGCACGCCACGGGGATGTGGCCTTCACCGGCCAGCAGGCCGCTGGTGGGGTCAAGCCCTATCCAGCCAGCGCCCGGCAAGTAGACCTCGCACCAGGCGTGCAGGTCGGTGAAATCGATCTCGGCGCCGCTGGGCCCGTCCAGGCTTTTCACGTCGGGCTTGAGCTGGATCAGGTAGCCCGAGACGAAGCGCGCCGCCAGCCCGAGATGGCGCAGCGTCTGCACCATCAGCCAGCCGGTGTCACGGCAAGAACCACTGCCGTTGGTCAGCGTCACCTCGGGCGTTTGCACACCCGGCTCCATGCGGATGAGGTAGCTGATGTCGGTTTGCAAACGCTGGTTGATGCCGACCAGAAAGTCGATGGTGCGCTGTTCGGTCAGCGAAATACTTTCCACGAAGGCTTTGAGCTTGGGCGTCAACTCGCCCTTGGCCAGATAGGGCACAAGGTCGAGCTTGGCTTCTTCGCTGTAGGCGAAGGGGAAGTTCTCAGCCTCGGGTTCGAGGAAGAAATCGAACGGGTTCAGCACCGACATCTCGGCCACCAGATCGACGGTGACCTTGAACTCGCGCGTCGGCTCATGAAAAACCAACCGCGCTGCGTAGTTGGCAAAGGGGTCTTGCTGCCAGTTGATGAAGTGGTCTGCCGGCTCGACCCGCAGCGAATAACTCAGGATGCGCGTGCGGCAGTGCGGCGCCGGGCGCAGGCGCACCACCTGGGGCCCGAGCGCGACGCGGCGGTCGTAGCGGTAGTGCGTGACATGGTTCAGCGCGACATGGATGGACACGGGCGTGGACTCCTGGGCCTGGTTTTTAGGGCTTGGCCCGTTGTTGGTTGCAAGCGGCGGGCCACGTTGCGGAGCAGGGCTGCGTGGGCGTCATTTCAAGGCCCGCTGGCAGCCGGAACAGGTTCAGGGTTTGGTGGTTGATGATGCCAGTAACGCCGCGCGCTTTCGCGCTGGCAGACCCCCGCGGAAACCTGGGGCGGCAGTGTCCAGGCGCCGCAGCGGTCGCTGCGCACAACAGTCACGCCGCGGGCGGTGTAGCGCGCCACCACGTCGGGCGCCGGGTGGCCGAAGCGGCTGCGGTAGGCCGCCTGCACCACCGCCACTTGCGGCTGCACGGCGTCGATGAAAGCCGCGGTGGACGAGGTGCGGCTGCCGTGGTGCGGCACCATCAACACGTCGCTGCTCAGCGCGTCGCCTTCGCGCTGCACCAAGGCGGCTTCCTGCGCGGCTTCGATGTCGCCTGTCAGCAGCGCGCTGGCGCCGGTGCCTTGCACCTGCAGCACGCAACTCAAGGCGTTGGGCTTGAGCGCCAGCGCATGGTCTTGCGCCAGGGGGTGCAGGACGCGGAAGTGCACACCGTCCCATTGCCAGGACTGGCCGGCTTCGCAACGCCGGTGCGGCAGCGCCGGCGCGCCGCTTGCACGCAGCGCCAGCAGCGGGTGGCTGTCGGCCAGCGAACTGGACAACAGCGCCACCGGCACGCCGGCCAGCACCGAAGCGGCGCCACCGACATGGTCGCTGTCGCGGTGGCTCAGCATCAGCAGGTCGAGCCTGGTTTCACCACGCGCGCGCAGCAGCGGCAGCAGCACGCGGCTGCCGGCATCGGCCTCGGGCGTGTAGGCCGGGCCGGTGTCGAACAGCAGCAGGTGGCGCCGGGTGCGCACCAACACGGCCGTGCCCTGGCCGACATCGGCGGCCACCAACTCAAACTGCCCGTTTGCGGGGCGCGGCACTGGCGGCCACAGCAGCGGCAACATCAAGGGCAACGCCAGCCCGCGCAGCCGCCAAGGCAAAGGCAACACCGCCAAAGCCCCGGCCAGCAAACCGCAGGCCATCGCCCAGGGCGGTGCAGCAGCGGCCGACCACACGGCCAGCGGCAGCGCGGCCAGCGCGGCCAGCCCGACCATCAAGCCCTGCACCAGCGCGCCGGCCAGCAGCCACAGCGGTGGCAGCAACACGCCCAGCATGGCCAGCGGCACGATGAGCAGCGTGACCAGCGGAATGGCCACCAGGTTGGCGACAAACCCGACCAGCGAAAGCTGCTGAAAAAACACCAGTGTCAGCGGCGCCAGCGCCACCGTGGCCACGAGCTGCGTGCGCAGCCCGCCACGCAGCGTGTGCAGCGTGCGGGCACGCCAGCCCACGGCGGGGGCCTGCCAGGCGACCACAGGTTCAGACGCCACCAGCATGGCCACCGCCACAAAGGACAGCCAGAAGCCCGGCTGCAGCAGCGCCCACGGGTCGGCCAACGTGACCACCACGGCAGCCGCCAGCAGCACCGCGTGCAGCGGCCAGCGTGCGCCCACGCTGCGCAACAAGACCACCGCGGCGATCATCCACACCGTGCGCTGCGCCGGCACGCCCCAGCCGGCCAGCAGCGCGTAGCCGGCGGCGGCCAGCAGGCCGCTCAGGCGTGCGGCCTGCGGCGCCGGCAGCCACAAAGGCAGCCTGCGGTGGCGGCGCCACAGCGCGCCCACCAGCGCGCCGGTGAGCCACGCAAACATCGTCACATGCAGGCCCGATATCGACATCAAATGGGCCACGCCGGTGATGCGGAACAAGTCCCAGCCATCGCGGTCTATGGCCGCCTGGTCACCGATCAGCAACGCCGCCAGCACGCCCGCTGCGGTGGCATCGCGCACCTGGCGTTGCAGCGCGTCGCGCAGCGTCTGGCGCAGGCGTTCGACCGGGTGGCCCACGGCTTGCGCCAGCTTCACCGCCGGCGCGTCGGGCCGCACACGCACGGTGCCGCTGGCACCCAGGCCGCGTTCGAACATCCACAACTCGACATCAAAACCGTGCGGGTTCAGGCTGCCGTGTGGCTGTTTCAACCGCACGGTGAAGCGCCAGCGTTGGCCGGCACGCAGTTCTTCGCCGGGGCCGCCAAGCAGGCTGTCTTCATCGGGCGCGCGGTACCAGCCCAGGGCCAGGCTTTTGGGCACATGCACGGGCGCACCGCGCAGCATCGCGCTTTCGCTGTCGAGCACAAAACGGATGCCAGTGACGCCGTCGCGCGGCAGCTCGGCCACGACGCCGGTGACGACGATGTCCAGCCCCTCCAGCGCCGGCTGCAAACGATCTTCAAGCTGCTGCGCAGCGCGCAACGTGGTGCTGGCAAAACCGAACAAGGCCGCGCACAGCGCCAGCAGCACAGCCCCCGCAGCGTGGCGGCGCCAGCGCCAGGCCAGCCCGGCACCCAACAACGCGCCGACGGCGGCGGCCAGCGCCTGCGCCACCGGCCACAGCGCCGGCTGCTGCAACTGCAACGCCACGCCGCCCAGCCAGCCCAGCGCCACCAACACCCCGCGCGCGGCCGGGCCGAGCTGCTGATTCATCGGTCGAGTGTAGGATGCCCGGCAGCCTGAGAACCCAACCAAAACAACCCCCATGAGCACCATCGCCGAACGTCTGCAAGCCCTTGCCATCACGCTGCCGCCGGTGGCCATTCCGGCCGCCGCTTATGTGCCTTTTGTGCGCACCGGAAAGCTGGTGTTCATCTCTGGCCACATTGCCAGGCTGGACGGCAAACCGCGTGTCGGGCAGCTTGGCACGACCATGGCCACCGACGAAGGCAAGGCCGCGGCGCGCGCCGTGGCGGTGGACCTGCTGGGCACCCTGCAAGCCGCGGTGGGCGACCTGGCGAAGGTGACGCGCATCGTCAAGTTGCTGAGCCTGGTAAACAGCGCGCCCACCTACACCGAACACCACCTGGTGACCAACGGCGCCAGCGAACTGCTGGTGGCCGTGTTTGGCGCCGAGGTCGGCGCGCACGCACGCAGCGCCTTCGGCGTGGCGCAGTTGCCGATGGGCGCCTGCGTGGAGATTGAGCTCATCGCCGAAGTGGCTTGAAGATGCACAAGCAACAGCGCCTGCTTTGCGGCATGGCGGTGGTGGTGTCGCTGGCCGCTGTGGCCGCGGCGCTGTTCACGCAGTTGCGCTGGGACATGCAGCCCTGCCCCTGGTGCGTGCTGCAGCGGGTGATCTTTATGGCCATTGCGCTGGCCGCGCTGCCGGGTTTGTTGCTGCCCTTCAAAGCCGCGCGCTGGGCCAGCGCGGCCGTGATGTTGGTGCTGGCCAGCTGCGGTGTGGCGGCGGCGCTGTGGCAGCATTTCGTGGCCGCTTCCAGCACATCCTGCGCCATGACGCTGGCCGACCGCGTGGTGCGCGGCACCGGCCTGGACGAGTTGTGGCCGGAAGGTTTTTCGGCCACCGCCAGTTGCGCCGAAGCCGCCACCAGACTGCTGGGCGTGCCCTACGAGTTCTGGAGCCTAACGTTGTTTGTGATGCTGCTGCTGGTGGCTGTGCGGTTGCTGCGCCTGCGCTGATTTCGCGCTGATTTCGCGTTGATTTCGCGCTGCATCAGCCCTGCATCAACCCCGCTCCGCGCCGCAGCTGGTACTGCGGCGGCGCGCCACGGCCAGCCCGCCCAGCGCCGCCAGCACCAGCGCCATGCTGCCGGGTTCGGGCACGGGGGCATTCGGGTTGGGTTCCAGCAGCAGCAAGTCCTGGCTGCCGGCGCGTTCCAGCGCGAAGACTTCAAAGCGGCTGGCGGCCACGCCCCTGGCACCCACCAGCAGCGCTTCGGCCGCCGTGGCGTAGGCGCTGGCATCGCCAAAGCTGCCGCCCGGACCGAGCGAATCGTCGGTGTCGTAAACCGTGTTCCAGATCGCCAGTTGCAACGCGGTGGAACCTTCGGCGTTTTGCACCAGGTCGGGGTTGTCATAGGCAAAGGTCATCAGCCGGCCCAGGCGCTGTGCAATGCCCGCATGGCCTCGGCGCACCTGGAAATAGCGCGCACCTTCAACCAGGCGGTAGCCGGGCATGGCTTCTTCACCGAACGCGAAATGCTCTTCAAGTTCGATGCTGAAGGTGTTGAAAGGTGCGGCGTCATAACCCGGCGTGCCCGTCAAGGTGCCGACAAAGCCGCCAGCCGCGCCGGCATAGTCGCCCGACGCTGCATTGGCAAGCACGGCGTTGCCGCTGCCGAAGGTCCAGCCCGAGAGCTTGATATTGGCTGCTTGACTAGACAAGCCCGTGGCTGCCAGGGCCAGGGCAGCAAGGCTGCGAACGAGGTGCTTTTTCATGGTGCTTCCGGTGCGGATACAGCGCTACGAAGCGCCATTTCCCGATACCTGGAAGTCTGCGCATGGGCGCGCTCAAAAGCATCCCCGTAACCGAATGTGACACCCGGTTTGCGGGGCCCCGAAGCAGTGATGCAAGTCACGCAGCGCGGCCAAACCGTTGTCGGGCGTGAGAAATTCCCGGTTGGGGTTTGCGCAGCGGCGAAGGCACCTTGGCCGAGGGCTTCAACCCGGCAACACGCGCAGCACCTTCTGCAACCCGCCCACCACGCGCCCCTTGCGGGCCCGCCGCCCGTGGTGTTCGGCCAACGCCGCGCCCTTCAACACTTCTTCCTTGGGCTTGCCACCGCGGCCACTGCCAAGCACCCTCACTTGATCTGTTAGGGTGGCGACCGAGAGCAGCGGCGCTTGGGCATTCACATCCATCAGCGTCAAGCCTTTGCCGCCCCCGGGCTGCAGCTTCAACTCGTCCAGCGGGTAGACCAGCAGGCGCGCGTCGGCCGCCAGGCAGGCGACCTGCGTGTGACTGGCGGCCACGGCCACCGGCGGCAGCAGACGGTCGCTGTCTTCCAGTGTCAGGAAAGCCTTGCCGCCGCGGTTGCGGCCCAGCATGTCAGCAGCCTTGGCCAAGAGGCCGAAACCGCCGCTGTTGGCCAGCAACAGCGTGGTCTCGGCCGCGCCGACAAAGTAGTGCGCCACCTGGGTGCCGGCTTCCAGGTCGATAAGCGACGTGATGGGCACGCCGTCGCCGCGCCCGCCCGGCAGCAGCGCCACGGCCACGCTGTAGACGCGCCCGGTGCCTTTGGTCGCCGTGCCAAACACCAGCAGCGGGTCTACCGAACGTGCGGCAAAGCTGCCGTAAAGCCCGTCGCCGGGCTTGAAGGCCAGCGTGCTGACATCCACCTCGTGGCCTTTCAGCGCCCGCACCCAGCCCTTGCTGCTGACGACCACCGTCACCGCCTCGTCCACCAGCTTGACTTCGGCCACCGCGCGCTTTTCTTCCTGCACCAGCGTGCGGCGTTCGTCGCCATGGGCCTTGGTGTCGGCTTCGATTTCCTTGATGACCGTGCGCTTGAGCGCGGTCGGGCTGGACAGGATGTCTTCCAGCTTGCCTTGCTGTTCGCGCAGCTCTTTCAGCTCTTGCTGGATCTTGATGTTCTCCAAACGCGCCAGTTGGCGCAGCCGGATATCCAGAATGTCCTCGGCTTGTCTGTCAGTGAGCTTGAAACGTTCGACCAACGCCGGCTTGGGCTCATCGGCGCCGCGGATGATGCGTATCACCTCGTCGATGTTCAGCAGCACCAGCGCGCGGCCTTCCAGCACATGGATGCGTTCCAGCACCTTGGCCAGCCGGTGGCGCGTGCGTGCATCCACGGTGGCCAGGCGAAAGTCAATCCACTCGGTGAGGATCTTGCGCAGGCCCTTCTGCACCGGCCGGCCGTCGCGGCCGACCATCGTCAGGTTCATGGGCACGCTGCTTTCCAGGCTGGTGTGGGCCAGCAGCGTGGTGATGAATTCGGCCTGCTCGACAGCCCGGCTTTTGGGCTCAAACACCAGGCGCACCGCGGCGTCTTTGTTCGACTCGTCGCGCACCACGTCCAGCACCGCCAGCAGGCTTTGTTTCAGTTGCACCTGCTCGGGCAGCAAGGCCTTCTTGCCGGTCTTGACCTTGGGGTTGGTGATCTCCTCGACCTCTTGCATCACCGTCTGCGTGTTGGTGCCCGGCGGCAACGCCGTCACCACCAGTTGCCACTGGCCACGCGCCAGGTCTTCGATGACCCAGCGCGCGCGCACCTTGATGCTGCCGCGGCCTGTGCGGTAGGCCTCGCGGATGTCGGCCGCCGGGCTGATGATCTGACCACCGCCAGGGAAATCGGGTGCGGGCAAGAGCGCGTGCAGATCGTCGTCGCTCAGCGCTTCGTTTTTCAGCAGTGCAATGGTCACCGCCGCCACTTCGCGCAGGTTGTGGCTGGGCACTTCGGTGGCCAGGCCGACGGCGATGCCGCTGGCACCGTTCAAGAGCACAAAAGGCAGCCGCGCCGGCAGTTGCCTGGGCTCTTCGGTGCTGCCGTCGTAGTTGGGCTGGAAGCCCACTGTGCCTTCGTCGATCTCGTCGAGCATCAGCCGCGCAATCGGCGCCAGCCTGGCTTCGGTGTAGCGCATGGCCGCAGCGCTGTCGCCATCGCGGCTGCCGAAGTTGCCCTGGCCGTCTATCAGCGGGTAACGCTGGCTGAAGCCCTGGGCCATGCGCACCAGCGCGTCATACGCAGCGCTGTCGCCATGCGGGTGGTAGCGGCCCAGCACATCACCCACCACGCGCGCACTTTTCACCGGCTTGGCGCCACCGCTGCCGGTGTAGGCCAGGCCCATGCGGAACATCGAATACAGGATGCGCCGCTGCACCGGCTTGTTGCCGTCGCAGACATCGGGCAAGGCGCGGCCTTTGACAACGGACAGTGCGTATTCGAGGTAAGCGCGTTCGGCGTAGTCGGCCAGGGCCAGGGTGTCGGCGGGGTCGGGTGGGGTGTCGAAGAGATCGGGCATCGGGGCAGGGACTCAGGCGTTCAAAAGCGCGTGCGCTCAAACAAAAGGGTTGCGAATGGTCAGGCGTTTTTCCAGCCCTTCAAGGATTTGGCCGTTCTGGAAGTCTTCGCTCAGCAGCGTGTCGCAGCCGGCTTCCAGGGCCGCCGCGGCAATCAACGCGTCGTACCACGCGAGTTGGTAGCGTGCCGCCAGTGTCAGCGCAGTTTCGTGGGTAGCCAGGGTGAGTGGCCGCACATCGGCAAACTGCCGAATATCGGCCAGCAACTGCGTCAACACCGGCCAGGCCATGCCGGCCTTGCCGGCCTTGCGTCGGGCGACGTTGGCAAATTCATTCAGCACCTGCACGCTGAGCGTGACGCGGCCCGCCAGCACCTGCTCGGCGCGTGCGGCCTTCTTCGCATCGGCCGAGATCAGGTAGACGAGGACGTTGGTATCGACAAAGGGCGCGGCCATCGGTGGATCGAATCAGCCCATCGGCTCAACGACCGCGCTCGTTGGCCTCCAGCCTGTCGAACTTGAAGTCGGCCGGCAGCGTGCCGCGAAAGGCGCGCAGCCGCGTCAGCACTTCGGCATCGCGGGCACGGCCAGCGCGCACCTGCAAGGCGCGGGCACCGGCGACCTGAATGTCGACGTCGTCGCCTTCCTTCAAATTCAGCACTTCAACCACGGCGGCTGGCAGGCGGATGGCCAGGCTGTTGCCCCATTTGGAAACTTGCATGGCGGGACCCCCTTTGGATATACAAGATGCAAGTGTATATCTTGCTGGCTGCCGGCCTGGGTTCATGCCGGAAACCGTTCGCGCAGCTTCAGCTTCCAGAACTTGCCAGTGCTGGTGCGCGGAATGGCTGTTATGAACTCGTAGCGGTCGGGCACCTGCCACTTCGCAAAGCCATGGGCGCTCAGATGTCTAGACAAGTCTTCGGCCGTCACCACCTGCCCGGGCTTCAACACCACACAGGCCAGCGGGCGTTCGCTCCACTTCGCGTCAGGCACGGCAATCACCGCGGCTTCGGCCAGCGCGGGGTGGGCCATCAGCGCGTTCTCAAGATCGACAGAGCTGATCCATTCGCCGCCACTTTTGATGAGGTCTTTGGTGCGGTCGGTGATGCGCATGAAGGCCAGCTCGTCCATCACGGCCACATCGCCGGTGCGCAGCCATGTTCTGCCGTGTTCATCGGCGGTGAACTTGTCAGGGCTGTTGGGCACGCCGTGGTACGAACCCGTGATGAAAGGCCCACGCACCTGAATCTCGCCCATGGTCTTGCCGTCCCACGGCGCATCGGTGCCTTCTTCGGTGCGTATGCGCAATTCGACCAGCGGCGCCGGCACACCGGCCATCGCGGCGCGGCGGTAACGTTCGTCGGCACTGGCGTCCTTCAGCTCGGCACGCGGGTAAGACACGGTGGCCAGCGGTGACGTTTCCGTCATGCCCCAGCCCTGCAGCAACCACACGCCGTATTTGTCGAATGCACGTATCAGCGCCTCGGGCACGGCAGCGCCACCCACCAGGCTGCGCATGCCCAGGGGCAACTTCCAGCGGCCCGGTTGTTCGGTCAGCGCACGCTCATAAGCCTGGATCATGCTCATCCAGATGGTCGGCACGCCCAGGGCCAGCGTGGGCGGTTCGATCTGCATCAGGTCGAGCAGGTCATCGGCATGCAGGTGCGGGCCCGGGAACACCATTTTCATGCCGATCATCACCGCGGCATACGGCGTGCCCCAGCTGTTGGCGTGGAACATCGGCGCCACCGGCAGCAGCACATCGGTGCCCTTGAAAGCCCAGTGGTCGCCCAGGCAACCCACCAGCGTGTGCAGCACGGTGCTGCGGTGCGAATACACGACGCCCTTGGCCTGCCCCGTGGTGCCCGACGTGTAGCACATGCTCACGGGGTCATCTTCTTCGTGCTCGGCATATTGAAACCCCGCACCATCGGCCGCGGCCAGCAGGCTTTCATAGTTGGTGAATGCTGCCGCCACGGGTGCGCCGGAAAACGGGAACACGATGACGCGCTCGAAGGCGTGCAAATGTGCAAACTGCTGGTACAGCGGCAGCAGGATGTCGTCGACGATGAGAAAGCGGTCACCCGCATCGGCGGCAATCGCACCCAGATCACCTGGGGCCAGGCGCAGGTTCAGCGTGTGCATCACGCCGCCGCAGGCCGGGATGCCGAAATAACATTCCAGATGTGCGTGGTGGTTCCAGGCCAGCGTGGCCACCCTGTCACCCTTCTTCAGGCCCAGGCCCTGCAGCGCGGCGGCCAGGGCGCGCGTGCGTTCGTACCACTGGCCATAGCTGTGGCGGCGCAGGCTTTTGTCAGGCAGGCGCGAGACGATTTCATTGCGTTTGAAGATGGTGCCCGCGCGTTCCAGCAGGTGGTTCAGCGAAAGGGCGGTGTGCATCATCGTGCTCTGCATGGGACTTCTCCTGGGCGGGGTTTGCATCCGGCGCTTGCCTACAGGATTTGCATCCGTTGATTGCCGGTTTGCGTAAGGGTGGATTCTTTCCAAACCACACGCCAGGACCACCCGTGAAAACCAAGCTGCTGATGTCTGTTGCGGCCCTTGCCGCTGCCACGCTGTTGTCGGCTTGCGCCGACATGATGCCTATGGCCGCCAAGACCATGTTCAGCCAGGAAGCCTTGCCTGAAGCGGTGAAGGTGCCGGCCGGCTTCAAGGTGGCGATGGAAACCGTCGGCGTGGGCGAGATCACCTACGAATGCCGCACCAAGGTTGCTGCAGCCGGTGAATTCGAGTGGGTGTTCGTCGGCCCCAAGGCGGTGCTGAACGACCGCAGCGGCAAGGCCGTGGGCACCTACTACGGCCCGCCCGCCACCTGGGAAGCGATGGACGGCAGCAAGATCACCGCCACGCAACTGGCGGTGGCCCCGGCCGGCGCCGGCAACATCCCCTTGCAGCTCGTAAAAGCGAATACCGCGATGGGCGCCGGCATGATGACGGGTGTCAGCCACATCCAGCGTGTGGCCACCCGCGGCGGCACGGCGCCAGCGATGCCTTGCGCAGCCGCCAGCGTGGGGCAAAAACAGGTGGTGAAGTACCAAGCCGACTACATTTTCTGGAAGGCTTCTTGATCGGCTGAATGCGCGCGGGAACGCGGGCTTGCGGGCTTGCGGCGGCGCTACGCCGCTTCCAAGCCCAAAGCCACGCGCGCCTGGTATTCACGGTCCAGCAGGCCCATCACCACCAGCGTGTCGTAGCCGTCGGCATGGCCGCCGAAGATGCGCACGCTTTCGCGCAGCCGACCTTCTTCGACAAAGCCTTCGCTGGCGTACAGCGCCAACGCGCGCGTGTTCAGCGACTTCACGTCCAGCCAGAAGCGGTGCGCGTGCAGGTCGCGGAAAGCCATGCGTTTGAGCGCACGCACACACGCGCGCCCCAGGCCCTGGCCTTTTGTCTGCAACACCAGGCGTTTCAACTCCACGCTCTTGTGTGGGTTGCGACAGCCTTGCAGGATGACAAAGCCGTCGCGGCTGGCGGTGTCTGAGGTATTGCCGCCGGCTTCGACGATGAAGTGGCGAAAGTCCGGGAAGCGCACCGCGCCTTCGTGCTGGGTGCGTTCCCACGGCGTGATGAAGGGCAGGTTGGCGGCGTCGGTCTCGCAGGTCAGCACATAGTCCAGGTCGGACAGCATGGTGGGGCGCAGGCTG
>JANMJI010000344.1:0-2023 GCA_031371275.1 Betaproteobacteria bacterium
CGCAGATGCACTTCGCCCGTGGTCGGCTCCAGCGCGATGCCCGGCGCCGCGACAGCGTTGTGCGAGCGGTGCATGCCGCGCTTGGAGGGCGACTTCTTGTTCTGCTGAACGGCCATGAAAATCTCCTGGGTTCGGGGCGGAGGGCTGTATTGCCAATCTCCGGCGCCGAAGGTGGCGGAACACGCACCGAGCCGGTACCTCTTCCGCAAAGCCCGCAAGTGTAGCATTCGCGCCAGCGCCGTGGACCATGAAGTCAGCCACCGCCACCCACCCCGCGGCCACGCAAAGCGGCCAACGCGGCAAAGGGGTTGGGCGCCGCATCCTCGTCTTCCAGTTCCTGCGCAGGCCCGGCCAGCGGCTGCGGGCACACACCGTGGCGCGGCACGATGGGCAACGCCAGGATGAGCTCGTCTTCCAACAAATCGTGCAGGTCCAGCCGCTGTTGCAGCACCAGCACATCGTCTTCCGATTCTTCGTCCAGCCGCGCCGCTTCTTCCTCGTTGCGCACAAAGCGGAAACGCCGGAAAACGTTCAGCGGCTCGACCAAGGTCTGCAGGCAACGCTGGCATTGCAAGGGCACCTGGGCATTGGCCTGCAGTTCCAGCCAAAGCTCGGGCGCGCCACCCGTCACCGGCAGCAGGCTGGCCTGGGCCTGCCAACTGGTGTTGCCGTCGGTGGCGGCACACAGACTGTCGGCCAGGCGGGGCATGCCCGCCAACGGCCATCGCCCTTGCAGCAGGCCCGCGTTCTTGCACAGCGCGGGCACATCCACCGCGCGGGGATCTTGTTGGTTTTCTTTGGACATCATTTCAGGTGGGCCAGTGCCGCGCCCACACCGGTGCGACGGTCGGATGCGATTGGATGCGGTCCAGCGTGGCGGCCAGCTCGGGCCGGTGTTCGGCCAGGTGCGCACGGGCACCCGACCACCGCGACACCACAACGGCCAGAAAGTCCAGCGCAACAGGCCCTTCGCCGGGCTGGAAAAGCTGAGCACCGAACTGATCGGCAAAGACCGTCCAGCATTCATGAAGACGCCGCCGTGCACCTTGGCGGATGCCGTCCAGCTGGGCTTCCTCGCCTTGCACGCACCAACGTTGCGGAAAGTCGATCACGCCAATGGCGGCGTAGCAATTGGCTGCGATGTAGACCAGGCCGCGCAGCGCCTGGGCGCGCGCGGCGGGCGCGGCGGGCAGCAGGTTTGAGCCCGGGTGCGTCAGACCCAGGTGGATGAGGATGGCGGCACTTTCGGTCAGCACGCTGCCGTCTTCCAGCTGCAGCGTGGGAATCTGGCCCAGTGG
This sequence comes from Betaproteobacteria bacterium, assembly GCA_031371275.1. Taxonomy (GTDB): domain Bacteria; phylum Pseudomonadota; class Gammaproteobacteria; order Burkholderiales; family Burkholderiaceae_C; genus Rubrivivax. The sequence goes on from JANMJI010000344.1 coordinate 1,299, forward strand.
GTTGGCCTGGCGCAATGCGGCCTGCGCCGAGTCCGCTTCCCAGCTGGATGCGCGCAGCACGCGGTAGGGCAAGGCGCAGCGTTCCAGCGCCATCTCCACCGCCGCCGAACCCGAGCCGGCCGAGCCATACAAGGTCAACATGGCGGGCAGTGTAGCCACCCGTTGCGCACAAAATGCATGTCATGAACCCCCGCCCCTCGCTGATCCTGGGCTCGACCTCGCGCTACCGGCGCGAGTTGCTGGAGCGCCTGCGCCTGCCCTTTGAAGTGCTGTCGCCGCAGGTCGACGAAACCCCCTTGCCAGGCGAAGCGCCCGCCGCGCTGGCCGCGCGCCTGGCGCTGGCCAAGGCCCATGCGGTGGCCGCGCTGCGGCCTGAGGCCGTGGTCATCGGTTCCGACCAGGTGGCCGACCTAGACGGCCAGCCCATCGGCAAGCCCGGCACCCATGAACGTGCGCGGGCCCAGTTGCAGCAGCTCAGCGGCCGCCAAGCCATCTTCCAGACCGCTGTGGCGGTGGTGTGCCAGCACAGCGGCTTTGCCGAGGTGGCGCTGGCCGCAGTGACCGTGCGTTTTCGCGCTCTGTCCGAACAAGAAATCGAACACTATCTGCGCACCGAACAGCCCTATGACTGCGCCGGCAGCGCCAAGAGCGAAGGCCTGGGCATCACGCTGCTGGATGCGATAGAAAGCGACGACCCCACGGCGCTGGTGGGCCTGCCGCTGATG
>JANMJI010000352.1:0-1904 GCA_031371275.1 Betaproteobacteria bacterium
AGCGTCGTAGCGCGTCTCGACGTAGCTGGTGGTGTCGCCAGGCCTGGCCGCGTCAGAGCGCCGTTGCAAGCGAGGCCGCCACATCGCGTCGAACCAGCGCACGGTGACGGCGTTGCCGGTGCTGACGGTTTGACGCCAATGGCCTGCCGGCAAGCCCGATTCAGCATCGTCGCCAGACTGCACGAAACCTTGCAGCGTGGGCAAGTAGGCCACGGCGTCGCCGACCGGATAGACGATGCTGGCCACGCGGCCCATCGCGTCGAAGGTGAAGCTGGTAGTGGTGCATGCACGACCGCGGAAGTGGCCCATCGGGTTCATCAAGCCAGAGGACAAGGGTAAGAAGTCCGGCGTCAAGGAAAGACTCAAGACTTGACCCAATACTGTTAGGTTAGACAAAGAATGCCCCCATTGCGCGTTCTGGCGACCACAGCCCAGCGGGCCTTTGTTTGTTCTTCGGCCGCGGGGTTGGCGGTGGGGCGGCTGACGGCGTGAAGTCGGTCGGCACACGCGTCCGGGCCGTGCGGTCGTGCGATTTGTAGGGCGAGTTTCTTCGCTTGACCATGCGAGGGCTACGCCGGTTGAGAGTCCGGGTTGCGAGCAGCCGGGCGCTTTCGGCCAGGACGCGAAGAAAGCTGCGCCCTCGAAGTCGGGGCCGCGCTGGGGGGAAAGACCCCTGACAGGGGCTGTTCGCGGCGCAAGAGTTGAACGTGGCTGGTGAAGGACAGGTCTTCGTGTGGCATTCGGTGTCGCGTGGCTCCCTGGTGCAGCAGCCATCGCACGGCATAGTGCGCCAGCACCCAGCCGTAGAACTCTTGCCGCACCAGCTCGGCGGTCTTGCTTCGCAGCACCCGACGGCTCTTCAAGAGATGAGTTTTCAGCTCGTCGAACACCTCCTCGACCTGCCAGCGCTGGTGGTACAGCGCCGCCAACTCCAGCGCGGGCGCCTGCTGCGGGTCCAGCAAGGTCGTCAGCAGCCTGTAGCGCGGTTGCGCGTCGGCCAACCCGGGCAGTGCGTACTCGATGACCCGCACGACGATGGCTTGCTCCTGGGCCTGGGCTCGAGATACGCCGCTGGGCACGATGGTGCTCAAGTACGAGCCGTCGCTGAGTTCCTGGATCCGCGGCAGCAGCCGGTGGTCGGCGCAGCGCCACAACAACTGTGCGCCCGTGGCCTGCGCCTGCTGCCAGTGCGCGTGGCCGTTGAAGCCCCGGTCGGCCAAGCACAGCATGCCCGGCTTCAGACTGGCCAGCAGCGGCTGACAGATCTCCCACTCGCCGGCCCGGTACGGGCCCAAGTTGGCCGCCAGGACCGCGTGGGTGACGCACTCCACCAAGACGGCGCACTTCGCCTGCGGGTAACCGGCAACCCCGGTGCGGCTGCCGGGGCGGCCGAATTGGGCTTCATTGTCTGGCTCGTCAGGTAGCTCGAAGTTGCTCCCGTCCATCGCCACCAGGCGCAGGCCGCGATAGAAAGCCTGCGGGTGATACGCGGCCTCGGCCATCGGTACGCAGCAACGCTGCACGAGTGCCTGCAACGGTGCGGCGCCGATCTTGGAGCGCGCAACGCTGATGGATGCCTTGGAAACCCTGACAGGTTCGCTCGCACCTGCGGCCCAGGCCAGGCCCTGGCTCACTGCGGCGAATACTTCCTCGTAGGCCGCCTCCGGGTACAGGCTCAATGCGATGCAGTAATACACACCCACCACCGCCGGGAAGCTGCGCACGCGCTGCGAGTTGCGACCGTGCCAATTGAGCACATCGTGCACCACCTCAGCCGGCACTACCCGGGCCAGCAAGCTGGCACTCAGGTAGTCCGCCAGCCGAGCCCCGGTACCCAACGCTGCCTTGGTTCGTGCCATCACCTGCTCCGTCGTTGCGGTGCGGGCGATTCTGGCAGAAATCTG
>JANMJI010000354.1:0-31733 GCA_031371275.1 Betaproteobacteria bacterium
TGGCCGCCAACGCGCCGTGGCCTGAACGCATCGCTGATTCGTTCGAGCCACGGCGCTCGACGCCATGTCAGAACGCCGGACTTGGTTTTTGACGGGAAACGGATTCTGCAGGGCCGACTCGATAGGTTCTGGCGAGGCCGATGCCATACACGCCACCGCCCGCAAAATCGGACTGGGTCATCAACTTCTCGCCTGTGCTGAGCAGCACTGGATTGCAGGATGTTTTGTCGTCTGAGCCCGTGCTGGAATTATCTCTGGATGGGGGCGCAGCCACCCGCTTAGCCAGTAGGGATGACCAGAACCCGGGCGGTGTGTTCCCGCCACCGTTTGAGGCAGTACGAAGAGACGCGCCAGTCGCCGAGGGTGAACTGTCCCCGTCCTCTTTGGGCTTTCGAACCCCGTTTATTACAACGGTGTCGTGCAGTGGCACAAACCCAGACCCATTCGACTGGGCGGAAGCCGGTTCAATCATCAATCCTTGGCACATCACAACGAAACCGCAAATCAAAGCATGAATGACCCGCCTGGCGACGAAACCGCGGTGTAGGTCAACAATCGCGTTTCTATTAGTAGATGTCATTTGTGCTTTCGTGCAAATATTTGGCATCACGGCATCACGGCATCACGGCATTGCGACGCCCCATGCGGCTGAATGTAGTACGTCATTGCTACTTTGGTGTGTTTGGCAACACCGCCCGCATCACCACTTGTGATGAGGAAAACGCGTCATTGGTGTAGCTGCGATGACGCACTCTGCCACGGGCTGGGCGGCTCGGCCGTGGCTTGGGCTTCAGTCTCGACCGCCAAGGTCCGATGACGCTGAAATAGCGTGGTTTCCCATGGTGCGGGTGACCCTGAACATCGACAACCATGCCATCGCCGCTCGATGAGAGTGAGGTCGATAGTTTGGTGGACTGCAAACCCAATGCGTTGTGCGAGTGCAGCGGCTACGTTGAACTTGCGGACCAGCCGCAGCGCGACCAGGTCGACGGGTGCCCCGTGAACACGTACCCAATGACTGTCTGGTAAGCAGCAGGTTCATCGGTGGGCGGGGCCAGCGCACGGTCGGCAAACCGGCTTTACGCCGCCGCCTGATATCCCCTTGGTATCGCCGCCAACAAGCGCTTCGTGTAATCCTCTTTCGGCGCCGCCAGTATCTGCGCCGCGCTGGCCTGTTCAACAACCACGCCGTCTTTCATCACCAGCACTTCGTCGCTGACAAAGCGCACCACGGCCAAGTCGTGGCTGATGAAGACGTAGCTCAGGCCGAACTCGTCTTGCAGGTCTTTCAGCAGGTTCAGCACTTGCGCTTGAACCGATACATCCAGCGCGCTGACAGCCTCGTCCAGCACCATCACTTCGGGGTTTAGCGTCAGGCAGCGGGCGATGGCCACGCGTTGGCGCTGGCCGCCGCTGAATTCATGCGGGTACTTGCCGAAGGCGCGGCCGTCCAGGCCCACTTTTTCAAGCAGCGTGCGGGCGCGTTGTTCGCGCTCGGCCAGGTTGGCGCCAATGCCGTGAATGACCATCGGCTCGACCAGTGTCTGGCCGATGGTGAAGCGCGGGTTCAGGCTGGCGTACGGGTTCTGGAACACGATCTGGATGCGCCGGCGCATCAGCAGGCGTTCCTTGTCGCTCAGCGTGAACAGGTTCTGGCCGTCGAAGATGGCCTCGCCGCCCGTCGGTTCATGCAGGCGCAACAGCGTCAGGCCCATCGTCGTCTTGCCCGATCCGCTCTCGCCCACCACGCCCAGCGTGTGGCCCTTCTTCAGCTTGAAGTTGACGTTCTGCACGGCCTTGAATTCGCGCTTGCCGAACACGCCCTGCTTGAGCCAGAAGCTCTTGGCGAGTGCGCGGACTTCCAGCACCACTGGCGCGCTCGGGTCTTTCGGTTTGGCGATGTTCTGGGCCGCGCGGCCGGCAATGTGGTCGTCAATCACCAGCAGCCTGGCCGGGTTGCCTTCCAGGCTGGGGCGGCAGGCCAGCAGCGCCTTGGTGTAGTCGTCCGTGGGCGCCTCGAAGATGCTCTTCACAGGCCCTTGTTCGCGGATGATGCCGTGGCGCATCACCACCACGCTGTCGGCAATTTCGCCCACCAGGCCCAGGTCGTGGCTGATGAACAGCACGCTCATGCGGTGGCTGGTTTTCAGCTTGCCCAGCAGTTCCAGAATCTGGCGCTGGATGGTCACGTCCAGTGCCGTTGTCGGCTCGTCGGCAATCAGCAGCCTGGGTTCACACGCCAGCCCCATCGCAATCATCACGCGCTGCTGCTGGCCGCCGCTCATCTCGTGCGGGTAACTGGCCAGGCGGCGTTTGGGCTCGGGAATGCCCACCTCGTTCATCAGTTCTTCGGCACGTTTCAGCGCGGCACTGCGGCTCAAACCCATGTGCTTCAGCAGCGGTTCGCACAACTGCTGGCCGACGTTGAACACCGGGTTCAGCGAGCTCATCGGGTCTTGAAACACGCAGGCGATTTCCTTGCCGCGCAGGGCCTGCAACTCGGGCGTCCTGGCTTGCAGCAAGTCGTTGCCGCGCCACAGGATGCGCCCGCTGCGTTCTGCGTTGTCGGGCAGCAGGTTCAGCACGCTCATCGCGGTGACGCTCTTGCCCGAACCCGACTCGCCGACCAGCGCCACGGTGGTGTTTTCGGCGATGTCGAAGCTGACGCCCTTGACGGCTTCGGCGCGCACGCCACGGCCCATGCGGAAGGCGACTTTCAGGTCTTGGATGGACAGCAGCATGGCTTACTCCAGACCTCTGAGTTTCGGGTCGAGCGCATCGCGCAGCGCATCGGCCATCAACGAAAACGCAGTCACGAACACCGCCATGAAGATCGTCGCCGCAACCAGTTGCCACCAGTGGCCCAGGATCAATTCGGCCTGCGCTTCGGCCAGCATCGTGCCCCATGAAACCTGGTCCACGCGCACGCCCAGGCCGAGGTAGCTCAAGATCACCTCGGCCTTGATGAAGCCCACCGTCAGCAGGCCCAAGCGCACCAGCACGACATGGCTGATGTTGGGCAGGATGTGGCGGAACATGCGGCTGGCGTGGCTGGCGCCAATGGCCTCGGCGCTGCGCACGTATTCGCGGTTGGCGTGCTTGATGAACTCGGCGCGCACCTGGCGGTACATGCCCGTCCAGCCGGTGAAGGCCAGAATGACGACCACACTTTCCACGCCGCGGCCCTTCAGCACGGCGGCAAAAGCAAAGATCAGCAGGATGTTCGGGATGCTCTCGAACACGTTGTACAGCCACTCCAGCGCGTCGCCCACCTTGCCGCCGAAGTAGCCACCGAACGCACCCAGCACGGTGCCGATCAACGCCGCCACCAGCGCCGCGGCCACGCCCACGAAGACCGAAATCTCGGTGCCTTTGATGGTCTTGGACAGCACGTCACGGCCCAGCCGGTCGCCACCAAAAGGCAGCGTGGTGGCCTTCACCGTTTCGGTGGTCTTGAACTTGGCCGCACGCTCGTCCCATTCCTTGTAGCGCGGGGCCAGCGGGTCGATGTCGCTCAGATCCACGTTGGGGCCTTTGGGCGCTTCGATGGCGCCTTCGGTCTTGGCGGCGCCCGGGCCCAGGAAGCTGGGCGGCGCATTGGGCACGCCCACTTCAGCCTGCCAGTTGTTGGCCACCAGCCCGGTGGCCGACAGCAAGATCAACAGCAGAAAGGCCAGCACCACCATCAGCGACACCAGCCCCACGCGGTCGCTGCTGAAGCGCCGCCACGCAGCGTGCCAAACCCCTTCGCTTTTCTGCTGCGCGCTTTCCACGGCGCCGTCGGCGGACAAGACAGCCGTGTTCATTTCAGCACCACCCGTGGGTCGGCAACCTTGTACGCCAGGTCGGTCAGCAAATTGATGGTCATGGTGATGAAGGCCAGGTAGATGGTGGCCGCCTGTATGACCGGGAAGTCGCTGCGGTTGACGGCCGTCAGCACCTCGCGGCCCAGGCCCGGAATCGAGAAGAAGACCTCGATCAAGAAGCTGCCCACGAAGATGCCCGGCAGCAGCAGGCCGATGTTGGTGAGGATGGGAATCATCGCGTTGCGCAGTACATGCCGAAACAGCACCGTGCCTTCCTGCATGCCCTTGGCGCGGGCCGTGCGCACGTAGTCCTGGCCCAACTCATCCAGGAAGAAACTGCGGTACAGGCGCGTCTGCGGCGCAATGCCCACCATCACCGCCAGCATCACCGGCAGCGGCACATAGGTGGTCAGGTTGGTCCAGGTGCTGTCGCTCCAGCCTTGCACTGGAAACCAGCCCAGCTGAAAGCCGAACACGTACTGGCCGACGATGACGTAGACCAAAAAGCTGACGCTCAAGGCCACCGTGGTGGCGACCATGATGGCGCGGTCGGTCAGGCTGCCGCGGCGGTAGGCCACCCACATCGCAATGGGCAGCGCCAGCATCACGTCCAGCACCAGGATCGGGATCATCACCGTCAGCGTGTTGGGCAGGCGGTCGGCAAACAGGTGGCTGACCGCTTCGTTGGTGGCCCAGCTTTTGCCCCAATCGAAGGTGACGACCTGCTTGACGAAGATCCATAGCTGCACCCACACCGGCTCGTCCAGGCCCAGCTGCAACCGTATTGCGGCCACCTGGGCCTGGGTGGCGTTCAGGCCGCCCAGCACTTCGGCGGGGTCGCCGCCGAAGTACTTGAACAGGAAGAACACGAGCAGGATGACGCCGGCCAGCGTGGGAATCATCTGCCACAGGCGCCGTACCAGGTATGCGGTCATCGTCGCTGAACTCCGCACCCGGCCTTGTGGGCGCGGGCATGATTTTTGGATGGGCGAGTGTAGGGGCCGCACAAGCGCTTTTCGGCCGGTGATTTCCCCGCTCAGGTGCGGGGGTTCACGGGCGCTACCCGACCTTCACAACCTCAAGCCCACCCACGCGCACACGAACACCTTGCGCATCTGTCCAGCCGAAGTCGCTATCGTTTTCCGTCACCAGCACTGCGGGCGGATCAAACGCAAGGCAACTGGCGGCAATGATGGCGTCGGGCAGTTTCAGCCGCCCGCCGTTGGCCGAAGCGCCGGGCTGGGTGGCGCCAGCCGCGCGGCGCAGCGCCTGTGCGCGCAGGCAAGCTGCGCGGTCCAGCACCGCGGCGGAAACAGGCACCACTTGCAAGCCAGGCGCTTCAAACAGGCTGGTGAAGGCCCGCTCGGCAGCGTTGCGTGCCGTGTCATCCAAGATGCGACGCGCCGCCACCAAACATTCGGCCACGCACAAACCGCTGGTAGCTTGCAGGGCGCCTGGATGGCCGTGCAGCAGCGCGGTCAAGCCGGCCTGCACGGCGGTACGTTTGGCGGGGCTGCCGAGCACCAGGTGGCTGAAGACATTGCTGTCCAGCAGCAGAACGCGGCTCAATCCTCGGCCCCTGGTGTGGCACGGTCATCGGGTTCGTTTGCCCAGGCTTCACGCTCGGCACGCAGGAACTGGCTCAGCGCTTCGTCATCGGCCGGCACGCCGGCAACACCGGGGTGGGCCAGAAGTTGCTGCCAGCCGCCGGACGCCGCGGGCACTTCAGTGCCGGTGGAGATGGCTTTCACCAAGGCGTTGATTTCCGCCATCAGGGGCGCGATGGCGGCACGCACGCGCAAGCGTTCGCGGCCCAGTGTGCGGGGGTCAAGCTCCAGGTCGCGGGTCGGCCCGAGCGAATCTTTTACTTGCTGTGCCGCGAGTTTGCCCAGCAACACCAAACGCTGGTGGGCAGCATTAGCAGCGTGAAAGATAGGCCAAGGAAACTCAAGGATTTTCTTGGTTACATCACGCTCACCAAAGTGTCCCGTTGTTTGAAACTCCTTGATGGCGTGATTGATGTAATCGCTGTTCAAGTAGCACTCGACGAAACGCGCCTCGTCCTCTGTGTCGACAAAACAGACATACATCGAAAAGTCAGCGATGAATGGTTGCTCGAATGCTGTGATATCCAGGCTAACTGCATTGCCGTCTTTTGCAGAGCGATTGAAGACCACTGCCCATTTGCCCTGAATCGACTGGTGTGTCAGCCCGCGTTGAAAGTCAAGGCGTCCGCCGAGGCTCATGCCCTGTTTCTTCGCACTGTCGCTGCACCGTTCCGCCCACAACCCTTCGCATTGTGCAAACCACCGCGCCGCCTCCACATCACCCCGCGCGGTTAGCGCGGCCGAGGTCAGCAATTCCCAATTGTCTGTATCGCGCCGCACTGCCAGTGGCAATGCCACCAGCGGCGGGTTGACCAATGCAAAAGGCAACACATTGCGCGCCAGCGCAGTGCGGAACAAATACCGTCCCTGCATCTTGCCTGTGAGCGCTATTTCCACCCATGGTTTCTTGGCGCCTTCCACTGCCAACGGGTGCGTGCGCACTGCCACCAGCCTGTCGTTCAAGTCGGGCGCGTTTGCGGCCACAGCGCCTTGCAAGGCCACGAAGTAAAAAGCCCGCGGCACGATGGTGGCGCCTTGCTTGAAACGTTCGGCATAGGCATTCATGCCGCCGGCATCGGCCATGCGTTTTTGCACCAGGGCTGAACGTTTGGCACGCCGGGCGCTGCCGCCCAACTGCTGAAAGTACCAACGCGTGGGCTGCTCTGCCACCAGCGGCGCTACCTCGTGCCAGTGCATGTGCGGGCGCGGCAGCCGCCCTTTTAAGACCCTGCCGACGATGCCGTTGTGCGGCAAACGCCGGGCTAATTCGAAAGCGTCGCTGTCTGACTGCGCGGCTGTGGCCAACCAGACGCAAGCCGGCACGTTGAACAGTGGGGCCACGCCCGCCAAATCCCACACTTCGGTAAGTTTGAAGCCGCGCGCCTGGCCACTGCGCACGTTGTTGTGCTGGTCGGCCGTCAAGAAAGCGCGGGGCAGCACGAAGGCCAATTGCGCACCGTCTTTGGCCAGGTACTGCCCGCAGTGCGCCAGAAACAGTGCCGCCAGGTCGATGTGCGGGTTGTTGGCTTTGGAAGCCGGCATCAAGCCATAAAAACGCGCCATGTCGCGCACTTGTTGCTGGTAGTCGCCGCTGGTCATGTCGGAATAGGTCAGCCACGGCGGGTTCGCCACGATGACATCAAAAACATGCAGCATGAACACCGGCTGGTAAAGATTCTGCAAAACGAATTGCCAGATGCTGTCGCGTCCGGCCTTCTTGGCTTGCCGCATGGCCTGGTAAACGGCGTAGAGCTCGCCTTCATGATGCACCTGCAATTGCAAACCCGGCACGCGGTTCTTCAATGCGCTGGCAAAGGCCGCGAACGGCACTTCAATATTCAGCTGTGACTCAACAAAGTGCTGGGCCAATTCAATGGCCTTCACGAAGCCTTCGGGTTGGCCCAAAAAGGGCTCGACATCCAGGCTCAGGCGCTGCTTGTCCACGGTGACCATGAAGTGGTGGCCATTGGCGTAAAGGGTTTTCTTGCCTTCATCCGATGACAGGAACAGCGTGTTGGCCAAATGCACGTGCAAAGTCACCGGCGCGCTGGACCTTGCCACCGTGTCGCCCAGCGCCAGCAGCAGTGTGGTCTTGGCAATTTGCACCGAAAGCGGGTGTACGTCGATGCCCTTGATCTGGCTGCACAGTTGCTGCGCCGTCATGCCGGGCCATTCGGCGCGAAAGCGTGCCACCACGGCGCGCAGGAAAGAACCTGATCCGCAGGCCGGGTCCAGCACCTGGAAGTGGCGTTCAAGGTGAAGCTCACTCACCACGCGTTCGCACAGCCAGTCGGGCGTGTAGTACTCACCCAGCGCATGCCGGGTGTCGATGTCTATCAATTCTTGGTAGACGCCCTTGAGGATGTCTTCTTCCACGTCGGTGAAGTCGTATTCACGGATCTGGTTGAACAGTTCGCGCAATGCCGGCGCCAAACGCTTGAAGACCGCGGGTTCGCAGACCCAGTGAAAGAAGTCGCCTTCCACAAAGTGCTGCACGTTCAATGCGTCGAAGGCTTGCCCATTGAGCACTGCCAGCAGTTCGACGTCGCTGGGGCTGGCCGCGGGTTTCAGCACGGCATAAGCCAGCAGCTTGGCGAAGATACTGAGGTAGGTGTGTACCAGGTAGACCTGCGTGCGGTTGTCGAACCTGCCGTAGGCTAACTGCAAGAAGCGCTGCCACTGCTCAAACGCCACATGCACGGGTGAAGGCACATCCCGCGCCGGCACCACCTTGTGCAGGGCCTGCACGGTGTTGATGAAAGCGCCTGAGGTGTCGCCAAAATCAAGCTGAATGTCGCTCAGCGTGGCACGGCGCCTAATGGTGCGAAACAGCACCCTGTCCAGAAAAAAGAAGAAACGCTCATCGTCGTCGCGCTTGAGCTCAAAGTCTTCAACCTTGCGCAGCGCCAAGCGGTCGGGCTGTTCTTGCGCCAGCAGCACATTCAGCTGTGGCGCGTACCGGCGCCACACGCGGCCGTCGGTGGCCAGCAGCACATAGTCGTAGCGTTCGCCGCTGTGCCACTTGCCGGCCAGGTATTCGGCCAATTGGTCTTCTGCATGGCGGCCGGTCTTGCCGAGGTCTTTCTCCCATTCAATGATGACGTTGGCGTAGGCAATGTCTGCATAGCCCGTTTTCGGCCGGCCCTTGCGAGGAATATTGAAAATGGTTTGTTCGCCACCGGCCGCCATTTGGTCAACCACAGCGCGCGATTCAGGCGAACTGTTGAAAAGCCGCAAAAGCAAATTCTGAAAGCGCAGCTTCTTGGCTTCTTCGCTGTGGGCTGCAGTGACATCCACCAGGTACTGAGCCACCTCGTCGGAAACCTTGTACTCGGCCATGGGTTGCGTGCTTTGCGGGCGATGGGGTGGGTGAAAGTGCGAAGAAGCGTCTGGCTTGCGGGAAGTGTAGGCGGCACGTGTGCGGTGCCGTAGCTTGGCGTGGAATGAAGCCGGTGTCCGGCGGTTAGCTGCTGCTTGCCGAAGCAGCGCACTAGACTGCGGGCCTGTCTTGAAGGTCAGCGGCCATGAAAAAGCTTTTGTCGATTGCGCGTGTGCTGTGTGCAGCATTGACTTGTGCGGGTGTACTGTGCGCTCAAGCTCCGGCGCAGCCCGCGCTGCCGAATCAGCCCGCGCAGCCGCTGAAGGTGCTGCGTTATGCCTTCCTCATCGCCGAGACCACTTTCGACCCGGCGCAGATCAGCGACCTGTACTCGAACACGGTGGTCTCGGGCATGTTCGACGCGCCGCTGGAATTCGAATTCCTGGCCAAGCCCGCGCGCATGCGGCCGAACACGCTGGTGGCGATGCCCGAGGTCAGCGACGATTTCAAGACCTTCACCTTCACGGTCAAGCCAGGCATTTACTTCGCTGACGACGCGGCCTTCAAGGGCCAGCGCCGCGAGTTGGTGGCGCAGGACTACGTCTATTCGCTCAAGCGCCATTACGACCCGAAGTGGAAAAGCCCCAATCTGTATCGCCTGGAAAACGCCCAGGTGCTGGGCCTGACCGAACTGCGCAAAAAGCTGACGGCCGAGAACAAGCCCTTTGATTACGACACGCCGGTCGAAGGCATCAAGGCTCTGGACCGCTACACCTTCCAGGTCAAGCTGGGCCGCACCACGCCGCGCTTCTTGCTGACCGAATTCGCCGACACCAATGTGGCCGGCGCGGTGGCGCGCGAAGTGGTCGAGCTGTATGGCGAGAAGGTGGGCGAGCACCCCGTCGGCACCGGCCCTTTCATCCTCAAAACCTGGAAGCGCAGTTCGCGCATCGTGCTGGCGAAGAACCCGAACTACCGCGAGGTGCTGTACGACGAGCACCCGCCCGAGACCGGCCCCTTCAGTGATGCCCGGCTGACGGCGGTGGCCGCGAAGCTGAAGGGCCGGCGCCTGCCGCTGCTGGACGAAGTGGCCATCAGCATCATCGAAGAACCGCAGCCGCGGTGGCTGAGCTTTCTGAACGAAGAGCAGGACGTGATGGACCAGCTGCCGCAGGACTTCGCCAACACGGTGATTCCGAACAACAAGCTGGCGCCGAACCTGGCCAAGAAGGGCATTTTGATGGTGCGCTATCCGCGCGCCGATGTGTCGGTGTCGTTCTTCAACATGGAAAACCCCGTGGTCGGCGGCTACACGCCAGACAAGGTTGCGCTGCGCCGCGCCATGAGCCTGGCGGTGGACATCGACCGCGAAATTCGCCTGGTGCGCCGCAACCAGGCCATCCCCGCGCAAAGCCCTGTAGCCCCCGGCACCTGGGGCTACAACCCGGCCTTCAAGAGCGAGATGAGCGAGTTCAGCCGCGCCCGCGCACAAGCTCTGCTGGACATGCACGGCTACAAGGACATCAACGGCGACGGCTGGCGCGAAACACCCGACGGCCAGCCGCTGGTGATCGAGTACGCCACCAGCCCCGACCAGCAAAGCCGCCAACTGGTGGAACAGTGGCAGAAGAACATGGCCGCCATCGGCATCAAGATGGAATTCAAGGTCGCCAAGTGGCCAGAAAATCTGAAGGCCAGCCGCGCCGGCAAGCTGATGATGTGGGGCGTGGGCTGGAGCGCCGCCGCACCCGACGGCGACACCTTCCTGGCCTTGGGCTACGGCCCCAACAAGGGCGGGTCCAACCACAGCCGTTTCAACCTGCCGGCTTTCAACACGCTGTATGAAGAGCAGGCCCGCCTGCCCGATGGCCCCGAACGCCAGGCCGTGATGGACCAGGCCAAGAAACTGATGGTCGCCTACATGCCTTACAAAATGCACGTGCACCGCATCTTCACAGACCTGGCCCAGCCCTGGGTGGTGGGCTACCAGCGCAACGTATTTGTGCGGCAGTTTTTCAAGTATGTAGATATCGACACTGACGAATTGCGTCGCCGTGGAAAGGGTTCGCAATGAAGCTGCGCCTGAGCATGAATATTTCGGCCTTCGCGCTGCTGCTGGCCGCAGCCGGCCCCGCCAGCGAATACGCCCACGCGGCCGACGCCGCCGCACCGCAAAAGGTCTACCGCTACGCCTTCCGCATCGCAGAGACGGGGTTCGATCCGGCGCAGATTGGTGACGTCTACTCACGCACCATCACACCGCACATTTTCGAAGGCATGTATCAGTATGACCCACTGGCCAAGCCGGTGAAGGTGCGGCCATTGACGGCTCTGGGCATGCCCGAAATCAGCGCCGACTTTCGCACCTGGACAGTGAAGTTGCAGCCCGGCATCTACTTCGCGAGCGACCCCGCCTTCAAAGGCAAAAAGCGGGAACTCGTGGCCGAAGACTACGTTTATTCCATCAAACGTTTTGCCGACCCGGCGGTGAAGAGCCTGGCCTGGACGTGGATGGAATCCTTCGAATTGCTGGGCCTGCGTGAACTGCGCCAGCAAGCCATCGATGGCAAGAAGCCGTTTGACTACGAAAAGCCCATTGAGGGCCTGCGCGCGCTGGACCGCTACACGGTGCAGTTCCGAATGAGAGACCCCAGCCCGCGCCTCATCACCGGCTTGCTGGCCAGCAGTGATTTGATAGGCGCCGTGGCACGCGAGGTGGTGGAGTTTTACGGCGACGCCATCATGGGCCACCCGGTGGGCACGGGGCCTTTCAAACTGGTGCAGTGGCGGCGCAGCTCGTTCATTGCGCTGGAACGCAGCGCTGACTACCGCGAGGTGTTCTATACCGCCGACCCCGCGCCCGACGACGCCGAAGGCCAGGCGCTGCTGACGCGTTTCAAGGGCAAGCGCTTGCCGATGATCGACCGCGTAGAAGTCTCCATCATCGAGGAGAACCAGCCGCGCTGGCTGACCTTCTTGCAGGGCGCCAGCGACATGATCGAAGACGTGCCGGCCGAGTTCATCGATCGCGCCATGCCCGGCCGCAAGGTGGCGCCGAACCTGGCAAAGCTTGGCATAGGCGGCTACAGCATGGTGCGCGCCGACGCCGCGATCACCTTCTTCAACATGGAAGACCCGGTGGTGGGCGGCTACACAGCCGACAAGGTGGCGCTGCGCCGCGCCATCTTTCTGGGCGTGGATGTGGAACGCGAGATCAACCTCGTGCGCCGCGGCCAGGCCATCGTGGCGCAATCACCGGTGGTTCCGGGCACATCGGCCTACGACCCCAAGTTCAGAAGCGAAAACGGTGAGTACAGCCCGTCGCGGGCCAAGGCATTGCTGGACATGTATGGCTATGTCGACAAAGACGGCGACGGCTGGCGCGACATGCCCGACGGCAGCCCGCTGGTGCTGCACAAGGCCACGCAGCCCGACCAACTGAGCCGCCAACTGGACGAGCAGTGGCGGCGTGACATGTCAGCGCTGCAAATCAGGATCGAGTTCCAGCCCGCCAAGTGGCCGGAGAATTACAAGGCCGCGCGCGTCGGCAAGCTGCAGATGTGGGGCGTGGGCGGTCTGGCTGCCGACCCTGACAGCCAAGGCGGCTTGCAGAGGTACGACAGCAAACAAATCGGTGGCCAGAACCTGGCGCGCTTGAAGGTTGACAAACTGGATGAGATGTTCGACCGCTTGAACGTGCTGCCCGACGGCCCGGAACGCCTGGCGCTGTTTGCTGAATTCAAGCGGCTGGCGGTGGTCTACGCACCTTACAAAATCCACGTGCACCGCTACATCAACGACCTGGCCCAGCCCTGGGTCATCGGCTACCGGCGCCCGGTGTTCTGGCAGGAGTATTGGCAGTACATCGACATGGACAACAGCAAGCGCAAGCCGAAGTAGTCGCCAAGATGGGCCGCCACATGAGACCCGTTCGCATGGCGCTGTACCAGCAGTGGCTACTGCGCGAACGTGGCCTGCACTTTGACAGTTATGACGCGCTGTGGCAGTGGTCCACCACCGACCTGCAGGCGTTCTGGGCTTCGGTGTGGGACTACTTCGGCGTCGCGTCGCCCACGCCGTACCGCACCGTGCTGGAAGCTGCCGTGATGCCGGGTGCGCAGTGGTTCCCGGGCGCGCAAGTCAACTACACGCAACAGGCGCTGCGCCATGCCGATGCAGCACATGCTGCGGGCCACCCGGCCATCGTGTTCCAGAACGAAAGCATGCCCGCGCCGGTGGACGTTAGCTGGCTTGAACTGCGCCGCCAGGTGGGTGCCTTTGCTGCGCAGTTGAAAGCCGCGGGCGTGGTGCCGGGCGACCGTGTTTGTGCCTACCTGTCCAACACGCCGCACGCGGTGGTGGCCTTCCTGGCCACGGCCAGCGTGGGCGCGCTGTGGAGTGTGTGTTCGCCCGACATGGGCCCGGTAGCGGTGCTGGACCGCTTCCGCCAAATCGATGCCAAGGTGTTGATTGCGGTGGACGGCCAGGTCTGGGGCGGCAAGCAGCACGATCGCCGGCCCGTGCTGCGCGAAGTGTTGGCGGGTTTGCCATCGGTGCAGCAGCTGGTTTTTTTGGCCGATCTGGACCCCGCAGCCACGCACCATGAATTTGCCGCGCCCGGCCGCGCGGCGCATCGGTTCGATGACTGGGTGGCCGGAGACCCCGGTGTTTACGGTCAAGACTGGGCGCCCACCTGGCTGCCCTTCGACCACCCGCTGTGGATCGTCTACAGCAGCGGCACCACGGGCTTGCCCAAACCCATCGTGCACGGGCATGGCGGCATCGTGCTGGAGCTGCTCAAGGGCACGCTGCACAACGACATCGCGCCGTCGGTCGACACCGGCGAGCGCTTCCACTGGTTCAGCAGCACCGGCTGGATCATGTGGAACGCGCAGGTGGGTGCGCTGCTGGGCGGCACCACGATCTGCATCTTTGACGGCAACCCCGGCGGCCCGGTTTCCGCGAAAGACAAGGCGCCCGATTGGGGCACGCTGTGGCGTTTTGCAGGCGCTGCGGGCGTGACCTGGTTTGGCGCCGGCGCGGCTTTTTATGCGAGTTGCCTGAAGGCCGGCGTCGAGCCGATGGGCCAAGCCGATCTGTCGCGCCTGCACGCCATCGGCAGCACCGGCAGCCCTTTGTCTGACGAGTGCTACCAATGGATCTGGGACCACCTGCCGAAGGTCGGCGGGCAGGACATCTGGCTCAACCCCATCAGCGGCGGCACCGATTTCGCTGGCGCGTTTGTGGCCGGCAACCGCCTGTTGCCGGTCATCAAGGGCGAGATGCAATGCCGCTGCCTGGGCGCCGCGGTGCAGGCCTTCAGTGAAGACGGCCGGCCGCTGATCGACGAAGTGGGTGAGCTGGTGTGCACGCAGCCGATGCCGTCGATGCCGCTGTTCTTCTGGGGCGACGAAGGCAACCGCCGCTACATCGAAAGCTACTTCGATACCTACCCGGGCGTGTGGCGCCACGGCGACTGGATACGCATCACGCCCAGCGGGGGCGCCGTCATCTACGGCCGCAGCGACGCCACCATCAACCGCCACGGCATCCGCATGGGCACGGCCGAGCTGTACCGCGCGGTGGAGGTGCAGCCCGAGGTGCTGGACAGCCTGGTGGTCGACCTGGAATACCTGGGCCGCGAAAGCTACATGCCGCTGTTTGTGGTGCTGCGCGAAGGGCTGGTGCTGGACGCAGCACTGGCCGGGCGGCTCAAGCAAGCGATCCGCGTGGCGCTGTCGCCGCGCCATGTGCCCAACGACATCTTCCAGGTGGCGGCGGTGCCGCGCACACTGTCGGGCAAGAAGATGGAATTGCCGGTGAAGAAGCTGTTGATGGGCGCCGACCCGGCCGCGGTGCTGAACCGCGACGCGATGGCCAACGCCGACAGCATCGGCTGGTTTGTGGCCTTCGCCGCGGCGCGGGCGCTGCCCGCCGGCTGAACGTCAGGCCGGCAATGCGACGATGGTGACGCGGCGGTTTTCAGGCGCTGCCGGCTCGTTGGGTTTCATCAGCGCGCTGGAACCTTTGCCCACGGCGTTGACGCGTTCAGCGGCCAGGCCGTGGCTGCCCATCAGGTAGCCGCGCACGCTGTCGGCGCGGGCCTGGCTGAGCTTCAGGTTCAACTCTTCGCTGCCGCGCGGGTCGGCATGGCCTTCGATGGTGAACTTCACGCTCGCCAGCTTCTCGCTTTTCATCGCCGCGGCCAGCACGTCCAGCGCGCCCTTGGCGCCGCTCGTCAGCTCGGCCGAGTTGGTGACGAAGGTGACCAGGATGGAAGCCCGCGCCGGCTGCGCGGCGGTGGCGGCTGTGCCTGCCACCGCCGCGACGGGCCGCACCGCGGGGCGGAAGCCGCGCGTGCGCACGCCGCTGCCATCACCCTCGGCGGCTGAAGCCGCTTCGGCCGGCGCTGCGGCGGGCGCCAGCGCGTCAATCAGCGCCTGCTGCGTGACCTGGCCCTCACGCAAGACTTTTTCCTGGGCCTGGGTGGCGCCGTTGGCCAGCAGGGCGGCCAGGGTCAGTACAGCGATTCGGGGCAAGAGTTTCATGGCGGTCTTTCAGGTGTTGCGGGAACTGGGACCAGCGTCAGCGCGCAATGCTACGCCCAGCGTGCCGGCGTCAAGCGCCGCGTGACATGGTGGTGCAGTCGTCAAGCGCCGCGTGACACAGGCGTGCCGGCGTCAAGCGCCGCGTGACACAGGCGTGCCGGCGTCAAGCGCCGCGCTGGGGCTTGGCCAGCGTCTTCAGCGCAAAGCGACCGTCGGTCTGGAACAGCCAGGCTTCGACCAGGCCGTCGCTGTGCAGCATTTCCATGGCCCTGGCTGACAGGCCCACCGGGGTGGGCAGCTTGGCCACCGATTCCAGCGCGGCGCGGGTCATTTCAGGCTGGTCTGGGTTTTCGCGGAAGACTTCGGCCTGCCACTGGTTTTGGTCGTTGAGCTTGATGCGCAACACCACCACGGCGCGCAGCAGCGGCTGCGGGCGTTCGTTGTGTACCAGTGAAGCCGAGCTGAGGTAGACGGCGCGGGCGAAGTCGGCTTTGACCTGGTCGGCCGACTGGGCCAGCGCGCTGCCCATGCTGCCCGCGAACAGGGCGGCGGCAACGGTGGCGGTGGCGGCGAACTTGGTGGCGATGCGGTTCATGGTGTGGGCTCCGGGTGGTGTGCAGCGTGGGGTCGGTTGGGGTTCCTGCCGTGCCGGGCTTTTGCTTCGGCATGGGTGCTATTTCGCCATCGGCGGCGGCGGCTGAACAGGACACCAAGGTATACGTCCTCCCCTGCCCAGACCTGTTGCCTGTGGTGTCCGCGTGATACCTTGCTGGCAACAACCAACAAGGTCAGACAGCGCCCGCCCGCGGCCACAGCTTCGCGGCGTCTACACCATCACAGCATCACCCCCACAGATGAACACGCCCTCCAACCCCCACGGTTCGGTACTTCTTGCCGACGATCACGGCCTGGTGCGCCACGGCCTGCAGTTGCTGATTGCCGAAGTGCTGCCGCAACTGCGCGTGCAGTTGGCCGGCTCGCTGGCCGAGACCGTGCAAGCGTTGCAAACGGCGGGCCGCTTTGACCTTGTGTTACTCGACCTGACGCTTTCCGACGTCCACGGCATGGCCGGTTTGCACCGGCTGCGTGAAGATTTTCCGTATGTGCCGGTGGTCATCCTGAGTGCCCAGGACGACCGCGACACCGTGCTGGCTGCGCTCGACGGCGGCGCCATGGGCTTCATCAGCAAGGCCGCCGCACCTGCCGAGCTGAAAGAAGCGTTGACGCGGGTCTTGATAGACCACCGTATCCACCTGCCGCAGTCGGTCAGCGGTGGCATGGCCGCGGTGCCTTCGCTGGGCCCCGATGGCAGCGGCGGGCGCGAACTGGCCGAGCTCTCGGCCCTCGGTCTGACAGAACGCCAGATCGAGGTGCTGGGCTATGTCGTGCAAGGCCTGCGTAACAAGGAAATTGCACGGCTTCTGGACCGCTCTGAAGTGGTCGTCAAAAAGCATGTCACCGCCACGCTGCAGGCCCTCGGTGCGCCCAACCGCACCAAGCTGCTGGTGCTGCTGAGCCAGCGCGGCTACCGCGTGCCTTCGATGCGCGCCGGCGCGGTCGGCCCTGCCGCATGACAGCCAGCGCCGCGCCCGGCGCTGCGGCTTCGACCGCATCGCCCGGCCCGCTGCCGCGCAGTGCGCCACACGAAGGCGACGCTGCCAGCATCAGCGAGCAACTGCCGCGTCGGCGCCGTCGGCTGGCGTTGGCGCTGGTGGCGCTGGTGGCGCTGGCGCTGGCCGCACAAAGCTGGGTCGAATGGCTGCTGCCCTACGACTTTGCGGCACTGGAAACCATGCGCCGCGTGGGCCACTGGCCCGCGCTGGGGCAGGCCCAGCTGGTCTGGGCCTGGGCCTTGTTGTGCGTGGCCTTGCTGGTGGGCCTGGAGCGCGCCCGCTCGACTTCCCTGCTCGAAACCCAGGGTATGGCGGTGCTGTGTGGCCTGACGCTGGGCTCGGCCCATGTCGCCGCGGGCGGCGCCGCGGCTTCGTCGGCGATGTTTCTGGTCGTCGGTGTGGCCAGCCTGGGCTGGCAAGCCCGCCGAGAAGGTGGCCTGACGCTGTTGCTGGCCACGGCCGTGGCGGTGGCCGGCTGGGAAGTGGTGATCTCCGAGTACCCCACGCTGTGGGCCGCGGTGGCGGTGCTGAGCCTGACGTTTGTGTGGATAGACCACATCCACATTCGCGCCAATGACCGCCGGCTGTTCAGCGCGCTGGCCGAACGCGACCGCCTCATCACCAGCCTGGACCAGCGTGGCGAACAACTGACCGCGCTGCAGGGCGCGCGCACGCGGCTGTTGGCCAGCATCAGCCACGACCTGCGCCAGCCGCTGCAGGCCGTGCGCCTGTTTGCCGAAGCGCTGCAAGCCCGCCCCGACCCCGCCGACGCTGGCGCGCCGCAGCGCCGCGCCGACCTGCTGCGCCAGCAGATGCGTGCCGCCGACGACGCCGTGGCCATGCTCGACCAGTTCAGCGAATTCAGCGCCATCGAACAAGGCGCGCTGCGGTCGCACCCCGAACCTGTGGACGTGCGCGATGTGCTGGACGCTGTGGCCGCCAGCCTGCAGGCCACGCACCCACGCGAGCTGCTGCGCATCCGCGTTCACGGCCGCCGCCAGTGGCTGCACACCGACCGCACGCAACTCGCCCGCCTGGTGCAAAACCTGGCCGGCAACGCGGTGCGCTACAGCCTGGGCGCGCGGCCCGGTGAACGGGCGCGGGTGGTGTTGGCGGTGCGCCCGCACAGCGCTGCGAACAGCGCGTCTTCAACGCCCGAACAAGGCCTGGCCATCGACGTGCTGGACAACGGCCGCGGCATACCCGCCGACAAACGCGAAGCCGTGTTCGAGCCCTATGTGCAACTGGCAGACGCCGCCAGCGGCGCTTCACGCGGCGGTCGCGGCCTGGGCCTGGCCATCGTGCGCGGGCTGGTCGCGCAACTGGGCCTGCAACTGGCGCCGCTGCGCTCCACCGTCGGCCGCGGCACGCGCTTTCGGGTCTTGCTGCCGGCTGCGCTGCGCCGCGCCGGGCCGCCTGCGCCGCAGGCCACACGCCACACCGGCCAGGATGACCCGGCGCGCCTGGACGGCTGGCTGCTGGCGCTGCTGGAAGACGAGGCCGCCCCGCGCGGCGCGCTGCGCGCGGCGCTGGAAGGTGTCGGCGCCACCATCGTCGAAGGCGCGTCATTGGCGCAGCTGAAAACCCAGCTTGACGACGAGCCGCGTTTCCCCGACGCGCTGGTCTTCGACCTTGACCTCGGCGCCGGCCAGCCCGACGGCCTGGCCGCGGTGGACGGGTTGCGCGCCGAGTGGGAACTGCTGGTGCCGGCCGTCATCGTCACCGGCCGCATTGCGGTGATGGGCACCGTGCCGATGCCCAAACGCTGTTCGCTGCTGGGCAAGCCGGTGGCGCTGGCCACGCTGGTGGCCACGCTGCGGCGGCTGGTGCCGCAACGCTGAACACAGCCGTGCCTGTGTTGCGCATGTTGCGGATGTCGCGTTGGTGGTGTCTGGCGGATGCGTGGGCCGGTATCCCACAGGATCATGGCCGCCGCGCCCCACCCCCGGTTCAATGGGCAGCAACAAACACCCAGCCCGCACCGGCTGCCCGAAAGACCAAAATGCGTTCTGAGTTGCACGACCACACCGAGGACCGTTCCATGAACACCCTGCTTCGAATTGCCATGATCTGCATCGCGCTGCTGATGGCCGCCGCCGAAAGCCGTGCCGAGGGGTTCGATCTCATCACCGCGGCCGAAGCCCAGGACGAAGCCAAGGCCGCCGCTGCCGCGCCGGAAGAACCCCGCACCCGCGGCATGCCCGTGTCCCGGCCTGGCCAGCCGGCCATCCGCGTCGTCACGCCCACCACCGCGGCCACCACCAGCGGCGCCGTGCCGGCACCGCTGCGCATTGAAGTGGCCTTCAAGCCCGCCCCCGGCACGCGCATCGTGCCTTCCACCTTCCGCGTGCTGTACGGCCTGTTGAAGATCGACCTCACCGACCGCTTCAAGAAACACGCCACCGTGACCGAGACCGGCGTCATCGTCGACCAGGCCCAGGTGCCCGCCGGCCAGCACCGCCTGTTCCTGACGGTGGCCGACGACCAGGGCAATACCGCCGAACAGGAACTGCGCATTCGCGTCGGGGCGGCTTCGTGAACCGCGCGGCGCGGGCTGCGGCCAGCGCCCTGGTCGCGGCTTGTGTCCTCTGTGCCCAGGCCGCGCCACCGGCCGCGGCCGAGCCTGATACGCGCACCATGATCGAAGCGCTGAAGCCCAGCGCCACACGCGGCATGCGCAACCTGCTGGTGCGGCAACGGCCCGAAGCACCGATCGAGGCGCCGGTTGAAGGGGCTTCGGCGCCTGCCTCGCCCCTTACTTCAACCGCCACGGCCGCGGCAGCGCCGGCTGGCGCAGATGCTGCGGCCGAAGGCCCGCCCGGCCCACCGCCCAGCCTGTCACTGGCCATCCAGTTCGACGCCAACTCGGCGCGCGTGCGGCCGCAAAGCGGCGCCGTGCTGGGCAGCCTGGTGGCGGCCCTGCAGTCGCCAGAACTGAAGGCCAGCCGCTTTGTCATCGAAGGCCATACTGACGCCCGCGGCGTGGCGGCGCAGAACCAGCGCTTGTCGCAGGAACGCGCTGATGAAGTGCGGCTGTACCTGGTGGCGCTGGGCGTGAGCCCGGCGCGGCTGCGTGCGGTGGGCAAAGGTGCCACCCAACTGGCCAACAGCGCTGACCCCAACGCCGCTGAAAACCGGCGCGTGCGCGTCGTCACGGTCGAATGAAAGCCCGGCCTGCGCTGGCCTTGCTTGCGGCCCTGTCAGCGGCCTTGCTGCAAGCCGGCACCGCGGCGGCACAGGCCCTGCCGGCCGAACGCAACACCCGCCATGCGCTGGTCATCGGCATTGGCCAGTACAGCAGCCCGGGCATTGCTGCGCTCAAGGGCATCGTGTACGACATCGCCAGCGCCCGCCGCATGGCCGCGGCGATGGCCATACCGGCTGCCAACATCACCGTGGTGCGCGACCAGGAAGCCACCGCCGAACGCATACGCGGCGAGATCAGCGCGCTGGCAGGTCGCGTCAAAGAAGGCGACCGCGTCTTCATCTACTACTCGGGCCACGGCACGCGCTGGTACGACGAAGCCATGAAGGCCGATGGCTGCACCGAAGGCCTGCTGGCCAGCGACGGCGAGGTCTTGAGCAATCTGGAAATGGGCCAGCGCCTGGCCCCGCTGGCGCGCCGCGCCGACAAGATGCTGGTCTTCTACGACGCCTGTTTTTCAGGCGGCGTGGCCGGTGCGCCGCTGCGCACACGCAGCTTCACGCTGGGCGGTGAAACGGTGACGCCCAAGTTCAGCCGCGCCGGCGCGCCCGAGCTGTGCGCGCAGCCCAGCAACTTCCGCACCCGCAGCCTGGCGCAGGTGATGCAGCAGGCCCAAGCCCGCACCTGGGACATCGGCCAGAACGTGGTGCATGTGGCCGCCAGCCGGCCCGATGAGGTCAGCTTCGACAGCAGCAGCTACGGCGGCTTTGCCACCGCCAGTTGGCGCGACTGCCTGCTGGGCCAGGCGCAAGACGGCGACGGCAGCGGCGCCATCACCGTGGACGAAGTGACGCGCTGCGCCCAGGCCAAGATCAACACCGCGCTGGCCGGCCAGCCGGGCATTGCGGGCCAGCAGATGGTGTTGGCCGGCAACGCCCAGTTTGTGCCGGCGTGGATGGGCGCGGCCTTCGCGGCGCCGCTGGCCGCACAAGCCACGCCATTCAGCACGCCATCCGGCACACCACCCCGCCGCGCCACGCCTGCCGAGATCCTGTCAGAGGTGCACGGCCAGCGCGACGGCAGCCGCCAGGTGGTGGCCACGCTGCGCAAGCCGGTGCTGCAGATTGGCGGCGAGACGCTGGAAATCGACATCACGCCGGCGCGCGACGGCCACCTCTACGTGGCGCTGGCGGCAGCCGACGGCCACAGCCTGTACCTGCTGTATCCCAACAGCCTGGCCACCGACAACCGCGTGCGTGGCGGCCAGCGCGTGGCCTTGCCGGGCCCCGGCTGGGACATCGTGGCCGGTGGCCCGCCTGGCACCGAGACCCTGCTGGTGATGGTCACAGACGCGCCGCGCGATCTGTCCAGCCTGGCCAACGAGCAGGCCGGCCCCTTCATGAAGACGCTGCTGGACGAACAAGGCCGCGCGCGCTTGCAGGCCGTGCTGGCCAATGGCACGCCGGGCAAGGGCTGCAGAGCGGCGGATGGGGCGCGTGCGGCGCTGTGTTCAGACGCCTTTGGCGCGGCGCTGCTGAAGGTGCAAACCACGCGCTGACCGGCGCAGGCATCAGGCCAGCGCCAGTGCGACGATGGCCGAAGCCGGCAGCGCGCCCGACCGCCGCTGCGTTTCCACCCCGCCCTGCAGCCGTACCAGGGTGGGCATGCTGCGGATGCCAAAACGCTGGCTCAGGGCCGGGTTGTGGTCGCTGTTGACCTTGACGAACAGCGCCCGCCCGGCCAATTGCTGGCCGGCTTGTTTGAAGGCCGGCGCCATCATCTGGCAGGGCCCGCACCAGGTGGCCCAGAAGTCGACCAGCAGCGGCTGTTTCGTGGCCGCCACCACGGCGTCGAAATCGGCGTCGCCCAACTCCAGCGGCTGGCCTTGCAGCAAGGGCTGGCCGCACTTGCCGCAGCTGGGCGCGTCGTCGATGCGGGCCGCTGGCAGGCGGTTGGTGGCGGCGCAATGCGGGCAGGCCAGGTGCAGGCGGGTGTCGTTCATGGTGTTGATGTGGCGCAGCGGCGTGCTATTTCAAGCCGCCGGCAGGCCGGGGTGCTCTGTCACCTGGCGCACAGAACTTCAGGCGCTGTGCGCCTACGGTAGCTGCGCAGCCACAGCCACAACAAGCCCCATGCAAATCCTGCTCCACGCCGACCCCCACACCGACGGCAGCGCGCCGATGGCCGAGCATTTGGAGTTGGTCGTGAGAGAAGCGTTGGCGCGCTTTGGCGAACGCGTGATGCGCGTCGAGGCCCATCTGTCAGACGCCAACGGCAGCACCAAAACCAGCGCCGACGGCATTCACTGCACGCTGCAAGCGCGGCTGGTGGGCGAAGAGGCGGTGGTGGTCAAGGAACATGCCGGCAACGCGCACCAGGCCATCGCCGGCGCGGTGCGAAAACTGAAGCGCGCTGTGGGCACGGCCATCGCCAAACACGACCCCCACCATCGCCAGACCCGCAGCGATGCGCCAGCGGCGCCCGGCAAGGCTTGAACCCGCGGCCTAAACTTGGCTTTCTTTGGTCTTCCACTGACCCCGATGCAGCTCTCCACAAACTCAGAAACCCACCCCGGCTGCGCGCTCTGTGGCGCACGCTCGCGCCGCTTGTTTACCGGCCTGCTGGCGGCCGGCAGCATGGCCGCGCTGGCGCCAGCGGTATGGGCGCAGGACGGTGTGCAGGGTGACGTGGGTCGCACGTCGCGCTTCACCAAATTCGTATCGGCAGAACAGGTCGAAGCTGCCGCCGCGCAGCAGTACCAGCAGATGCTGGGTGAAGCCAGACAGCAGCGCGCGCTGGCCGGGCCTGAAAACCCCCAGATGCAGCGGCTGCGCGCCATTTCGCAGCGCATCATTCCGAATGCAAAAAGCTGGAACCCGCGGGCCACGCAGTGGCAGTGGGAAGTGAACCTGCTGGGCAGCAAGGAGTTGAACGCCTTTTGCATGCCCGGCGGCAAGATCGCTTTCTACTACGGCATCCTGCAAAAGCTGCAGCTGACTGACGACGAAGTGGCCACCATCATGGGCCACGAGATGGCCCACGCGCTGCGTGAACACGCACGCGAACGCATGGGCAAAACAGCGGCCACCAACGTGGGCGCGGGGCTGCTGTCGGCATTGCTCGGGCTGGGCAACACGGGCAACACGCTGCTGAACATGGGCGGCCAGTTGCTGAGCTTGCGCTTCAGCCGCGAAGACGAGACCGAAGCCGACATCGTGGGCATGGACCTGGCCGCCCGCGCCGGCTACGACCCCGCGGCCGGGGTGTCGTTGTGGCGCAAGATGATGTCGGCCAGCCAGGGCGCGCCGCCGCAATTTTTGTCCACCCACCCGGCCGGCGAAACGCGCATCAAAGACATCCAGTCCAAGCTGCCCAAGGTGGAGCCGCTGTACCAGCAGGCCGCCAAGCCCGAGCGGCGCTACGGGCCGCCCGCGGCCTGAGGGTGTGGAGGCCGCCTGCGGCCCACCAGGTGTTGTTGCCACCTAACGCTTGAAAAGAGTGGCCTACCATTTGGCCGCCAGCTTCTTCAGCAGCACCAGCCGCTGGCGTTGCACCACCACGTAGCCGCCTTTTTCCAGCTCTTTCAGCACCTTGCTCACCATCTCGCGGCCGCAGCCCAGGCGCTGCGACATTTCCAGGTGGGTCGGCGCGGGGGCTATCAGCCGCGTGCCGTCGGGCTGGGCCACGGCCAGGTTGTCGAGCAGGTCTTTCAGGCGGCCGTAGACGTTGTTCAGCGCGATCTGCTTGAGCCCCATGGTGGCCGAGCGTGCGCGGCGTATCACCTTGGCCAGCAGGTCGAAGGCAAAGGCCGGTTCGTCATGCAGGTGCATTTCCAGCGAAGGCCGCGTGACGACCACCACCAGGCTGCTTTGCAGCGCTTCAACGTTGGCCGAACGGGGGCCGCCGTCCAGGCCCAGCTCGCCCAGGTATTCGCCAGCGCCGTAGATGCCGTAGGTGACCTCGCGCTCGTCGGCACCCACGCTGTAGGCGCGCAGGCTGCCGCTCAAGACGATGAACAGCGTGTCGCCGACATCGCCTTCGCTGATGATTTGCACGCCCTTGCGCAAGGGGCGCACCACGCCGCGGCGTGCCAGTGCGCGCAGCGAATCAGACAGCGGCGCAACTTCTATCGGATCGGTGTCTTTGCGGCTGGGCATGGGTGCTGCACGCGGCGCCAATGCCGCGTGCATTCGCCATGTTAGCCGTGGCTGTGTGCCACCTGCTGGCGCAGCGCGCCCACCAGCGGCGGCAGCACCGCCACCTGGCCCACCAGTTCGCGGATGCTGGCAGCACCCGTCTTGCCGCGGATGCTGCCGATCTGCGTGCGCACCGTCGACACCTTGACGCCGGCGCGACCCGCTATTTCGGTCGGCCGCACGCCGCTGCACAGCCATTCCAGCACCCGCGTTTCGGCCGGTGTCAGGCCCACACTGCGCGCAAAGCCTTGCACCGAAAGCTGCTCACACATCTGGCGTTTGCCCAGCACCAGGAGCGTCGTGCCGCCGCTGTCGCCGGCCATGTCAGACAGCGGCACCACCGACACGCAAACCCGGTGTGCACCTTCGCCCAGCGTCACCAGGCGGCGCAGCCCGCGCTGCGCCGCGGCCAGCGCTTCGTACAAAGGCGCCACGTCTTGCGCGCGGTGGGCGCGCAGCGCGCTGCCCAGCACTTGCAACGGATGTTGGCCGTCCAGTTCCTGGCGCGCGGCATGGTTCAGATAGAGCAGTTGCGCGTCGCTGTTGACGAGCAACATGCCGTAGTCGATTTCGTCGAGCATGCGGCACAGCCGGCTGGCGGTGTCGTGGCCGCGGGCACGGCGGTCGGGGCCCAGATAGGCCCGCGCCCGTGGCGCTGTGGTCTGGAACAAAGGTGCCGGCACATTCGCCGACACAGGGTTGATGGTCTCGAACATGACACCCCCGGTTTGGTTGCTTGGGTGGTGGCCCCAGATGGGGCTGCCACGGTTACAACCTTAGACAACTCGGGTGACGGCGGTTGGTGATTCGGCGCGCGCAGTTTGGTGAACTATTCACCTTCACCATGACCATGCTCATGACCATCGGTCCATGCGGCGGACTGGGCCAAGGGCGGCAGTTCGGCCAGCGCGCGCTGCAGCGCCACCACGCTGGCGTGGCCGGTCTTGCGGCGCAGGCTCAGCGTCTGGCTGCGCACCGTGGCCGCGCCCACGCCCAGCGCAAGCGCGGCGTGGGTGCTGCTTTCGCCCAGCGCCAGCCGCTGCAGCACGCGCGTTTCGGCCGCGCTCAGGCGGTGTTGTTCGGCGTAGGCGCGCAGATCGCCGCCGCTGGCGCTGCCGGGCCTGGCGCCCAGGGCCAGCAACAGCGTGGGCCCGTCCGGTGCTTCCGGTGTCTCACCAGCCAGGCGCGACAGGCTGGCGCTGATGCGGCCTTTGCCCGCCGGCCAGTGCAGCAGCTGCGGGCTTGCGCCGGCCACC
This sequence comes from Betaproteobacteria bacterium, assembly GCA_031371275.1. Lineage (GTDB taxonomy): Bacteria > Pseudomonadota > Gammaproteobacteria > Burkholderiales > Burkholderiaceae_C > Rubrivivax. Next base: position 25,491 of record JANMJI010000354.1, read on the forward strand.
GCGGCCTGCAGCGCGCGCTGGAAAGCAGCGCGGTGCTTGGTGTCGGTGGGCACCAGCAAGCGCTGCGCGGACAGCTTCAGCGGTGCGCCTTGGCGCAGCAACTGGCGCGCTGCCAGGTTGGCCAGCAGCAGGCTGCCATCGGCGCCCAGCAGCAGCAGCGGCCAGGCCAGTGCGTCGGCCACCTGGGCCAGGATTTGCGCCGAGGGCAAGGCCCCGATGGTGGTGTGCGTGTAGAGCCCCGACATGCCGCACAAGGTAGCCGGCCCGGCCATGCACGGCATCGCTGATCTTGGGGATGCGCGGCCTTTGCCGGCGCGCCAGGTCTTGCGTGCTGGACCCCGCCGCTATCATCAAAGCCGTGTTCTGCCGCCCATTTGGCCTGCTGGCCGCTTGTGTTTTGCCGCTGCTGGCCGCGGCCGGCCACGCCGCCAAGCCGTTGGTGTATTGCGCCGACGCCAGCCCCGAAGGCTTCGACCCAGCGCTGTGGGACAGCGCCAGCACCGGCAACGTCACGTCACAAATCTTCCAGGGTTTGCTGGCTTTCAAGCGCGGCACCGCGACGCTGGAACCGCGGCTGGCCACGGCCTGGACGGTGTCACCCGACGCCAGGATATTCACCTTCACGCTGCGCCGCGGCGTGCAGTTCCACACCACGCCCTACTTCACGCCAACGCGCGAATTCAACGCCGACGACGTGGTGTTCACCTTCACGCGGCTGATCGACCCCAAGCTGCCTTTCAACCGGGCTTTTCCGGCCACCTTCGTCTACCCGCAAAGCCTGGGGCTGGCGCAGATGGTGGCGGGGGTGGACCGCCTGGGTGACTACGAAGTGCGCTTCCGCCTGCACCGCGCCAACGTCAATTTCTTGTCCTACTTTGCGGCCCAGTTCGCCGGCGTGCATGCGGCCGAATATGCCGCGCAGTTGCTGGCCCAGGGCCGCGCCAGCGCCATCAACAACCAGCCTGTGGGCAACGGGCCTTTCCAGTTCAAGAGCTACCGCAAGGACGACGTGCTGCGCCTGCGTGCCCACCCCGGCTACTGGCGCGGCGTGCAGCCCACGGCTGCGCTGGTGTATGCCATCAGCCGTGAAGCGAATGTGCGGGTGCAAAAGGTGGCGCGCGGTGAATGCCATGTCGCCGCGGCGATACGCGACGTCGACATCACGGCGCTGCAAGGTCACCCCCAGGTGGTGGTGCAGAAGATTGCTGCGCTGAACATTTCGTATCTGTCATTCAACATGAAAAAGCCACCTGTGGACAGGCGCGAAGTGCGCGAAGCGCTGGACATCGCCATCGACCGCAACGCGCTGTTCAAGGTGCTGTTCCCGCGCGGTGATGCACTGCAGGCGGTCAGCGCTTTTCCACCCGCGGTGCCGGGCTTCAACCAGAGCCTGCGGAACGTCTACGATCCCGAACGCGCGCAACAACTGCTGGCCGCCGCTGGCGTCAAGCTGCCGCTGGACGTCGATTTGTGGGCGCTGCCCATCAGCCGCCCAACCAACCCCAACGGCGCCTTGATGGCGCAGATGATCCAGGCCGACTGGGCCCGCATTGGCGTCAAGGCACGCATCGTGACCTACGAATGGGGCGAATACTTGAAGCGCGCCAACAGCGGCGAACACCATATCTACATGAGCGGCTGGAGCACCGAAGTGGCCGCCGCCGACGAGTTCCTCACACCCAACCTGACCTGCGCCGCCAGCCGCGGCGGCATCAAGTTCTGCAACGCCGAATTCGACGCGCTGGTGGAAGCTGCGCGCGCCGAGGTCGACGAAGCCAAGCGCCTCTTGCTGTTCGAGAAAGCACAAACCATCTTCAAGCGCGAGAGGCCGTGGATCACGGTGGCCCATTCTTCGGTCTACATCCCGCTGCGCAAGGACGTGCTGGGTTTTGTGATGGCGCCCAACGGCAGTGTTGATTTCGAGGACGTGCACCGATGACTGCCTTGCGCGCCGAAGACATCGCCAACGACCCGGCCTTCCGCCGCTTGTCTGGCTTGCAAACTGTGCGGCACGACTTGCGCTATGCCAGCAGCCACAACTTCGCCGGCATCAACCTCTATGGCGCGCTCGACTGCGCCTGGCTGCGCGCCGATGCCGCGGCCGGCCTGCAAGCCGCCGCCGCCTGGCTGGACCAGCAGCGCCCGGGCTGGCAGCTGCTGGTGCTGGACGCGCTGCGCCCGCAGCGCGTGCAAGAAGCCATCTGGCGCGACGTGGCGGGCACGCCGATGGCGCATTACTTCGCCAACCCGCAGCGGGGTTCGATCCACAGCTTTGGCATGGCGGTGGACGTGACGCTGGTGAACCCGCAGGGCCAGGAGGCCGACATGGGCAGCGAATTCGACGAGATGACCGAAGCCTCGCACCCGGCACTGCACGCCCAGCACCTGGCCAGCGGCGTGCTGAAGCCGGCCCAGGTGGCGCAGCGCCAGTGCCTGCACGACGCCATGGCGCATGGCGGTTTTCAAGGCATCGCCACCGAGTGGTGGCACTTCGACCATGGCGACCGCGAGCGGGTGCGCCGCGAACTGCCGCGGGTTTGGTAGTCAGCAAACAAGCCAGCAAGCAAGCCCATCAACCAGCAGGCAGGCCGCAGATGAAGACCACGACAAGACGCCACTTCATGGGCCGCGCAGCCGTTGCAGCCACGACCGCCGCGGCATCGGCTGCTGGCCTTGCCGCGGCCACGGGTGCAGCCGCGCAGACCGCGCAGGCTGCGCGCCCCCCGCTGCTGCGCGCCCGCCGCCTGCGGCCTGGTGACACCATCGCGCTCATCAACCCGTCGGGCGCCGTCTACGAACGGCAGCCGTACGAGATCGCCACCGAGTCTTTGCGCGCGCTGGGTTTCAAGGTGCGTGAAGCCCCCAACCTGCGTGCCCGCTACGGCCATTTCGCCGGTACCGACGCGCAGCGCGCCGCCGATGTGAACGCGATGTTTGCCGACCCCGGCGTGCACGGCATTCTGGCCATGACGGGGGGCTCGGGCGGCAACCGCATCCTGCCGCTGATCGACTACGCGGCGATACGCCGCACGCCGAAGTTCCTGGGCGGTTATTCCGATCTCACCGCCCTCATCAACGCGGTGCAGGTGCAGACCGGCCTGGTGACTTTCCATTGCCCCATGGGCAGCAGCGAATGGAACGAGTTCAGCATCAGTTGGTTGCGTGGCGCGGTGGTGGAAGCGCGCCTGCTGACGCTGTCCAACCCCCAAGACCGCGACGACAACATCGTCAGCAAAACCGGCCGCATCAGCACGCTGCGTGGCGGCCTGGCGCGCGGGCCGCTGGTGGGGGGCAACCTGGCGGTGCTCACGGCCATGGCCGGGTCAGCCTACTACCCGCGCTTCGATGGCGCCATCCTGTTCCTGGAAGAGGTCAACGAATACATCTACCGTGTCGACCGCATGCTCAGCACACTCAAACTGAGTGGTGCGCTGGACCGTGTGGCCGGCGTCGTGCTGGGCGGCTTCACCCACTGCGGTCCGGGCGACGGCAACTTCGGCACGCTGACGCTGGACGAGGTGTTTGACGACTACTTCAAGCCGCTGAACGTGCCGGTCTACAGCGGTGCCCTGTTCGGCCACATCCAACGCAAGTTCACGCTGCCGGTGGGGCTGCAGGTCGAACTTGACGCCGACGCTGGCACCTTGCGCTACCTTCAGCCGGCGGTGGTGTAGGCCCGCTGCCTGGCTGGCCCGGCGTCGTGCACGCGCGCCGGCGCACCCAGCCACAGCAGCAGCACCGCGGCGGCCAGCGGCAGGTTCTTCACCAGCGGCGCGCAATGGTCCAGCAGCAACTCGGGCATGTGCAGCGCTGCCACGCAGCCATAGCCCGCGATGGCGGCCAACTGAACGGCGTACAGGCGCGGGCCGGGGCGCCACAGCGTCAGCACGCCCAGCGTCACATTGAGCGTGCAAGACAGCACCAGCAGCCACCAGCCGGCATCGCCAGGGAAGCCGCAGCGGGCCAGCAGCGCCAGCACACCCGAGCTTTCAGGCCACAGCGCGCTGATGGCCGCAGTCCACAACCACATGCCGGCCAGCGTGGCGCGCAGCAGGCCGGCGGCGACGGGGCTGAGCTGCACACGCAGATCGATGGCCGGCACCGGCGGGCTGATGGCCAGGCCCGCGGCCAGGCCGGTGGGCGCGCGGCCCAGCAGCGCTGCCGCCGCGTTGTGGGCCGGCACACTGCCACGTTCCAGCAAGGCCAGGGTTTGGCGGCCAAAGACCTGCTGCGGCAGCGCTTCGGCGGCCCAGGCGCTGGCCTGCATCAGCGTCATCGGCAACGGCAGCCACAGCGGCGGCGCCATGTTCGGGCCCAGGGCCTGGCGGTAGCTGGCCAGCATGTCACGGTAGCGCACCAGGTCTGCGCCGCCGATGTCGAACACGCCCGCTGCCGCAGCCGGCCGTTCCAGGCAGCGCGTGACGATCTCGGCCACTTCATAGACATGGATGGGCTGCAGCTTTTGGCTGCCACTGCCCGGCAGCGCCACCACCGGCAGCGCCGCCAGCGTGGCGAACAGCGTGGTGCTGGCGCAGCCGGGCCCGAACACCAGCGCAGGGCGCAGCACCGTGGCGTGCAGCGGCAGCGCCAGCAGCACGTCGTCGGCTGCGCGCTTGCTGCGCAGGTAGGGCGATGTCGCGGCGGCGGCGTCATCACCTGCACCCAGCGCCGAGACCTGCACCACGCGCTGCACACCGGCCAGCGCCGCGCCGCGGAACAGCTCGATCGGCCCTTGCGCGTGGACACGCTCAAAGCGCTGGCCGGGGCGCGGCATCAGCATGCCGACGCAGTTCACCACCGCTTCGATGTCGCGTTGACGCAGCAGGTCGGCCCAGGCTTGGGGCGTCACCGGCGCCATGAAATCGATGTGCAGGGTGCCGCTATGGCCACTGCCACTGCCATCGCCATGGCCGTCGTATTGACGCGCGGCGCCCAGCACCTGGTGGCCGCGAGAGCGCAAGGCGCGAACCACCGCGCCGCCGATGCAGCCGCTGCTGCCACAGACCAGAACCCTCACGTCAGTCTCCTTCGCGGTGAAGCTGGCAAGTGCCGCGCTGGCAGCGCGACAGGCGTTGCAGGGTGCGGCGTGCACGCCAGCGCGGCGGGCGTGCTGCCCCAGGCGGCGGCGTCGAAGCCAGGCGCTGTGATGTCCACAAACAGCAGCCGGCCGTCGCCGCAGCGCTGCTTCAAGTGGTCGATCTCCAGGCCGCAGACAGGGCAGCTTGCGTCGTAAAGCAGCGTCAGGGGATAGATTGCATTCATACTGTAATTTCTGTCAATAAAGAAATATATGGACGAGCGAAAATGGATTGAGAGAGATTGGCGGAATTCCTCAAGGCCCCAGCAGTTGCGCCGGGTGGATGTCGTTGTCTTCAGCCGGCGCGCGTGCCATCAGCTTTTTGATGCGCGCGCCCAGTTTCAGCACCTTGGCCAGGGTGTCCGTGTCTAAGCGCAGCATTTCGTCGCTCCACACTGTCAGCGTTTCCAGCAGTTCCAGGGTTTCCTGCATGCGCAGCTTCGCAGACGCCGGTTCGCGGCTGATGGCAGCATCGGCCAGCAGTTCTCGAAGCACATCAATAGTGGGTGAGATTTCCCTTTTTTGACGTTCCTTGACGATAGTGCGCACCAACTCCCAGACTTGCGTGGAGGTTTCAAAGTGGTCGCGCCTGTCGCCCGCCAGGTGGACCAGCCGCACCAGGTTCCAGCCCTGCAGTTCGCGCAGGCTGGTGCTGACGTTGGAACGCGCCACGCCCAGTGTGTCGGCTATTTCTTCGGCATGCATGGGCCGGCCCTGGATGTACAGCAGCGCGTGGATTTGCGCCACGGTGCGGTTCACGCCCCAGCGGGCGCCCATCTCGCCCCAGTGCAGAACGAATCGCGAGAGCGTGGGTGAGAGGTCCATGGTGCGACTGTGATTTCGACTGTAGTTTCTGTCAAGGCAGAAATATGCGGTGAATGTTTGCCAGGATTGGTGGTCGGCTCAAGCCGCGGGCGGGTCCAGCCAATGCTGGCTTTCCGGGTCTCGCCGCTTGTAGCTGGCGCGTAGGTGCAGAACGGGTTTGCGGCTACATTGGCTTGCACTTTGCGCGCCGCTGCCCCGCCGCGCGGCAGTGCCCACTTCGTGAGCCCGCAGACATGGAAAAGGCCTGGTTCCTGGAAAGCGTGTCGGCCGACGGCGCACGCATCACGCAGACCATCAGCAAGCTGCCGTTTCGCGTCGGCCGCGACGCCGGCAATGATCTG
>JANMJI010000360.1:0-2576 GCA_031371275.1 Betaproteobacteria bacterium
GGCAGCTTGCCCAGGCCTATCTTGCGCAGCCAGTGCTGCAGGCCGTTGAACAGCAGGCAGGCGAGCAGGAAAACGAGCAGCCAGCGCATCAGGTGCTCTTTGTGTTCACAGCGTATGGCTGCGGTCGCCGGCGCTGAAACCCAGCGCATCGAACGCGATGCCACGCGACAGGCCGACCACCTTGAACAACTCGCCCATCTCGTGTTCTGTCAGCAACTTTTGCGCGTTAGCCACGGTGCGCAAGTCGGCGCCCTGCAACAGGTCGAGCAGGCCGCAGTTCATCAAGAAGTGGGCTTGCGTGGTGTAGCCGACCACATCCATGCCCGCTTGCTGCGCAGCCAGCGCGATGGCGCTGAAGTTCACATGCGCGGTGATGTCCTTGGCGCCGACATCGACCAGCGGGTCGGCGTCGGCGCGGTGGGCCTGGTGGCACATCAGGGTGCCGCCGCTGCGCTGCGGGTGGTAGTACTCGGCTTCGGGGAAACCGTAGTCGATGAAGAAGGCCGCGCCGCGTTGCAGGCGTTCGGCCAGTGTGCTGATGAAGGCCTCGGCCTGGGGATGGATTTCAGTCACGGTGCCGGAGGCGAAGGCGTGTTCGCCAGGGGGGCGCAGCGTGGTGGGGCGATCAGCCCAGGCAAAGCCTTCAACGACCATCACCACGCCGCGTTCGAACCACTGCTGCCCGTCGAAGTGCAGCAATTGCACCGGCATCGCGTCCAGCACCTCGTTGCCCAGCACCACGCCGTGCAAAGTCTCGGGCCAGGCGTCGAGCCACTGCACGCGGCCCACAAACGCCGCCAGCCGCGTGGCCTGGCGTTCGCGCAGCGTGCCTGACAGGTCGATGATCGAATAGCGCTTGACGCGGTCGCCCAAGGCGCCCAGCAGTTGTTCGGCCAGCGCGCCAGAACCGGCACCGAACTCGAAGATCTCGTGCGCATCCGCCGCTTGCAGCGCTTGCGCCACCTGTCGCGCCAGCGCGCGGCCGAACAGCGGTGACAGTTCTGGCGCGGTGGCGAAATCACTGCCTGACGCCGGCAACATACCGAATTGCAGGGCACCGCGGGCGTAATAGCCCAGCCCGGGTTCGTACAGCGCCATGGCCATGAAACGGTCGAAAGGCAGCCAACCGCCGTGCTGGGCGATGGCCGTATTCAGGCGTTCGTGAAGGCGCGCCGATAAACTCCCGGCCCCGGTTGATTGCATCTGCGGCATTGTAGGAATCATGGAATCGAAACCCGTCGTGCTCGTCACAGGTGGCGCCCAGCGCATCGGCCGCGAGATCGCCCTGCACCTGGCCAGCCACGGCTGGCAGGTGGCCGTGCACTACCGCAACTCGGCCGCCGCCGCGGCGCAGACCGTCGCAGCGTTGCGCGAAGCCGGCGGCACCGCCATGGCCTTTGCCGCCAACCTGGCCGACGAAGACGAATGCAATGCGCTGGTGCCGGCCGTGCACCAAGCCTTCGGCCGCATTGACGCGGTGGTCAACAACGCTTCGCTGTTCGAGTACGACGATGTCGCCAGTTTCAGCGTCAAGCGCATGGAAGCGCACTGGCGCGCCAACACTGCGCCGGCCATCCTGCTGGCGCGGGCGCTGCATGCGCATGTAGGCAAGGGCGTGGGCGAGGTTGATGGCGGCGGCTGCGTCGTCAACATCGTGGACCAGAAACTCTGGAACCCGAACCCCGACTACCTGAGCTACACGCTCAGCAAAGCCGCGCTGCAAGCCGCCAACACGCTGCTGGCGCAGGCGCTGGCACCGCGCGTGCGCGTCTGCGGCGTGGCACCGGGTGTCACCTTGCTATCGGGCGAAATGAGTGGCACAGAATTCGCGGCCTCACACACCATGACACCGCTGCAGCGCAGTTCCACCGCGCAGGACGTGGCGCGTGCCGTGCACTTCCTGCTCACTTCCCCCGCCATCACCGGCACCACGCTGCTGGTGGATGGCGGCCAACACCTGCAGGCGCAAGCGCGCGATGTCATGTTCATCGCCCGCGACGCACGCACGAACGAACAGACGAAAGAAAACTGAAATGCAAAGCCTGCTGAACCACCCGCGCTTGATGGACTGCCGGCGCCTGTTTCTGAGCAATTACGCGGTGTGGATCAACATTGGCGTACACGACTTCGAGAAGAAGGGCGAGCAGCGGGTGCTCATCAATGTCGATCTCTACATTCCACTGGCTTTGTCCACGCCCAAGGCCGACAAGCTGGACGAAGTGGTCGACTACGACTTCATACGCCGCAGCGTGATGGCCCGCGTGGCGCAAGGCCACATCCACCTGCAGGAAACATTGGCCGACGACGTGCTGGCGCTGATGCTGGCCCACCCGCGCGTGCGCGCCGCGCGGGTGGCCACGGCCAAGCCCGATGTTTATCCGGACTGCGATGCCGTCGGCGTTGAAGTCTTCGGCCTCAAGGACGAATGAGATGAACGCCCCGCTCGACTTCCACCCCGTCAAGAAGGCCGCGGTGGCGGTGAACAAACTCAGCAAACGCCTGCACCGCCAGGTCGGCCAGGCGATTGCCGACTTCAACATGATCGAGGCCGGCGACAAGATCATGGTCTGTTTGTC
>JANMJI010000313.1:0-16150 GCA_031371275.1 Betaproteobacteria bacterium
GCCAGCGCAGCCCGAGGCGCCCAGTGCGGTTGGATTTGCTGTTCATGATCTTAGGGTACACTAGGGCCTGCGCGCCCGGCATCCCCACTGCTACCGAGTCAGGCCCGCAATCGTGAGGTCTTGCGACTATCGCAGCCAACCCTTGCGCCTGAAATACAGGAACGGTGCGGCCACCGAGGCCAGCATCAGCAGCAGCGCAAAGGGGTAACCGGCCTGCCAGTCCAGTTCGGGCATGAACTTGAAGTTCATGCCGTAGATGCTGGCAATCAGCGTCGGCGGCAGCAGGCCCACGCTGGCCACCGAGAAAATCTTGATGATCTTGTTCTGGTTGATGTTGATGAAGCCGACCGTGGCGTCCATCAGGAAGTTGATCTTGTCGAACAGGAACGCGGTGTGCGAATCCAGGCTGTCGATGTCGCGCAAGATCTGCCGCGCTTCCTCGAACTGCTCGGCATTCAGCATGCGGCTGCGCATCATGAAGCTCAAGGCGCGGCGCGTGTCCATCACATTGCGGCGGATGCGGCCGTTCAAGTCTTCCTCGCGCGCAATCGCCGTCAGCGCCTTGCCGGCCATCTGGTCGTTGACATCCTGCGTGAGCACTTGTGCGCTGACCTTTTCCAGCCCGTCGTAAATGCCCTCCAGCCGGTCGGCGCTGTATTCGGCGTCGGCGTCGTACAGCTTTAGCAGCACGTCCTTGGCATCCTCGATCAAGGCCGGTATGCGCCGCGCGCGCAGGCGCAGCAGGCGGAACACCGGCAGGTCTTCGTCGTGGATGGAAAACAGCACGTTCTGCGACAGGATGAAGGCCACGCGCACGTTGCGCGCGGGCTCGCTTTCGCCAGCGTGGGCGACATCGCCGGTGTCGACGAGGAAGTCTGAACGGATGTGCAACTCGCCGTTGTCTTCTTCGTAGAAACGGGCTGATTCTTCGAGGTCGTCGTCGACAGCGTCGCTGGGAATGCTTAAGGCGAAGCGCTCTTGCACCCAGCCTTTTTCTTCGCTGCTGGGGCTTTCAAGGTCGACCCACACCGGCTGCAGGTGGGTCAGGGCTTGCAGGCTGGCGATCTCTTGCTGGATCAGCCGGCCGTTGGCCAGCGTGAAGACGTTGAGCATGGGTTCTCTCTTTCCGCAGGCGCTGCACCTGGCACGCGGCGGCGGCAGGTCGGGGGATGACAACGGGCAACCGTCTCATCCCGGCCGGCTCATTTGGCAGTCAGCCCGGAATGGACGGTCAGCGAGGGTGTGCTGGGTCCAAGGAATCTCTCCGCAAGAGCGATGCGTAATTATGCCTTCCGCGCCCTTTGTTCCGGGCCTTGCCGAACGTGGTGGATGGCAGACTCCACGGCATGAGCAAGAAGCTTTTCATGTGGGCCGGCGGCGCGCTGCTGGTGCTGACGGCGTTGGTGCTGGCGGCGCTGGCGGCGGCGCTGCAGAGCGCGCCGGCGGTGGCGCTGGAACAGGAACCGCAGGCCGACGACGTGGCCCGCGCGCTGGCGCTGGTGCGTACCCACGACCCCCGCCGCGCCCAGCCCGGCGTGGTCAGCGCGATGTGGCTGAACGAGCGCGACCTGGAGATCCTGCTGAACCATGCCGCCCACCGTTTTGTGGGCGCCGCCACGCGTGTCAGCTTCGACAAAGGCAGCGCCACGGTGCGTTCCAGCGTGCACCTGCCGCGCAACCCCTTCGGCCGCTGGCTGAACGTGCAGGCGCGGCTGCTGCAAACCGGCGGCCTGCCCGTGCTGGACGGCCTGCAGGTGGGCCGCCTGCCGCTGCCCGCCTGGCTGGGCGAATGGGCCGCTCTGCGCCTGGCCCGGCGCGCCGGCTTGCTCGAAGAACTGGACCTGGCCGCCGATGTGGTGCGGCGCGTGAACTTTGCGCCCCATCAGCTGGGCGTGATCTACGCCTGGCACGACGACAGCGCCGACCGCATGGCGCAGGCGCTGGTGCCGGCCGAACACCAGCAGCGGCTGCGCGCCTATGCCGATCAACTGGTGCAGGTGGTGGGGCGGCAGGGGCCGGGCTGGACAGTGTCGCTGGCGCCGCTGCTGGGGCCGATGTTCAAGCTGGCGCAGCAGCGCAGTGGCGCGGCGGGTGCCGACGCCGCGGCCGAGAACCGCGCCGCCATCGTCGTGCTGACGCTGTTTGTCAACGGCCGCGGTGTCGACGCCGTGCTGCCCAGCGCCAGCGGCTGGCCGCGCGCCCGGCCGCTGCAGGTGACGCTGGCCGGCCGCAACGATTTTCCGCGCCACCTGCTGGTCTCTGCGGCGCTGGCGGTGGAAGGCACCAGCCCGCTGGCCAAGGCGATTGGCGTCTACAAGGAAGTCGCCGATTCACGCGGTGGCAGCGGCTTCAGCTTCAACGACATGGCGGCCAACCGCGCCGGCATCCGCCTGGGCGAGCTGGCGGTGACGCAGCCGCAACACCTGCAAGCTGCACTGGCGCGCGGTGTGCAGGAAGCCGACCTGATGCCGCCCTGGGAAGACCTGCCCAGCGACATGAGCGAAGCGCAGTTTCAACAGCGTTTTGTCGGCGTCGGCGCAGCACCGTACCTGGCCATGTTGGCCGAGATAGACCGCCGCGTGTCGGCATTGGCCGCGCTGCGTTGACCGCTCAGCCGCTCAGCCCGCAACGCCCGGCTTGTTCGAGCCGGCCACCAGGTCGAAGCGAAACATGCGGCATTCGATGGCGCCATTCCACAGCGGCACGCGGCGGCTTTCCTTCAGCCGCATCTGGCCGGGCAGTTTCATGTCGGGGCTCAGCACCCAGGCCGTCCAGCCCGGGTACTGGCGCTTCCAGTGGCTGGCCAAGCTGCTGAAGAATTCGGCCGAGGTGCCGCCGCCTTCGAAACCTTCGCGGGCGGTGGCGGTGCCTGGGCCTTTCGGCGCCATGCGTTCACCCACCGCATGGCTGCCCTTGGCAGACATGCGTTCACCATAAGGTGGGTTCATCAGGATCGTGCCGGCTGCCACAGGCGGCGGCAGTTGTAGCGCGTCAGCCGTCTTGAACGTTATCGCCTGCACCACACCCGCGCGCTGCGCGTTGCGGGTGGCAAAGTCGGTCATGCGAAAGCTCACGTCGCCGGCAAAGATGGCCACCGCCGGGGCGTGTACGCGGGCCAGTGCCGCGTGCTGCAATTCGTGCCAGGCGGCCATGTGGGGCTTGAAGGGCAGCATGCGTTCGAAGGCAAACCGGCGCTGGCCGCCTGCCGCCATGCCGCAGGCGATTTGCGCCGCTTCAATGGCGATGGTGCCGGCGCCGCAGCAGGGGTCGAACAGCGGCCCATCTTCGGCCCGGCCCTGCCAACCGGCGGCGGCCAACATCGCCGCGGCCAGCGTTTCTTTCAGCGGCGCTTCGCCAGTGTCTTCGCGCCAGCCCCGTTTGAACAAGGCATCGCCCGAGGTGTCGGCGTAGAGCGTGGCATTTTCCGGGCCGACGAACAATGCAATCGGCAGGTCGGGGTGGCGGGTGTCGACACTCGGTCGCGCGCCGGTGGCTTCACGCAGCGTGTCGCACACCGCGTCCTTGATGCGCAGTGCGGCGAAGTTCAGACTTTGCAGCGGCGAACGCATGGCGCTCACGTCCACGCGCAGCGTTTGTTCGGGCGTGATCCAGTCCAGCCACGGCACCCGCCGCGCCAGGTCGTAGAGGTCGTGTTCGTCGCGGTAGTAGCCATCGGCCAGCGGCCACAGCACGCGCGTGGCCAGCCGGCTTTCCAGGTTCAGCTGCATGGCGCTACGCTGGTCGCCTTCGACCCACACACCGCCGCGTGTGGCCTCGGCGGCAATGCCGGTGATGCGCATCACTTCGTCAGTTAGCAGCGCTTCGACGCCACCCGCGCAGGGCAGGAACAGGGCCGCCATCAGTCCGGCGCCGGGCCGCCCCAAGTAGGACTGCGCCCCAAGGGCCACAAGGGGGCCCGTGCCGGGCCCTGGGGGCAGCGAAGGCGCTTAGCGCCAAGCTTGGGGGTCAACATCAGATCGCCCTGCGAAGCGAAGCTGGCGCGATCTTCAGGGCTTCGCGGTACTTGGCCACCGTGCGCCGCGCCACCTGTATGCCCTGCTCTTCCAGCATGTCGCTGATCTGGCTGTCCGACAGCGGTTTCTTCTCGTCTTCGGCAGCCACGAACTGCTGGATCAGCGCCCGCACCGCGGTGCTGCTGGCGTTGCCACCGGCGTCGGTGTTCAGCGACGAGCCGAAGAAATACTTCAGCTCGAAAGTGCCTTGCGGCGTGTTCATGTACTTGGCCGTGGTGACGCGCGAAATGGTGCTTTCGTGCAGGCCCAGCTCATCGGCAATCTCACGCAGCACCAGCGGCTTCATGGCAATCGCGCCATGCGTGAAAAACGCCTTCTGGCGTTCGACGATGGCCTTGCTGACGCGCAGGATGGTGTCAAAGCGCTGCTGGATGTTCTTCACGAACCAGCGCGCTTCCTGCAGCCGCGAGCTCAAGCCCGGCTGGTTGGTGGCACCGCGGTTGCCGCGCACGGCCTGGGCATACAGGTCGTTGATGCGCAGCTTGGGCATCACGTCGGGGTTGAGCAGCACGCTCAGGCCGCGGCCGGTCTTGCGCACGATGACATCGGGCACCACCACGTTGGCTTCGGCCGGCGAAAACGGCCGGCCGGGCTTGGGCTCGCAAGCGACGATCAGACATTGCGCCTGGCGCACCAGGGCTTCGTCGGTGCCGGTCAGCGCGGTCAGGCGTTTCATGTCGCGGCGGGCCAGCAGTTCCAGGTGCTGGTCGCAAATGCGCAGCGCGAGTTGGCGCGCCGGGGTACGCGGCAGTTGCTTGAGCTGCAGCGCCAGGCATTCGCCCAGGTTGCGTGCGCCCACGCCGGTGGGCTCCAGACTTTGCAGCCAGCGCAGCGCGCAGCTCAGGCGGTCGGCCAGCTCGGCGCGGCCATCGGCGCTGTCGACGGCCAGCATCTCCGCCAGGCGCGCGGCAATGTCTTCCAGCGTGTCGGCCAGGTAGCCGTCACCGTCCAGCGATTCGATCAACACCATCAGCGCGGCGTGGTCGGTGGGCGACAAGCGCATGCCCATCATCTGCAAGCGCAGGTGGTCTTCGAGTGAGCCGGCACCGGCGCGACGGTCTTGCGGGTCCATGTCTTCGCCGTCGCCGCTGGCGCTTGAAGCAGATGCCGCTGAAGGCGTTTCGCGGATGCCGTCGAAGTCGTCGCCTTCGGTGCCGTTTTCCCAGTCCTCGCGCTCGGTGGTGCCGAACTCGTCACCCCGAATTTCGGTCGTCGCTTCGCCCGCATCGGGCGCTTCGTTGGCGGCTTCGCCATCGGCCACACGGTCGACCACACGGTCAGCCGCCTGGCGTTCTGGTGGCGTGTCGTAGGGGTTGGCCAACAGCTCTTCTTCAGCTTCGAGGAAGGGGTTTTGCTCCAGCATCTGCCCCACTTCCTGGTGCAGTTCCAGCGTGCTCAGTTGCAGCAGCCGTATCGATTGCTGCAACTGGGGCGTCAGCGCCAGATGCTGAGAAAGGCGGACCTGTAGAGAAGGCTTCATCATCGCTTCGGTGCAGCCCTACATCCTGAAGTTTTCGCCCAAGTAGACCTTGCGAACTTCGGCGTTCGCAACGATCTCTTGAGGCGTGCCTTCGGCCAGCACACGGCCGTCGCTGATGATGTAGGCGCGGTCGCAGATGACCAGCGTTTCTCGAACGTTGTGGTCGGTGATAAGCACGCCGATGCCGCGCGCGCGCAGGAATTTGATGATTTTCTGGATCTCGATCACGGCGATCGGGTCGACGCCTGCAAAAGGTTCGTCGAGCAGGATGAAGCGCGGCTGCGTGGCCAGCGCGCGGGCAATCTCGACCCGCCGGCGTTCGCCGCCTGACAGCGCTGGCGCCGGTGAATCACGCAGCTTTTCTATCGAAAGATCGTGCAGCAGCTTGTTCAGCAACCCGTCAATGACGGGTGTCTTCAAAGGCCGGCCGTCGGCGCCCAGCTGCAACTCCAGCACGGCGCGAATGTTTTCTTCCACCGTCAGCTTGCGGAAGATCGACGCCTCCTGCGGCAAATAGCTCAGGCCCAGACGCGAACGGCGGTGGATGGGCAGCCTCTGCACAGACTGGCCGTCGATGCGTATCTCGCCCCGGTCGGCGCGCACCAGGCCCACCACCATGTAGAAAGTGGTGGTCTTGCCGGCGCCGTTGGGGCCCAGCAGGCCGACCACCTCGCCAGCGCCCACGGCCAGGTGGACGTCCTTGACGACCATGCGCGCGCCGTAGCTCTTTTGCAGTTGTGTCGCTTCCAGGCGGCTGGTGGCCAGCGCGGGCCCCGCCAGCACGGGCCCGCGCACGTCGGCCAGCCCTTCGCTGGGCACCGCGTTGGTTGACAGCGGCGCCAGCATCAGCGTTTGTCTTCCAGCGTGCGGCTGGGTGCCAGCGGGGCCGTCGCGGGCGCGGCCGGCGTGGGCGCGGCGCCGCTGGCGGGCTCGGCGCGCGGGGTCAACGTCACGCGCACGCGGCCGGTCGGGTTGGCCGGGGTGGCGGCGCCACCTTCGACCTTGAAGACTTCGGCCACGTTGTCCCAGACGATGGTGGCGCCGGTGATCTCGTCGGCCACCAGGCCGGCGCGCAGCCGGCGTACAGCACCATTGCCAACGAAGCGCAACGTGTCGGCGCGGCCGTCGAATTCGATGCGGTCTGCCGTGCCTTCCACCACTTCATCAATGCCACCGTCGCGGCGCTGGCGCCAGGTGGCGGGTTTGCCTGCCCCACCGATGGCGCTGGCAGCGCGGTAGCCGTCGGGCATTTCGCGCATTTCGATGCGCTCGGCGCGCAACACCATGCTGCCCTGGGTGATGACGGCGTTGCCGTTGAAGACCAGCACCTGGCGCTGGTAGTCCAGCGTGCCGGGGCGGTCGGCTTCCATCACGATGGCTTTGCTGCGGTCGGCCTTTTCAGCCCGCGCGCTGGCCATGGCCGCAGCCCCGCCCAGCAACAGGGCGCACAGACCAAAATGAAACGATGAGAAGGTGGGCATTTATTCGGCACGAAACTTGCATACCATTCTAGCCACAAGTTTTGCCGAAACCGCGCGGGCGCACCGCAACGTGCCGTGAATTCAGGCCGACCCGGACGCCGCCCGGGGCCGTGGGGTCCGGGACTGCTCAGCTGCCCAGGCGGGCGCGCTGGATCAGGAAATCAGTCACCGCAATCGCCTTTTCAGGGCTGCCCGCCAACGAGGCCGACGTGTAGTAGCGCCCGTTGACGCCGAGGGAAGGCACGCTGTCGATCTTGTACGCGTTCGACAGTTGTTTGCCGCGGCTGATCTTGGTGTTGACGGCAAAGGAGCGGAATGCTTCCGTGAATTTGGCGCCGTCAACACCGTGGGCGGCAACAAAAGCGGTGATCTCGGCTTCGCTGTTCAGGCGCTTGTTCTCAACGTGGATGGCGTTGAAGAGCTTGCGGTGCAGGCTTTCGCGTTGGCCCAGTTCTTCCAGTGCATAAAACAGTTTCTGGTGTTCGACCGGGCCGATAAAAGCAAACGGCGTCGGGTGAAAGTAGACGTCAGGTGCGACGCGCTTGGACCAGGCTTCGATGGCGGGCTCGAAGGCAAAACAGTGGGTGCAGCCGTACCAGAAGAACTCGATCACTTCGACCTTTTTCTGCGCCGGCAGCGTCACCTGTGCGGCGGTCTGCAGGCGCACGAAATGCTTGCCTTCCTCGGGCGCGCCCTGTGCGCGGGCGGTGCTGGCGGTGGCCAGCCCCAGGCCAGCGCCGGCCAGTTGCAGGGAGAAGTCACGCCGATTCATGGATTTCCTTTCGTGGGGATGGGTTCGCGGTCGGTGGACTCGGCCACCGGCGCCTGAGTTCACTGTCTCTCGACACGAACGATCTGCGCTTCGATGCTTTGTTCCTGAAGTTTGCCTTGCACGCCATCGGCTTCTTCGCGGCTGGAATATGGCCCCATGCGCACGCGGTACACGGTGCGCCCGGCCTGCTCGCGTTCGGTGACCTTGGCCGCCTGGCCCAGCAGGCCCAGGCGGGCGCGCTGCTGTTCGGCGTCATCGGCCCGGGTGTAGGCGCCGGCTTGCACGAAGAACATGAAAACCTCGGCGGCGGCGGGCCTGGCGGCCGTCGTCGCCGCAGGCCCGGGCGCAGGTGATTGCGACTGCGCTGAAGGAATGCCCGCGCCGGCCAGGATGGCCGCGGGGTCGCGGGCCTGCGGTCTGGCCGCAGCGGCGGAAGCGGCAGCAGCCACCGACGCCACAACAGGCGCCACGACCGGCGCCACCGCGGGCGGCGGCAGCACCGCCACGGGCGGGCTGGCGGCGGGCGCCAACACGGCGGCGCCGGAAGCCGCCGCGGCAGCCGCTCGTGCAGCCTTGCCGCCCAGCGGCGCGTTGGGGTCCCAGCTGCGGTTGCGTTCGGCCTCAGCGGTGTCTTGTTCGGCGGTGCGCTGCGGCACCTTGTTGACAAAGGGCACCGGCGCCTTGGTGATGTACAGCGCCACCCCCAGCGCCAGCGCCAGGCCGATCAGCAAACCGGCCACCAGCCCCATCACAAAACCACCACGCTGTGCCATCACGCCGCTATCTCCTGCGCAGCGGCAGGCGCCGCTTCGCGCGCCATCGCCACGGGGGCCGATACCCCCAGCACCGCCAGCGCATTGCGCAACACTTGCGCGGTGGCGCTCAACAGCGCCATGCGGGCGCACGCCAGTGCGGCGTCGTCCACCAGAAAGCGCTCGGCCGCGTAGTAGCTGTGGAAGGCCGCGGCCACGTCGCGCAGGTAAAAGGCGACCTCGTGCGGCGCCAGGCCGGCGGCGGCGCGGGTCAGCATGTCGGGGAACTCGGCCAGCTTCAGCATCAAGGCGGTTTCGGAAGCTGCGTTCAGCAACGAAACGTCGGCCTGCGCGAAGTCACGCACACCCGTGTAGGCGGCCAGCACCGAACAGATGCGTGCATGCGCATACTGCACATAGAACACCGGGTTCTCGTCGTTGGCCTTCAGCGCCAGGTCGATGTCGAAGGTGAATTCGGTGTCGGCCTTGCGGCTGATGAGGAAGAAGCGCACCGCGTCGCGGCTCGTCCATTCGATCAGGTCGCGCAGCGTCACGTAGCTGCCGGCGCGCTTGGATATCTTCACCTCCTGGCCGCCCTTCATCACCGTGATCATCTTGTACAGCACGTAATCGGGGTAGCCGGCCGGGATCTCCATGCCCACCGCCTGCAGGCCCGCACGCACACGCGCCACGGTGCCGTGGTGGTCGCTGCCCTGCACGTTGATGACCTGCGTGTAGCCGCGCTCGAACTTGGCCAGGTGGTAGGCCACGTCTGGCACGAAGTAGGTGAACGTACCGTCCTGCTTGCGCATGACACGGTCTTTGTCGTCGCCGTAGTCGGTGGTGCGCAGCCACAAAGCGCCGCCCTCTTCAAAGGTCTTGCCCGAAGCGATCAACCGCTGCACCGCGTCTTCAACGCGCCCACTGGTGTACAGACTGCTTTCAAGGTAATAGTGGTCGAAACGCACGCCAAAAGCCTGGAGGTCCAGGTCTTGTTCGCGGCGCAGGTAAGCCACAGCGAAGTGACGAATGCCATCGACGTCATCCACCCTGCCACTGGCCGTGAATTGACAGTCATCAGCGCGCACTGTCTTCTTCGCGACGAAGTCGGTGGCTATGTCGGCGATGTAGTCGCCGTTGTAAGCGTACTCAGGCCAGTCAGCGTCACCGGGCTTGCTCCCCCGCAAACGGCTCTCGACGGACATACCCAGCGTGATGATCTGCATCCCTGCATCGTTGTAATAAAACTCGCGCAGCACCTCGGCGCCCTGGCTTTGCAGCAGGTTGCAGATGCAGTCGCCCAAGGCCGCATTGCGGCCGTGGCCTACATGCAGCGGGCCGGTGGGATTGGCAGAGACAAACTCCACCATGACACGGCGCGGGCTGGCAGGCTGGCGGCCGTAGGCATCGCCAGCGGCCAGCACCTCGCCCACCACGGCCTGCTTGGCCGCGGCCGACAAGCGCAGGTTGATGAAGCCGGGCCCGGCAATTTCCAGCCCCAGCACCCAGCGCTGCACGGCGGGCGTGGCGTTCAGCGCAAGCACCAGCGCTTGGGCCAATTCACGCGGGTTCTTTTTGGCGGCGCGGGCCATGCCCATGGCCGCGGTGATGGCCAGGTCGCCATGCGCGGCCTGCTTGGGCGACTCGAAATCAGCCACCGGCACGGCCACGCCAGCGGCGCTGGCGACATCGGCCAGGGCGCTTTGCAAGGCCTGCCGCAACGCGTGCTTTGCTTGGATCATGTTGCGATTCTACTTTTGGGCTGGCCCTGCTCCAGCGTGCAGCCGCGCTGCGCCGATATGCCCGCGGATCACCCGCTTCATCGCTGCATTGCCGCCACGCCAGCGCGCCACCATGCAAGGGCGCAGGCCCACCGCCTGCTTCCACGCGCCATGCTCCCGCCCACACCCGCCACCGCAACTGCAACCAGCCTGCCCGGCACCACCCTGCCCAGCCACATCGGCAAGTACCGTGTGCAGGCCAAGGTGGGCGAAGGTTCGACCAGTGAAGTCTTCCTGGCGCACGACCCCTTTCGCGATGTCAACGTGGCCATCAAGCGCGTGCGCCCCGGCTTGTTGCCCGGTTCGCGCGAGTCGCATTTCCAGCAGCGCTTTTTCGCCGCCGAAGCCGCGCTGGTGGGCCGCCTGAACCACCCGAACGTGGTGCAGATCTTCGATGCCGTGGCCGACGCCGAAGCGCCCTATCTGGTGATGGAATACGTGGCCGGCGTGACGCTGCGCCGTTACTGCCGCGCCGACAGCCTGCTGCCGCTGGCGCAGATTGTTGAAGTCGGTTTCAAGTGCGCGATGGCGCTGGGCTACTGCTTCCGCCAGGGCCTGATTCACCGCGACGTGAAGCCCGCCAACCTGCTCGTGACTTTGGACGGCGACCAGATTGAAGACGTGAAGGTCACCGACTTCGGCAGCGTCTTCAACCTGGGGGCTGAGCACACGCAGATTTACCGCGTCGGCAGCCTGGCCTATATGTCGCCCGAACAGCTCGACGGCGACCTGCTGGACAGCCGCGCCGACATCTATTCACTGGCCGCCGTGCTGTACCACCTGATCGCCGGGCGCCCGCCTTTCGATGCGACGCAGCAGCAGGCCCTCATGAACCAGATTTACCACGCCAGCGCGCCGCCGCTGGCGGGCCTGCGCGAAGGCCTGCCGACGGCGCTGCAAGACTTGATAGAACGCAGCCTGGCCAAAGAACGCGAACTGCGCCCGGCGGGCTGGGATGAATTTGCGCAGGTCCTTTCAACACTGGGCTCAGACCGCCAAGGGGCCCGCGGCCCGCTGCAGGAAGTGCTGGACAGCGAACGTTTCACGCTGCTGCGCACGCTTGAGTTTTTCGCGGGCTTTGGCGATGTTGAACTGTGGGAAGTGGTGCATCGCGCGAAGTGGCAGCGCCACACCTTTGGCCAGGCGCTGTACCGCAAAGGCGAAGAAGGCAACAGCTTTCACATCGTCACGCAGGGCCAGGTGGAGGTCTACCGCGACGGCAAGCCGGTGGCCCGCCTTGGCGCCGGCAGTTCGGTGGGCGAGATGGCCTACCTGGCGCCCAGCCCCGAGTTGCGCGCGCACACGGTGGACATCCTGGTCGCCCAGCAGGCCACCACGGTGGCGTTCACGCCCGAGACCATGGCACAGCTTTCGCTGGCCACGCGCCATCTGTTCGACAAAGCCTTCATCGGCGTGCTCGTCAAGCGGCTGCACGCGGCGCACGAAACGCTGGCCCACCCGCGCCGCATTCTTTGAAGGCCGGGTCATCGCGCCACGGCTGCATGGCGTTTACCTGTTGCCGCGCGGCTGACAAGTCTGTTGAAATCCACGGCGGCGCAATGCCAGCACAACCTGCCATCCCACCCACCCCGCACGAGGAGCCCCCATGAAAAAGCACCTGATCACCATCGCCCTGGCCACACTCGGCCTCATCACCAGCCCCGCCTTCGCTGCCGACGCCGCCTGCGAAGCCAAGGCCCTGGACAAGAACGGCAAAGCACTGGCCGGCGCCGCCAAGACCAGCTTCATGAAAAAGTGCGAGGCCAGCGCCGGTGGTGCGGCTTGCGAAGCCAAGGCTGTGGACAAAAACGGCAAGGCACTGGCCGGCGCGGCGAAGACCAGTTCGATGAAGAAGTGCGAAAAAGAGATGGCTGCGGCGAAGAAGTAACCCACCGTTTCGCCACAGCACCAGGGCGCCCGCGAGCGCCCTTTTTCATGCCGCGCTGTGCCAGTACGCCGGGTCGCCGTAGCTGTGTTTGACGAAGTCGATCCACAGCCGCACGCGCAGCGGCAGGTGTTTGCGCTGCGGGAACACCGCATAGATGCCGTTGGCTGGCGCAGCAAAGGCGTCCAGCACCGGCACCAGGCGGCCAGCGGCGACGTCGCCTTCCACTTCCCAGGTGCTGCGCCAGGCAATGCCCAGGCCTTGCAAACACCAGGCGTGCAGCACCTGGCCGTCGCTGCAGTCCAGCGCGCCGCTGGGCCGCAGGTGGGTCACCTCGCCTGCCGCAGCGAAAGCCCAGCCGCGTGTCTGGCTGGCGTCGCTGCTCAGGGTCAGGCATTGGTGGCGTGTCAGTTCGGCCGGCGTGGTGGGTGTGCCGGCGCGCTGCAAATAGGCCGGTGCGGCCACGCACAGGCGGCGGTTGTCGGCCAGGCGCACGCTGACCAGGCTTGAATCGGGCAGATCGCCCACACGCACGGCGCAATCGAAACCTTCGTTGACGATGTCGACGACCCGGTCGCTCAGGTTCAGGCTGAGGCTGACATCCGGGTGGGCGGCGATAAAGCCCGGTACCAGCGGCGCGACATGGCGGCGGCCGAAACCCGCCGGTGCGGTGATACGCAAATGCCCGCTGGCCTTGACGCCGCCGGCACTGACACTGGCTTCGGCGCTGCCCAGGTCGGCCAGCACGCGCTGGCAGTCTTCGAGAAACGCGCTGCCCTCGTGGGTCAGCGTGATGCGGCGGGTGGTGCGCACCAGCAGCTTCACGCCCAGGCGATCTTCCAATGCGTCGATGCGCCGGCCCATCACCGCAGGCGCAACACCCTCGGCCAGTGCCGCGGCAGTGAGGCTGCCTTTGGTAGACACCGCCACGAAAGACTCGATTTGCTTGAGCCTGTCCATGGCCGTTGATTATGCCGATGTAAGGCACAAATCCCAGGCATTCAGAGTGCTTAATGCCGGCTTGCGTATCGAATACATTGAGCCCATGAAAATCCGCGCCGTCCTTTTCGACGCCTACGGCACGCTGTTCGACGTCCACAGCGTGGCCTTGTTGGGTGAACAACTTTTCCCCGGCCAGGGCGGTGCTTTAAGCCAACTGTGGCGCGACAAGCAAATCGAATACACGCGCCTGGTCACCATGAGCGGCGCGCCTGGCGAACATTACAGGCCGTTCTGGGACATCACCCGCGCCGCCTTGCAGTACAGCGCAGAGAAGCTGGGCCTGGCGCTGACGCCGACGCTGCAAGACAGGCTGATGAACGAGTACCGCCACCTGAGTGCCTTTCCTGAAAACCGCGAGGTGCTGGCCGAACTGAAACGCCGCGGCGTGCCCGCCGGCATCCTGAGCAATGGCGACCCCGAAATGCTGAACGTGGGCGTGAAGAGCGCCGGCTTTGCCGAGTACTTGCAGCACGTCATCAGCGTCCACCCCGCACGCCGCTTCAAGACCGACGCCGCGGCCTATGCACTCGGCCCGGCCGCGTTCGGCCTGCCCGCCAAAGACATGCTGTTCGTCAGCAGCAACTGCTGGGACGCCATCGGCGCCACCTGGTATGGCTACAGCACGCTGTGGGTCAACCGTGCCGGCGCGCCGCTGGACCGGCTGGGTGTGGCACCCACCCACACCGGCACCAGCTTGCGCGACGTGCTGGCCTGCCTGCCGCCGGCGACGCCGAACGCCGCCCCACGCGCGGCCAACCCCTCCACCTGAATCACAACAGCCCATGCGCACCACCTTCCACAGCCTGCAAGTTGAAGACCTTCTGGCCCGCTTCATCGAAGACGAGGTGCTGCCCGGCACCGGCATCAGCCCGGCCACCTTCTGGGCCGGCTTTGATGCCATCGTGCGCGATCTGGCGCCGCGCAACGCCGCATTGCTGGCCGAACGCGAGCGGCTGCAAACGCAGATCGATAGCTGGCACCGCGCCCTCCCGGGGCCGATTTCTGACCTGCCCGGCTACCGTGGGTTTCTCGCAGACATCGGCTACCTGCAAGCCGCACCCGCGCCTTTCCAGGCCAGCACCGCCAACGTGGATGCCGAGCTGGCACTGCAGGCTGGCCCGCAGCTCGTGGTTCCCATGCTGAATGCACGTTATGCCTTGAACGCCGCCAATGCGCGCTGGGGGTCGCTGTACGACGCGCTCTACGGCACCGATGTGATTTCCAAGGAAGGTGGGGCTGAGCCGTCCTTGGCCAATACGGGCGGCTACAACCCGGTGCGCGGCGCGCGGGTCATCGCATTCGCGCGCAGGTTCCTCGATGAGGCCGTACCGCTTAGCGAAGGTACTCACGCCGACAGCCTGGCCTACCGGGTGGACGGCGGCGCGCTGCTGGTCACGCTGGCCTCGGGCCGCATCGTCGGCCTGGCCGAACCCGGCGCGCTGGTAGGCTTTCAGGGTGACGCTGCTGCGCCTTCTTCGGTGCTGCTGAAGCACCACGGCCTGCACATTGACATCCGCATCGACCGCACCGCCGCGATCGGCAAGAGTGACGCCGCGGGCGTGGCCGATGTGGTGCTGGAAGCGGCGCTGTCCACCATCCTCGACCTGGAAGATTCGGTGGCCGCGGTGGATGCGCAAGACAAGGTGCTGGGCTACCGCAACTGGCTGGGCATCTTGAAGGGCACGCTGACCGAAGAGGTGCGCAAGGGCGGCACCACCTTCACCCGCGGCCTGAACCCCGACCGCCGCTACCACGGCCCGGCCGGCGAAGACGTGACGCTGCACGGCCGCAGCCTGATGTTCGTGCGCAATGTGGGCCACCTGATGACCAACCCGGCCGTGCTGTGGGACGACGGTGGCGTGCGCAAGGAAATCCCCGAAGGCATCCTCGACGCCGTGGTCACCACCACCATCGCACTGCACGACCTGCAACGCCACGGCCATCTTGAAGAACACGGTGGCATCGTCAACAGCCGCGCCGGCAGCGTCTACATCGTCAAGCCCAAGATGCACGGCGCGGCCGAGGTGGCCTTTGCCAACGAACTGTTCGGCCGCGTTGAACAACTGCTGGGCCTGCCCGACAGCACCGTGAAGCTGGGCATCATGGACGAGGAACGCCGCACCAGCCTGAACCTGGGCGCCTGCATCGCCGCGGCCAGCAGCCGCGTGGCCTTCATCAACACCGGCTTTTTGGACCGCACCGGCGACGAGATGCACACCGCCATGCACGCTGGCCCCATGCGCCGCAAAGGCGACATGAAAAGCAGCGAGTGGATTGCGGCCTACGAAAGCAACAACGTGCTTACCGGCCTGGCCTGCGGCCTGCGCGGCAAGGCCCAAATCGGCAAGGGCATGTGGGCCATGCCCGACCTGATGGCGGCGATGCTGGAACAGAAGATCAACCATCCCAGGGCCGGCGCCAACACCGCCTGGGTGCCCAGCCCGACGGCGGCCACGTTGCACGCGCTGCACTACCACCAGGTGGATGTGGCCGCGGTGCAACTGGCGATGGAACAAGAAGGCGCGGCGGCCGACCCCGCTCAACAGCGCGACGCGCTGCTGCAAGGCCTGCTCACCGTGCCCGTGGCCACGCCCGCCACTGTGGCCGGCTGGACGGCGGCCGACAAGCAGCAAGAGCTGGACAACAACGTGCAAGGCATCCTGGGTTATGTCGTGCGCTGGGTCGATCAAGGCGTGGGTTGTTCCAAGGTGCCCGACATCCACAACGTCGGCCTGATGGAAGACCGCGCCACGCTGCGCATCTCAAGCCAGCACATGTGCAACTGGCTGCTGCACGGTGTCGTCACCAAGGCGCAAGTACGAAGCACCTTGAAGCGCATGGCCAAAGTCGTCGACCAGCAGAATGCGGGCGATGTGGCCTACCAGAACATGGCCGGCCGCTTCGATCAATCGGCCGCGTTCCAGGCGGCGAGCGACCTGGTGCTGAAGGGGCTGACGCAACCC
>JANMJI010000374.1:0-1769 GCA_031371275.1 Betaproteobacteria bacterium
AATCAGCATGGGGATGACGATGAACATGTTGAAGATGCCCATGTAGACGCCGGCGCGCTCGGGCGGAATGCTGCCGGCCAGCAGCACATACGGGTTGCCCATGATGCTGGCCCAGGCCAGGCCCACGCCCAGCATCGGCACAAACAACCAGGCCTTGTCTTGTATCGCTGGGATGGCCCACATGCCGGCGGCAGCGGCGCACAGGCACACCGCATGCACCACCTTCGGCCCCAGGCGGCGCACGAAGGGCAGCATGGCAAATGCCGCGATGAAGGCAATGAAGTTGTAGAAGCCGCCGATCTGGCCGTTCAGCAAACTGGCATCACGGAAACCCACAGACGTGGCGTCGGCCGTGTTGAACACCGTCTTGGCCAGCGTGGGCACGATGTAGATCCAGTAGCACATCATGGCGTACCACTGGAACAGCTTCATCCACCACAGCCGGCGCATCGTGGGCGGCATGTCGCGCAGCGCTGATGCAATTTCCGCCAGCGTGGCGGCCAGGCCGCGCGGGCGCGCGCGCAGCACGGTCTTCTCGGCTTCGCTCATGGGCAGTTCGGGCACCTTGAACACGCTCCACAGCACCGTGGCCAGCGACAGCACCGCGCCCACCATGAAGGCCGTCATCGTGACCTGCGGAATGTGGTTGCCGCCCAGCGCGTCCTTGTTCATGCCGAGCGCCACCAGGATGCTGGGCGACAGATAAGCCAGCGTCTGCGCCAGCCCCGTGAACGCGCTTTGGGTCAGGAAACCGAGCGAGTGCTGGCGTGTGTCGAGCCTGTCGCTGACATAGGCGCGGTAAGGCTCCATGGTCACGTTGTTGGCGGCGTCCAGTATCCACAGCAGGCCGGCGGCAAACCACAAGGTCGGGCTGAAAGGCATCAGCAGCAGACCCAGGCTGCACAGGATGGCGCCGATCAAAAAATAGGGCGTTCGCCGGCCCCAGCGCGACACGGTGCGGTCGCTCATGGCGCCGATCAGCGGCTGCACCAGCAGGCCCGTCACCGGCCCGGCCAGCCACAGCAGCGGCAACTTCGACTCATCGGCGCCCAGGTACTGGTAGATCGGGCTCATGTTGGCTTGTTGCAGCCCGAAGCTGAACTGGATGCCGAAGAAGCCGACATTCATGTGCACGATCTGCCGCAGCGACAGCAGGGGTTTGGCGATGTTCATGCGTGCGTGTTTCGTGTGGCGTGTGGCGTGAGGCGTGTTGGACCGATGGTTGCAGGTGCGTCTTCAGGCCAGTGCGGGAACACGGCCCAAGCCCAAGGCCTGGCGCCAGTGGTTGATGACGGCAATGTCGGCTGGCAGCGCGCCCTGCCAGCCGCACACCGCCGAGGCCAGCCTGCTGGCGGCCGGCAGTGCACGCTCAAGCGGCCAGCCATGTACGCACGCCGCCAGCAGCGTGGCGGCAAAGGCGTCGCCGGCACCCACGGTGTCCACCAGATACGCCACGACGGGCGCGGCACCTTCGGCGTCACGTCGGCCTTGTGCGTTGACTGTGTACCAGCCCTGCGCGCCGCAGGTCACCACCAGGCGCTGCAAGGCATAACGTTCTATAAGCACGGCAACGGCGGCGTCGTGTGCGGCGCTGCCGCGGGCCGGCTGCGCGGTGCCGGCGGTGACAAACCAGGCCAGCAGTGTGTCCAACTCGTCGTCGTTGACCTTGACCCAGTCGGCCTGCTGCAACGCCAGTTCAGCCAGCGCCTGCAAGCCTTGCACAGGCCGCAGGTTCAGGTCGGCAAAACGCAGCGCGGATGTGGCTTGCA
>JANMJI010000378.1:0-9687 GCA_031371275.1 Betaproteobacteria bacterium
CCCGCCAGCAAGGCTGGGTCTTGCGCCAGCGCGGTGATGGCGCAGCGGTAGTCGTCTGCATTGGCGAAGGCCAGTTCAACCAGGCCCACCGCGTCCAGCACGCTGGCCGCCACACGCGACGCAAAGCTGTTGCCGTAGACGGTGACCACCGGCAGCCCGGCCCACAGCGCGTCGGCCGCGGTGGTGTGGGCGTTGTAGGGCCAGGTGTCGACGAAGACATCGGCCAGCGCCAGGCGCGAAAAGTAGTCGGCGTAAGACGTGCGCGATGCAAACAACACCCGCGCCGGGTCAACGCCACGGGCCACCGCTTCAGCACGCACGTTGTCGTGCAACTGGGCGTTGGTTTGCTTCAGCCACAGCACGGCATGCGGCACGTCGCGCAACACCGCGCACCAGGCATCGAAAGCCTGCGGCAAGATCTTGTAGGTGTGGTTGAAGGCGCACATCACAAACGCGTCTTCGGGCAGGCCCACGGCGGCGCGCCCGGTCTTGCGTGGCCACGCTTGCGGCAAAGGCCGGCCGCGGCCGTTGGGCTGAAAGCAGCGCGGCAGTTGGGCCAGCTTTTCGCTGTACAGCGGCGCCAGTTCCAGCGGCGTCACCAGAGGGTCGGCAACCAGGTAATCGATGAAGCCTGCGCCGGTGCTGCCCGGGTAGCCCAGAAAGGCCACTTGCAGCGGCGCGGCGCGCCATGCAAACAAACCCAGCCGGTGGCCGCGCGTGTGGCCCATCAGGTCGACCAGCATGTCGACGCCGTCGGCACGCACCTGGGTCGCGGCCTGCTGGTCTGACAGGCCGCGGATGTCGGTGAATTTGTCGGCCGCTTGCACGATGCGCTGGCGCAGCGGTGAAGCGTCGTCGGGGCCGCTGGAATAAAGCCAGACCTCGAACCGTTCGCGGTCCAGACCTTCAAGCAATTCGACGAGCAACTGCGACACCGGGTGTTCGCGGAAGTCGTAGGACACCCAGCCAACGCGTATACGCCGCGCGCCGCGGCCGGCTTTGCGTGATGCCGGCAACACCGGCGGCAGCGCTTGCGTGCGCCAGGTCAGGGCCTGCGTTTCACCGCGCGCGGCCACCAGGTGCAACAGCGGGTCCAGCGGCAGCGACAGCAGGCCGAAGGTGGCGGCAATGCGGGCCAGGCCGGCGGGGGCCAGCTCCAGATCATCCTGCATGCGCTGCAGTTCGCTGTCGAAGTCGCTCCAGTCGCAGGTGTGGCGCTTCTCGAACGACAAATGGCTCATCGCCTCGAGATTGCCCGGGTCCAGCGCCAGCACGGTGTTCATGCAGGCCACGGCCTCGCGCTTGTGGCCCAGGTCGCGCAAGGCGTCGGCCAGCAACGCATGGCCGTAGACCATGTGGGGCTGCAGCGCCAGGGCCTTCAACAGCACCGGCACGGCCTCTGATTGGCGCTGTAGGGCCTGCAACATTTGCGCGTGCTGCAACAGCGCCTCTGGCGCTTCGGTGCCGCCTTGCTCAAGCTGCGCAAACACAGCCACGGCTTCGGCATAACGGTGCATCTGCACGAGGCTGTCGCCCAGCACCTGCAGCGCCAGCGCGTGGCCTGCGTCCAGGGCCAGCGCACGGCGCGCGGCGGCCTCGGCACGGGGGTAAGCGCCGGCATGGCGTTCGGCATTGGCCAGGTTGACCCAGTACAAAGGGTCGCGCGGGCTGGCGCGTGTGGCGCGTGCAAAGGCTTGGGCGGCAGCCGGCCAATCCTGCTGCGCGGCCAAGGTGCAGCCTTGTTGCCAGGCGCCGTGGCCGGCGCCACGCGGCACGGCCAGCGCTTGGCGCACGGCGGCTTTCAGTGGGACGGCAAGCTGGTTCATATCAGGCCTCCGCTTCTTCAACCACCGCGGCCTGCCGCACCACGCTAAGGGGCTTGCGCGCCAGCATGTTCAGGCTGATGGGCGTGCCGGCAAACACCATGTCGCTGGTGTCGCTGAAGAGGCCGTGGCGCGACACGCGTTCTGGCCGCTCAAAACCCGCGGCGCTGAGAAAGCCAGCCAGGAATTCGTGGTTCAGCCCCACCAGGTGGTAGTCGTGCGCGTCGATATGGCCGCCAAAGATCATGCGCATCACCTGGAAGCGTTCGTTGACGTTCAGCCTCTGGCGCTGCAACAGCAGGTGGGCCAGGATGTCCAGGTCGGGCACCGACAGGCGCAAGACACCGCCGGGGGCGAGCACGCGCTGCCATTCGAGCAAGGCCTTCGACAAGCCTTCTTTGTAGTCGAAGTGTTCCAGCACATGCGATGCATAGACCTCGGCAAACGTGGCGTCGGCAAAGCGCGCCAGGTCGATGGCATCACCCAGGTGGTCGACATCAGGCCCGGGGTTGACGTTCAAGATTTCCCAGCCTGGGCGCCTGTAGCGGCCGCCGATGTGAAGCCTGCGTTCCATGGCGAGTTGCTCCTGCAATGCATGTGGGGCCCCGCTGAACCGCCAGGGGGCTGGACTGCGATGGTGGCTGTGCCATGGCCGGGCTTGGCGCTGAATAGAAGGGCAAGCCGGCCGCATATCCGGCCCCACCGGCAGCGATTTCGCGCCAGCGGCTAAAGGTTTCCAGAGCCCTGACGAAAACAGCTTCAACGCGCTTGCCACGAGGCAGGTGCGGGGTCCGGACCACAACGGGTCGCGCGGCTTCAGGCTCACCAACAGGGCTTGAAACCGGCGGCAGCGCAAGGCCCGGGCGAGTTCCGCGAAAGGGGGCCTTGTGCCCTTGGCAGCGGAGTTGCAGGCAGGCACCTGGTGACGTGGAAGTCACGCGGCCAGAGCCTGCCAGGCAGATGCCTGTGGTCACCAACCGATTGGAGAAATTCTCATGCCCCAAACCATCAATACCAACCTGGTCTCGCTGAACGCCCAACGCAATCTCAGCTCCAGCCAGATGTCTCTTGCCACTTCGATGCAGCGCCTCTCGTCGGGCCTGCGTGTCAACAGCTCCAAGGACGACGCTGCCGGCCTTTCGATCGCCCAGCGCATGACCTCGCAAGTGCGTGGCATGTCGGTGGCTTCGCGCAATGCCAACGACGCGATTTCGCTGTCGCAAACCGCTGAAGGCGCGCTGGGCAAGGTGGGCGACCTGTTCCAGCGCATGCGTGAACTGGCCGTGCAATCGGCCAACGGCACGAACTCCGCCGCCGACCGCACCAGCCTGAACGAAGAGTTCGTGCAGCTCGCGCAAGAAGCCACGCGGACGCTGGGCGGCACGCAGTTCAACGGCCAGAGCATCCTGGCAACGACGGCGGACAGCACCTTCCAGATCGGTGCCAACAACAGCACCGACATCGACCAGATCACGGTGGCTTCTTTTGACTGGACCGCCAAGACCGCCATCACCGCCGTCATCGGCAACGCGATCATCACCGGCACCGCCACGCCGACGACGCAGATCACCGACATCACCACGGCGCAGACCGCGATTGCCAGCATCGACGCGGCCATCGACAAGGTCAACAACCAGCGCGGCAATTACGGCGCGGTGCAGAACCGCTTTGACAACGTGGTGTCCAACCTGATGGTGCAGTCGGAGAATCAGAGCGCGGCGCGCAGCCGCATCATGGACGCTGACTACGCTTCAGAAACCGCCAGCCTGTCACGCGCCAGCATCCTGCAACAAGCCGGCAATGCGATGGTGGCGCAGGCCAACCAGTTGCCCCAACAGGTGCTGGCACTGCTGCGGTAAATGCGCCACGGCATGCAGCACCTGTTGTCTACTGACTCTCAGGTGCTGGCACTGCTGCGGTAAACGCGCCACGGCATGCAGCCGCTGGCGACGGCGGGTGTATTTGCAGACACGGGGGCTCGCCGGCGACGGCGGGCCTTTTTTCGTTTGCACCTGCGCCAGACGCGAACTGGCCGGTTTTGGCGCCGCTTATCCGCCGAATGTTTGCTTGGCGCTGGCCATAGTCTTCGGTTCAGCGTTTCGGTCGTTTCGGCGGTTCGAACCGCACACCGAAGCAACCGCCGAAGCAGCCCAGGAGATTCGCCGTGCCCCAAACCATCAACACCAACCTGGTTTCGCTGAACGCCCAGCGCAATCTCAGCGCCAGCCAGATGTCTCTGTCGACGGCCATGCAGCGCCTGTCCTCAGGCTTGCGCGTCAACAGCGCCAAGGACGACGCCGCCGGCCTTTCGATCGCCGAGCGCATGCATTCACAAGTACGGGGCATGAACGTGGCCATGCGCAACGCCAACGACGGCATCTCGCTGTCGCAGGTGGCTGAAGGCGCCCTGGGCAAGGTCGGTGACCTGTTCCAGCGCATGCGCGAATTGGCCGTGCAGTCGGCCAACGGCACCAATTCCGATGCCGACCGTCTGAGCCTGAACGACGAGTTCGTGCAACTGGCGCAAGAAGCCACGCGCACCCTGGGCGGCACGCAGTTCAACGGCCAGAACATCCTCGCGTCGACCGCCGACAGCACCTTTCAGATCGGCGCCAACGCCACCACCGACATCGACCAGATCACCATCGCGGCCTTCGACTGGACGAGCAAGACCGCGCTCACCGCGGTCATCGGCAACAGCATTGGCACCGGCACCAACACGCCGACGACGCAGGTCACCGACATGAGCACCGCACAGGCCGCCATCGCTTCGATAGACACCGCCATCACCGCCGTGAACAGCCAGCGCGCAACCTTCGGTGCGGTGCAGAACCGCTTTGACAACGTCGTCGCCACGCTGATGGTGTCGTCGGAAAACCAGAGCGCCGCGCGCAGCCGCATCATGGACGCAGACTACGCCATGGAAACCGCCAACCTGTCGCGCGCACAAATCCTGCAACAGGCCGGCAACGCGATGATCGCCCAGGCCAACCAGCTGCCGCAGCAGGTGCTTGCGCTGCTCAGGGGTTAAAGAACTTCGCGCGGCACAGACGCGACACAGACGCGGCGCCGCGCGCGTTCGAAATTTCACAAAACGGCCTCAAGGTTTTGGGGCGGCGGTCGAAATGGAAGACAAGGGGGCGGTCCGGTTCATCAGCGCCTGTCCGCCCGCCCAGGCTTTTGTCCAACGCCCCAGGCGATCTCCGCCGGGGCCCGGCACGGGAGAATTCCATGGCCACATTTACATCTTTGGGTATTGGCAGTGGCGTCGACCTGAACAGCATGGTGTCGCAGCTGGTGGCGCTGGAGCGCAGGCCGCTGGAGCAGATGCGTACCGACGCCAGCCGCCTGCAAACGCAGGTCTCTTCGTTCGGCAAGATACAGGGCCTGATGGGCGGCTTGCAAGACGCGTCCAACGCCCTCACCGGCACTTCTTTGTGGGCCCAGGGTGTGCCCAGTTCTGCCGACGACAGCGCTGTTTCGGTGGTCGGTGGTGCCACCGCTGCGGCCGGCAGTTATGCCGTCACCGTGCAAGGGCTGGCCGGCAGCCAGACCTTGGCCAGCAACAGCGTATTTGCCGCCGCAACCGACACCGTGGGCAGCGGCACCCTGCGCATTGCACTGGGCACCTGGGACGCCACACGCAGCAGCTTCACCGGCAAGACCGGCGCCAGCGCGCTGGATGTCACCGTGGCCGCCGGCGACACGCTGCAAAGCCTGCGCGACAAGATCAACAGCGCTGACGCTGGCGTCACCGCCACACTGGTCAGCGACGCCAGCGGCGTGCGCCTGTCGTTGCGGTCTTCGGCGACGGGCGCCGAGAACGGTTTTCGCATCACCGCCACCGACAGCGGCGACGGCAACAACACCGACAACCTGGGCTTGTCGCGCTTTGCATTTGACCCGCCCGGCGGTGCCAATGGGCTGGACCTGAAACAGGCCGCAGCCAACGCCCGCGCCACCGTCAACGGCATTGCGGTGGAATCGGCCAGCAACGAGCTCAGTGGCGTTGTCGAAGGGCTGACGCTGCGCCTGCGCAAGGAAACCGCGACGCCGGTGGACGTGTCCGTCACGCGTGACCGCGATGCCATCGTCAACGCCATCAAGACCTTTGCCGACGCCTACAACCAGCTCACCGCCTACATCACCGGTCAGACCAAATACGACGCCACCACCAAAGTCGGTGGCACGCTGCAGGGCGACAGCGCGGCGACCGGCCTGCAGTCGCAACTGCGTGCCGTGCTGGCCACCATCTCGGGCGCTTCGGCGGCCTTCCCGCGTTTGTCTGATGTGGGTTTGCAGATTCAGCGCGACGGCACTTTGAAGGTCGACAGCGCCAAGCTCAATGCGGCCACGTCCAACCTGAGCGAGTTGAAGAAAGCCTTTTCCAACAGCGACAGCGCGACCCCCGGCAACAACGGTTTTGCCAAACGCTACGCGCTGCTGGCCAGCCAGGTGCTGGACGTCGCCGGCACGCTGACGACGCGCAACGAAGGCCTGCGCAAGCTAATCACCAAGAACAGCAGCGACCAGGACCGGCTGAACGACCGCGTCGACCGCTACCAGACGCGCCTGGTGGCCCAGTACACCGCGATGGACGCCAACCTGTCCAAGCTGACGGCGCTGAGCAACTACGTGACGCAGACGCTGGCGCAGCTGAACAAGAGCAGTCCGTAGATTCAGGGCAACGCTCAAGTGGGCCCTTCGGCGGGCCGATAACAAGGGCAACACAGCCTCTTGCAGCAGCGCCCGCCGATGTTCGCCAGCCCCTACGCCAGCCCCTCCAGCCGTTCCGCCCGCAGCGCCCTTCCGGGGGGGCTGTACCAACAGGTGGGGGTTGAATCCCTGCTGTCGGGCGCCACGCCACACCAGCTGGTGGCCATGCTCTTTGAAGGTTGGATGGAAGCCGTGGCCCAGGCCCGCGGCGCCATTCGCCAGGGCAACCCCGCCGCCAAGGGCCAGGCCATCGGCCGCGCAGTGCGCATCATCGACGAAGGTCTGCGCGCCGGGCTGGACCTGAATGCCGGCGGCTCGCTGGCGCTCGACCTGCACGATCTGTACGGCTACCTGACAAGGCGTTTGACCATCGCCAATCTGCGCAACGACGAAGCCGCACTGGCCGAGTGCCAGCGCCTGATGCTGCCGCTGCAGGAAGCCTGGGCCGCCATCGGCTCGGCAGCGCAAGCAGCGCAGGCCGCCGGCCAGCGGCCTTGAACGCAGCCATGGCGCTTCAAAGACAGCCCCGTTCACACGCCCCCCGCCGCCCCACAGGACCACCGATGGACCCCCAACTGCTCAGCTACTACGAAGCCATCGAACGCGCCAGCGTGGACATGCTCAGCGCAGCACGCGCTGGCAACTGGGACGAAGTCGTCAAGCTGGAAGGCGCCTGCGTGCTGCTCATCAGCCAGCTGAAGCATGCGGCGCAAGAACCCGAGCTGCCGGTCGCGCAAGCCAAAGCGCCCAAGCCGCCGCATGCGGTGGCCGCGGCCAAGGCCAAGTCGCGCATCATGCAACGCATCCTCGTCAATGACGCCGAGATACGCCACCTGGCCGAACCCTGGCTGCAAGACCTGGACGACACGCTGGCCGGCCGCCACCAGCGCAGCCTGCACTAGCAGCGGGGGCACGCCATGTTCTGCGACACCCGCCCGGCCGAACTCGACAGCGACGGTGGCACCGACGCCTGGGCCGAGTTCCGCGTCACCCAGCCGCGGGAAAGCCTGGGCCTGTTGCGTGCGCTGCGCGACGGCAATGTGCCGGTGGTGCTGAACGCACCCGACGGCAGTTCGATGGCCGTCACGCTGTGGGCGGTGGACACCGGGCAAGGCCGCCTGAACTTCAGCGTCGAAGCTGGCGCACCCCAAGTGGCCAGCCTGGTGGACGCCGACGAAGCCGTGGCCGTGGCCTACCTGGAAAGCGTCAAGCTGCAGTTCGACCTGCAAGACTTCATGCTCGTGCGCGGCGCGCAAAGCAGCGCACTGCAATGCCGGCTGCCGCGCGAGATTTACCGCTTCCAGCGCCGCGGTGCCTACCGCGTGCGCCCGCGCGGCGGCCATGGCCCGCGGGCCAGCTTGCGCCACCCCGGCCTGCCCGACATGCGCCTGGCACTGCGCGTGATGGATGTGAGCATTGGCGGCTGCGCGCTGTGGCTGCCACACGACGTGCCGCCGCTGCAGGCCGGCACGCTGGTGGCCGACGTGCAGCTGGAACTGGACGCGGAAACACGCTTTGCCGCGGCCATGCGCTTGCAGCATGTCAGCAGCCCAAGCCACAGTGGCGAGGCCACCAACGAACAAGGTGTGCGCATAGGCTGTGAATGGCAAAACCTGAGCCCGAGCGCCGAACGCGTGTTGCAGCGCTGGATAGACCGCACGCAACGCCGCCGTCATCTGTTGACACTGGGCTGACGCGGGGTTGAGGATGCACCCGGTCCCTGGTTTCACGCTGGTGGAATGCGCGGTGGTCTGCGCCGTGGCCGCCATCCTGACCGCCGTGGCTTGGCCCAGCCTGCAAGGCCATACGCTGCGCGCGTCAAGGCTGGATGCCGTGCAGGCCTTGACGCGTTTGCAAACCGTGCAAGAACAGTACCGCTCTGCACACGGGCTGTACGCGGGCGATCTTTCCGCGCTGCGTGGCGTGGCGCCGGCAAGCGACCAGGGCCGCTACACGCTGGCGCTGGTGTTGACGGGGCCCGAGTCTTACCGCGCCACGGCCCTGGCCCGCGGCGCCCAAACCCGCGACCGCGATTGCGTGGCAATCACCTTGGACGTTAGCCTTGGTTTTGCGCAAACCGGGCCTGGCCCGCAGTGCTGGAACCGATGAAGGCCCGCACCCGCCGCGGCTTCACGCTGCTTGAAGTGGCCATCGGCCTGGCCGTGCTGGCCATACTGGCCGCACTGGCCCTGCCCAACCTGGGCCACCGGCTGGAACGCCAGCGTGTGCAGACCGCCGCCCAGACCCTGGCCGGCGACGTGGCCGAAGCCCGCTTCGAAGCCGCCCGCCGCGGCCAGGCGCTGTATCTGCAAACGCGTTCTGGTGCCGAGTGGTGTTGGGCCGTGACCACCACCCCCGAATGCGACTGCGGCGCGGCCGAACCACAGGCCTGTGCCTTGCATGTGCAACGCGCCAGCAGCCACCGCAACGTGCGCTTGTCAGAAGGCCTGGCACTGCGGCTGCAAGCCGGCGGCGCCGCCGACGGCGCGCGCCGTACCGCCGTGCTGGAAACAGCGCGCGGTGAGCAGTTGCGCGTCGATGTGTCGGCGCTGGGGCGGGCGCGGGTGTGTGCGTTGCGGGGTAGCTGGGGGCAGATGGCGGCTTGTTAAGACAGGCCTGTACATCGGCACTGCGCCCGGGGCAGGATCAGGGAGTAGGCACCGCGGCCAGCGGCCGAGGAATCAAGCTCGGCGGTGTGATGTTGGCGATGGACGCGAGGACGGCCGCGCGCACGACCGTCGACAGATTTAGGCGCTGTCGCAAGCAAATCTCTTTATCTTCAAGCTCGGCCCAAACAAGCCACACCCAACCCCACCAGCAGCGGCTGCACCGCCGCCCAGACCCAGCTCCGTACGCCTTCGCGCGGGCAGTGCGCCGCGCGTACACGAACATCGCCCAGGACTGGCACTGCGACGCCGCCGTTTCGGCCATCGGCGCCCTCAAGACCTGCGCGGCGGCCATGTCGCTTGTCTCATCGGTCGTCTAATTCAATTGAGGATCTCGCCAAAAGCGAAAGGCCCCGATCAATTAAATTGATCGGGGCCTTGGCTTATAAATAGCCTGACGATGTCCTACTTTCACACGGGAGTCCGCACTATCATCGGCGCAAAGGCGTTTCACTGTCCTGTTCGGGATGGGAAGGAGTGGG
>JANMJI010000326.1:0-5131 GCA_031371275.1 Betaproteobacteria bacterium
AACGCCAAGGACGGCGGCACACGCCGCTTCATCCTCGTCGAAGGCGAGCCCTATGCCGACACGCTGACGGCCGAACGCGTGCGCCGCGCCATCAACGGCTATGCCTGGGTGGGCACGCAACGCGAAACGTTGCTGGAACAAAAACTCACCTTCACCCACTTGAAGAAAGCCGACACGCTGCTGGCGCAAGTTGCAGCCATCAAGGCCAAGGAAGGCTTCATCGAAGGCGACCTGGCCGACCCCGGCACCGGCGGCACGCGCCGCTTCGACAACATCGAGGCCAAGGTGGACGACGGCGTGCTGCGCGTGGAAGGCGTGCGCAAGGTCAGCCAGATGGCGCCCGGCCTGGGCGGCGGCTTCACCTACTGCACGCTGGGTGAACCATTGAGCCTTGAGAAGATGCTCAGTGGTGAACGCCTGCCCACCTGGGCGGCGCTGGGTGAATGGCTGTTCCACACCGCCACCGGCGCCACGCTGCCGCCGTTGCCCGCCCAGGCACCGGCGTGGTACCTGGGCCGAGCGCAAGACAGGCATGTGTGGCTGGTTTACCGGCCCGACCTGAACTTCCTGAAAAGCCCCGAAGCGGCGCTGACCTTGACCCTGGCGCAGCACATCGCCACCTGGGGGCAGCAGACCGATGCAGCCAGCGGCGAACGCCTGAGCCACCTGGTGTTTGCACCGGCCAAGTACCTGAGCAACCGGCAACTCAAAGACCACGGGCTGGACTTTGCAGCGCTGCCGTTTGCGCTGTACCGGGAGGGTTGAGCCGTGGACGAACGCTTCGAAGAACAACGAGAGCAGTTCGAGAGGGCGCTGGCCCGCTTGCACGAGGTCATGCGCGAGAACGAGACGGCCATCGTCCGCGATGCCTTGATCCAGCGCTTCGAGTTCACGTTCGAGATGGCCTGGCGCTGCCTGCATCGCTACCTTGTCGCCAAGGGCGAACGCGTGGCGCAGCAGGCCTGGGCGGTGCTGCCGGTGGCCTTTCAATCGCAGCTCATCGACGACGCCGAGGCCTGGGACCAATTGCGCGAATGCCGCAATCTCACCAGCCACACCTACAAGGAAGACATGGCCATCCGGGTGGCCGCCTTTGTCAGAGGCCCGGGCTTGAGTGCATTCGACCGACTCGCTGCACGACTGAAACAGCCTTGAAGCCCAACCCCCTGTTCGGCATCGCACCGGGCGCGGTCACACGGCTGCGCGCGCTGTTCGACGGCATTCCTGGCATCGAACAGGTGTGGGTCTTCGGGTCACGCGCGCGCGGCCAGGAACGGCCCGATTCCGACATCGACCTGGCCATCGACGCGCCCGCGTGGTCGTCCCCCGAAAGTGCGGCTTTCGGAGCCCGGATCGAGCAGTTGCGATTGCTGTATCGGTTGGACTACGTGCTGCTGAGCGACACGCTTGACGCCAAGTTCAGGTCTCGCATCGAACGCGACCGCCAACTCTTCTGGCAACCGGTCCGCCGCCCGGCCGACGTGCAAGGCGTCGGCAGCGTGGTGCTTAAAGACTTTCAGAGCCGCGTGCTGCAAGCGTTGGCAGCTTACGTGGCAGAGCTGAACAAGCACCGCGCCCAGACCGAAGCCCAGGCCAGCGCGCTGCGCGTCATGGAAGGCGCCGAGGACACGCTGCGCAGCCTGGCCGACTACCCGCGCCGCGCCTGGGAAGCGCTGCGCAAAGCCGGCGCGCTGCCCGCGACCATGAAAGGGCAAAGCACCGAGCACTGCAGCCGCTTTGACGGCGCCGGCCGCGCCGTGCCCAACGTGTGCCTGAAGGTGCCCACCGGCGGCGGCAAGACCCTGCTGGCCGCGGCGGCGGTGGGTCAGCTGATGCAGACCTGGTTGCAGCGCCACAGCGGGCTGGTGCTGTGGGTGGTGCCGGGCGAGGCCATCTACCGGCAAACGCTGGCCGCTTTGCAACACCGTGACCACCCCTACCGTCAGATGCTGAATGTGGCGGCGGCCGGGCGTGTGAAGGTGCTGGAAAAGATGGCACCGCTGACCCGCCAGGACACCGACAGCCACCTGTGCGTGATGGTGCTGATGCTGCAAAGTGCAGCCCGCGCCAGCAAGGAAACGCTGCGCTTCTTCCGCGACCGCGGCAACGTGCTGGGCTTTGTGCCACGCGAAGACGACATCGAAGCGCATTGGGCGCTGCTGCAGCAGGTACCGAACCTGGACGTGTACCGCGACCGCGGCCAAAGTGCCGATGAAGCGCGTGCGCAAAAGGGCAGCATCGTCAAAAGCTCACTGGGCAATGTGATGCGGCTGCTGCGGCCTTTGGTGGTCATCGACGAAGGCCATCATGCGTACAGCGAAACGGCGCTGAAAACCATCGACGGCTTCAACCCCAGCTTCATGCTGGAGCTGTCGGCCACGCCGCGGCTGGCCACGGCCAAGAACGCGGGCAGCGGGTCGAACGTGCTGGTGAATGTGCGCGGTGTCGACCTGGACGAGGCCGAGATGATCAAGCTGCCCATCAACGTGGATGTGCGCGGCTGGGGCGACTGGCAGGCCTGCCTGGCAGCGGCGTTGCAGCAGCTTGACGAATTGCAGCGCGAGGCCGATGTGCTGCACACGCAGACGGCGCGCTACATACGCCCCATCATGCTGGTGCAGGTGGAACGCACCGGCGCCGACATGCGCGACGCCGGCTACATCCACGCCGAAGACGCGCTGGAATTCCTGCTGCGCCTGGGCCTGAACGTGCGCCAGGTGGCGGTGAAAACCAGCGAGCGCAACGACCTGAAAGCGCCGGAAAACATCGAGCTGATGTCACCCACTTGCGAGGTGCGCGTCATCATCACCAAGCAAGCCTTGCAAGAAGGCTGGGACTGCCCTTTCGCCTATGTGTTGTGCGCGCTGGCGGCGGGGCGCAACCTGTCGGCCATGACGCAATTGGTGGGCCGCGTGTTGCGCCTGCCGCAGGTGGCCAAGACCGGCCGGCCCATGCTGGATGCCTGTTATGTGCTGTGCCACGAGGCCGGCACGGGCGCGGTGGTGGGGGCCATCAAGCAGTCGCTGGAAGACGAGGGCATGGGCGACCTGGGCGTGAATGTGCGCAGCGATGCGCCCGACCCCGACGCGCCGCGCACGGTGCAATTGCACCGCCGCGCTGCGTGGGCCGGCGTGCGGCTGTTTCTGCCCACGGTGACCTGGGTGGAAGACGATGGCACGCGCCGGCCGCTGGTGTATGAAAGCGATGTGCTGGCGCGGCTGCCGTGGCAGCACCTGGACACTGCCGCGTGGCTGGCCGACTGGGCGCCCGACACGTCGGCCGCACGCACAGGCCGGCTGCGACTGGGGCTGGAGTTGTTGTCAGGCGCGGTGCCGCAGGCGCCGGCCGGTGATGAAGCCGACAGGTTGCTGGACCGCGGGCGCATCGTGCGCGCCGTCAGCGATCTGGCGCCCAACCCCTGGCTGGTGTGGGACTGGCTGGCGGCGGTGGAAGCCAGCCTACGCGCGCGCGGCTTTGCCGAAGCGGCGCTGGCAGCTTCCAGCGCTTCGCTGATTGAAGCGCTGCGGCTGGCGTTGCAGGCCGCACGCGACCGGCTGGCCGAGGTCGAATTCGAGGCCCTGCTGGCCGCCGGGCGCATCGAATTCCGCCTGCGTGCCGACAGCCACGACTACGAATTGCCAGCCGACATGACGCTGCAAGTGAGTGGGCCTGCGCAACCCTGGGCACGCGACAGCGATGGCACGGTGATGCAGCGCAGCTTGTTCGAGCCGGCGGTGCGCACCGCCGACATCAATGAGTTCGAGCACAAGGTGGCGGGCTATCTGGACGAGCAGCAGGCCGTGCGCTGGTGGCACCGCAATGTGGCCAAGGCGCAGTTGGGCCTGCAGGGCTGGAAGCGCGGCAAGGTCTACCCGGACTTTGTATTTGCGATGAACACCGCCGCAGGTACAAACCGGCTTGTTCTTCTCGAAACCAAGGGCCTCCATCTTCAAGGCGAAGACACCGCGTACAAGACAGTGCTGCTGCAAAGGCTGTCGGCCGCCTTTCGCGACGAGCGCTGGCAGCGCGTGGGCAGCCTGGAGTTGGAAGGCGGCAGCACCGAGACGGTGGTGTGCGACCTGGTGTTTGACGGTGCCTGGCGGGGGGCCTTGGCCAGCAGACACTTCAACCCCGCGGGACTGGACACATAGACACCCGGCCGGCTCTGCGGCGGTGGGTCACGCCAGTTGCTGTTCCAGCGCGTGCAGCACCTCATAACAA
The DNA here is from genome assembly GCA_031371275.1 of Betaproteobacteria bacterium. Lineage (GTDB taxonomy): Bacteria > Pseudomonadota > Gammaproteobacteria > Burkholderiales > Burkholderiaceae_C > Rubrivivax. Next base: position 4,222 of record JANMJI010000326.1, read on the forward strand.
GGCAGCACCTGCGCCACGCTGGCATTCGGCTCGCGGCCTTCTTTGATGGCGGCGAAGAACTCGCGGTCTTGCAGTTCGATGCCGTTCATTGACACCGCCACCTGGCTCACGTCGACCTTTTCTTCCTTGCCGCTGAACAGGTCGTCGTAGCGGGCAATGTAGGTGCCGGTGTCGCCAATGTAGCGAAAGGTCGTGCCCAGCGGGCCGTCGTTGTTAAAGCTCAAACTGAGTGTACAGATGGCACCGTTGGCGGCCTGCAGCTGGATGCTCATGTCCATCGCAATGCCCAACACTGGATGTGTCGGCCCTTGCACCGCGTTGGCCTTCACGATCGGGCTGCCGCACTGGTAGGCAAACAAGTCCACCGTGTGCGCCGCGTGGTGCCACAGCAGGTGGTCTGTCCAGCTGCGGGCCTGGCCCAGCGCGTTGATGTTGGTGCGGCGGAAGAAGTAGGTCTGCACGTCCATTTGCTGGATGTTGAATTCGCCCTTGGAAATGCGTTGTCGCACCCACTGGTGGCTGGGGTTGAAGCGGCGCGTGTGGCCGCACATCGCCACTTTGCCGGCCTGCGCGGCGACCACGGCGCGTGCATCGGCCAGGCTGTCGGCGAGCGGAATTTCCACCTGCACATGCTTGCCGGCTTGCAGGCAGGCGATGGCCTGCGCCGCGTGCATCTGCGTGGGGGTGCACAAGATCACCGCGTCGACTTCCGCCATCGCCAGGCTGTCGGCCAGGTGGGTGGTGGCGTGCGCGATGCCGTATTGGCTGGCGATTTCCTGCGTCTTGGCCAGTTCACGGCCCACCAGTGACACGCATTGCACGCCGTCAATCAGCTTGATGGCGTCCAGGTGTTTGCTGCCGAAAGCACCGGCCCCGGCCAGCGCTACTTTGATCGTCATGTGTTCTCCAG
>JANMJI010000012.1:0-12565 GCA_031371275.1 Betaproteobacteria bacterium
GGGGTGTTGGGGGGGAAGAACTCGAAGCTGATCGGGGTGGTGGTCACGCAGAAGGTCTCAGCAAGGTGCTGGGTCATTGGCCCAGGTGTTTGTGAGCCGCCTTGGCCAGGCGGCGGTCGAAGGTGGCCAGCGGGGCCGCCAGCTCGCCGGCCAGCCACAGGTAGGCGGCGTCGTAGGCGCTCAGCTGGTACCGGGTGGCCAGGCTCAACATGGGCACCGACGGCACGGCGTGAAGTTCGATGCGTTGGTCGTCGAAGTCTTCCAGCGCCGTCTGCACCGCTTCGCTGTGGGCGCCAGCGCGCAGCTTGCTGCGGGCCACGTTGGTCATCTCAAAAGGCAGCAGGGTGGGCGCGTGCGGCAGCTTGCCGGCCAGCAAGGCCGCTGCCTCGTCGGCATTCGCTTCAGCAAACAACAACGCGGCGAGCACACTGCAGTCCACCACCACGGGCTGGCGCAAGCGCCACAGCGCTGGCGGTTCGGCCACATACAGCACGCGGCCCGTCGGTTCGCTCACCGACTGTCCCTGTCGGCGCGAATGATGTCCACGGCAAGCGGAAGGCCCTTCAGCGATGGATGGGGCTGCCAGCCACTGGCCCGCCGCTCGGCCATCAGCTGCTCGACGGTTTTCCAGCCTTGTTGCCGCGTGGCTTGCGTGGCCGCTGCGGGCTCGAATGCCCGGCCCACCGCGGCGGGCTCGTCGGCAACGGCCTGCTCGATGATGGCCATCAATTCGCCTTGCAGCGAACGGTGATGCCGCTCGGCACGCGCGCGCAAGCGCAGCGCCAAAGCATCGGGTACTTCCTTGATCGACAAATTGACATTCATGTTTTAACTCCAAATCAGAACCGCAGCTCCATTTTGGCGCCATCCCACTTTGCTGGTCAAGGCTCGTGCTGTGCGATCTCAACGCCAGCGGCGCAGTCTCGCCAGCATGCTGGATCGCCCTCGCAGGCGGAACAACAGTCCGCGGGGACTGTTTCTCTTCGCTGCTTGATCCCTCGGGGCGGCTCAATACCGGTAGGTATCGGCCTTGTAAGGCCCGGCCTTGCTGACGCCGATGTAGCCGGCCTGTGCATCGGTCAACTCGGTCAGCATGGCGCCGACCTTTTTCAGGTGCAGGCGTGCCACCTTTTCGTCCAGGTGCTTGGGCAGCACGTAGACATGGCCCACCTTGTACTTGGCGGGCTGCGTGAACAGCTCGATTTGCGCGATGGTCTGGTTGGCGAAGCTGCTGCTCATCACAAAGCTCGGGTGGCCGGTGCCGCAGCCCAGGTTCACCAGGCGGCCCTTGGCCAGCATGATGATGCGTTTGCCGTCGGGGAAGATGACATGGTCGACCTGGGGCTTGATCTCTTCCCAGGTGCAATCGGCCAGCGCGGCGACGTCGATCTCGTTGTCGAAGTGGCCGATGTTGCAGACGATGGCCTGGTCCTTCATCGCGGCCATGTGGGCCTTGGTGATGACGCTCAGGTTGCCGGTGGCTGACACGAAGATGTCGGCCTTGTCGGCGGCGTATTCCATGGTCACGACCTTGTAGCCTTCCATCGCGGCCTGCAACGCGTTGATGGGGTCGATCTCGGTCACCCACACTTGCGCCGAGAGAGCACGCAGGGCTTGCGCGCTGCCCTTGCCCACGTCGCCATAACCGGCGACCACGGCCACTTTGCCGGCGATCATCACGTCGGTGGCGCGCTTGATGGCATCCACCAGGCTTTCGCGGCAGCCGTACAGGTTGTCGAACTTGCTCTTCGTGACGCTGTCGTTGACGTTGATGGCGCGGAAGGGCAGCGTGCCCTTGGCGGCCATCTCGTTCAGGCGGTGTACGCCGGTGGTGGTTTCTTCGGTCACGCCGATGATCTCGGCGGCCTTGCGGGTGTACCAGGTGGGGTCAACGGCCAGCTTGGCCTTGATGGCTGCGTACAGGCAGGTTTCTTCTTCGCTGGCGGGGTGGGCGATGACGGCAGCGTCCTTCTCGGCCTTCTGGCCCAGGATCATCAGCAGCGTGGCGTCGCCGCCGTCGTCCAGGATCATGTTCGGGCCTTCGCCCTCAGAACCGGCGGCGCCGAATTCGAAGATGCGGTGTGTGAAATCCCAGTATTCGGTCAGCGTTTCGCCCTTGTGCGCGAACACCGGTGTGCCATGGTCTACCAGCGCCGCCGCGGCGTGGTCTTGGGTGCTGAAAATGTTGCAAGAGGCCCAGCGCACGCTGGCGCCGAGGGCTTGCAAAGTTTCCACCAGCACGGCGGTCTGGATCGTCATGTGGATGCTGCCGGTGATGCGTGCACCCTTGAGCGGCTGGGTCTTGGTGAACTCTTCGCGGATGGCCATCAGGCCGGGCATCTCGGTCTCGGCGATCTTGATTTCCTTGCGGCCCCAGGCGGCAAGTGAAAGGTCGGCCACGGCGTGGTCGTGCAGGGTTTTGTTAACGGCGTTCATCGTCAGGCTCCAGGCAGTTGAGGAACCTGCACCAACGGCCCGGGGGAACTTGAACTCACCCACGAAGCCATTCGTGCAGGTGAGCGCGGTTGCAATGAAGATTGGGTGCTGGCTGACTTGCGCACAAGTCAGCCCTACCGCTGCTTCGCATTCCGAGCCTGGCCTTCGTGATGAAGGGTGCAACGCTCCTCGGAAAGAGGCCGCATTCTAGCCAGACCTGCGGAATTTTGGTGCGGCGGGCTGTGCAAGACTTGGCGCATGAGTGTGCCGTTGCCCATGCCTTTGCCGAAGCCCCTGGCCCAGATGCCCACGCAAGACCTGGCCCGGGTGTGTGGGGTGATGACCGACATCGACGACACCCTCACCCGCGATGGCGCCATCGAGCCCGTGGCCCTGGCCGCGCTGCACGCGCTGGCGCAAGCACGGGTGCCGGTGGTGGCCATCACCGGCCGGCCGCTGGGCTGGAGCCGGCCTTTTGCGGCGGCCTGGCCGGTGGCCGCCATCGTCGCTGAAAACGGCGCTGTGGCGCTGGTCAAGCAAGGCGGCCAGGTGCATACCGAATACGCGCAAGACGCCAGCACGCGCGCCCACAACGCGGCCTGCCTGCAAGCCGCAGCGGCCGCTGTGCTGCGTGAAGTACCCGCTGCACGCCTGTCGCAAGACAGCGCCGGCCGCGAAACCGACATCGCCATTGACCACACCGAAGTCACGTACCTTTCGTCCGAGGCGATTGCACAAGTGGTGGCGGTGATGCAACAGCATGGGCTGACGGCCACCGTCAGTTCCATCCACATCAACGGCTGGCTGGGCAACCACAGCAAGTGGACGGGCGCGCAATGGATGCTGCAACGGCTGTTCGGCCGCGCCTTGTCGGCCGAGTTGGAGCGCTGGGTTTATGTCGGCGATTCGACCAATGACCAGATCATGTTCGAGCACTTTCCGCTGGCCGTGGGCGTGGCCAACCTGCGCCACTTTGCTGAACAACTGCGGGTCTGGCCGGCCTACATCACACAGGGCGAACGGGGTCAGGGGTTTGCCGAGCTGGCCGACGCGTTGTTGAAAGCCCGGCAAGCCCGTGGGCAAACGCGTGGCTGAAGCGCGCACCGATGCCGCTGTGCAAGCCCATTGGCTGCACGCCGCGCTGGCCCTGGGGCTGGCCGCCGCGGTGTCGCTGGGCCTGGCGCGTTTTTCTTATGCGCTGTTGTTGCCACCGATGCGCGCTGAACTGGGCTGGAGCTACTTCACCGCCGGTGCGATGAACACCGTCAACGCCGCCGGCTACCTGGCCGGCGCGCTGCTGGCGCCGCGGGTGCTGGCACGCTGGGACGCTCGGCGTGTGATGCTGGCCGGCGGCTGCGCGGCCGGCGTGTTGCTCGCCGCGCACGGCCTGGCGCACAGCGACACCGCGTTGTTCGCGCTGCGCGCTTTGACGGGCCTGGCCAGTGCCGCCGGGTTTGTCGGCGGCGGGCTGCTGGCGGCCCGCCTGGCCACGCAGCCCGGCGCGCCAGCAGGCCTGGTGTTGGGGCTGTACTACGGCGGCACGGGGCTGGGCATCGTGCTGTCGGCGCTGGGCGTGCCGGCGCTGGGTTGGCGCGCGGGCTGGGTGCTGCTGGGTGCGCTGTCGCTGGTGGCCACCGCCATCACGGCGCTAGGCACACGGGCCTTGAATGCGCCGCCGCAGGCTGGCGCCGTGCGTGTGCAGGTGCGGCTGGCGCCGCTGGCTTACGGCCTGGCGGCCTACCTGCTGTTTGGCATGGGCTACATCGGCTACATGACCTTCATCGTCACGCTGTTGCGTGAACAAGGTTTTGCAGCACCCGTCATCACCGCGTTTTATGCCGTGCTGGGGCTGGGTGTGATGGCTTCTTCGTGGTTGTGGGCAGGCCTGTTGCAGCGCCACCGCAACGGCCGCCCGCTGGCCCTGCTGAATGGCCTGCTGGCGCTGGCCACGCTGCTGCCGGTCTTGGGCAGCCACCCGGTGTCGGTGTTTTTGTCTGGCGCCTTGTTCGGCAGTGTGTTTCTGTCGGTGGTGGCTTCCACCACCGCGCTGGTGCGGCACAACCTGGCGCCGGCGGCCTGGGCATCGGGCATTGCGGCTTTCACCGCGGTGTTTGCTTTCGGCCAGATTGTCGGCCCCAGCCTGGTGGGTTATGTGGCCGACGGTGTCGGGGGTGCCGGCGGCCTGGCGCGCGGGCTGCTGCTCAGCGCCTGCGCTCTGGCGCTGGGCTCGCTGCTGGCGATGCGCCAGCGTGCGCTGGCGCTGGTGTGACTACAGCCCGAGAAAACCGCGCAGCCGCGCCAACTCTTCTTCGAGCGCCACGCGGTAAGCGCGTTCGCGCGGCGGCTTGCCGGCGACGTAACCCAGCTCGGCTTCAAGCCCCCTTTCAACCTGGGCCACATTGCCCCAGCCTATGACCTGGCCGCGCCACAGCAGCGGCAGCGCGTAGTAGCCGCGCACGCGTTTCGGCGCTGGTGTGTAGGCCTCGAAGCGGTAGGCCCAGCCCCAGAACAGCTCGAAGCGGCGGCGGTCCCACACCACAGGGTCGAAGGGGGCCAGCAGGCGCAGGTGTTGGTCCATTTGATGGCGGGTGCTGTTAGGGTTTTCGCCGGCCGGCCAGAACCAGTGCAGACCGTCCACGCGCGCGCTGGGCAGGCGCGCCTTGGCACGCACGAACGCAGCGCGGCGGTCTGCCGCCCACTGCGGTGCGCCGTGATAGAGGCGGCTGACGAGCTCGCTCAAGCTGCGTTCTGGCAGCGGCGCGTACTTGGCCACCACCACATCCACCAGCGTGTCCAGCGCAGCCGCGGCGTCGGCCACCGCGGCGTGTGTGGCGCGGGCCGCATACAGGCGCACGCCGCCTTCACGCTTGGCAATGCGCAGCAGGCCGCGGTAGTGCATGGCGTCGAGCAACTGCGTGCTGGCGTTGCTGCTGCCACCAAACCAGTTTTTTACCTTGCCGTGGGCAAAGTGCGTGTCGACTTCGCGCGGGTGCACGGTGCCGCGCTGGCGCACGAATTCGAGTACCGCGTGGGCCTGTGTCCAGCGCGCCGCAGGCCACACGGTGCGCGGGCTGCGCGGGTGCATCAGCGTGTGCGTGGCGCGCGGCAAGAAGCCGTAGTTGACGAAGAAGTCTTCTTCGATGTCCAGCCGGTGATAGCGCGCTTCCAGGTCACCAGCGCGGTAGTCCTTGACGCGGTGGCGCAGCGTCAGGTCTTGTGCACGGGCGGGGGCGCGTATCGGGTCGGCCTGCACAAAGCCGAGCTTGCGTATCGCCTGCGGCAATGTCGTGGGTTTGAACAGGCTGCGCGCAATGGCGTAGCGGCGCAGGTCGTCCAGCGTCGGGGTTTTCATGGCTGCTTGCTCATACCGGGTTGCTCGCGCTGCCTTCGCATGCATCTGCGCTGCCACCCAGGCCGGTCAGTGCGAGGGTGGCTTCGGCGGTGATGAGCGCGGCGCGTTCAAGCCGGCCATGGTCCAGCGTCAGCGCCACCACCGCGTGTTGCGTTCCGGGGTTGAGCATCAGCCGCAGTTCCTGCAAAGCCTGGCAGGCGTAGTGGTTGCAGGTGTCGGCGCGCAATTCGCGCGGTGTGGCGCAGCCCTGCGCGGTGAGGAACAGGCAGGAATACTGCACATGCGCTGCCGGCAGCATGTCCACGTAAGCCTGGATGGCGTCTGCAATGCTGCTGCCGCGGTGGCTGCTCTGCCAGCGCTGCAGCACCACGCTGTCTACAAAACCGTGCCGCGCAGCGCCATAGGTGCAACAGCCGCCGCCGCACTGCGCGCACAGGCGGCCGCTTTGTGCGGGCACCGCGTGGGCCAGCGCGGGGGCCGGAAAGTCGAACACCGTACCGGCCTGCAGCGCGGCTTCGATTTGCGCGCGCAGGTCGTCGCGGTCGGCTTGTGTCACCGGCACCAAGTTGCGCTGGGTGCTTTCCAGCCACACCACCTGCGGCGGCTGCGGCTGCACCGCGGGCTGCTGCGCTTGCACGGTTTGCACGTTTTGCAGGGCCTGCGCTGTCAGCAGCGCCCGCCGCTGGCTCAATTGCAATTGCGCGGCGCGGCGGCGGCAGGCAGCGGCGCCACAAGTGTCGCTGCCGCTGCGGCGGGTGAGCTCGGTGAGGAAGGTGCTGCAGTGGCGGCATCGCATGCGCGGGGCTGGGGCTTTCATGCGGCCAGCTTAGCGCGCCGCGGCAGCGCCCGCGCCACCGCTACAGCGAAGTCATGCCCTCGCGCAGCGCGTACTTGGTCAGCTGGACCACCGAATGCAGGTCGAGCTTGCGCATGATGTTGCGGCGGTGTACTTCCACCGTGGCGCCAGCAATGCCCATGCGGGCGGCGATGGCCGGCGTGCGCTGGCCTTCGGCGATCAGGCGCAGCACCTGGCTTTCACGCGCGCCCAGGTGTTCTGCCGTGGCGCCCATACCGGCGGCCACCGCCGCCACCGCAGCGCAGGCCTTGGGCCACGGCGCTGGCGTCTGTCCTGGCGCATGCGCCTGACTTTGCGCCTGATCTTGCGCATGTAGCTGCGCCGCCGACAAATCGGCCAGCGCGGTTTTCAACAACCTGGCTGCGCGGTCGGCTTTGTCACGCAGTTGTTGGTTGGCCTGCTCCAGCTCTTGCAGCCGCAGCACCACGCGGCGGCAGGTGGCGCAGCCGCTGTCCAGCAAAGAGGGCGGGGCCAGCAGCGATGGCAGCATCGGTGGCGACAGGTGTTGCGCGATCGGCGCCTGCGGTCGTATCCCCATCTGGGCCTCGTCAGCGGCTACCTGCGTCGCGTTGTGGCGGTGGCCGCTGGCGGCAGCACATCTTCATGCGCCAGCAGCAGGCGGCCGATGTCGCGCGCACGCAGCGCGGCGTTCTTGTCGCCTTCGCCGGCAGCCACGATGCAACCCTTCATCAGGATGTGCCACTGGCGCGCAAAGCCATCGGCATCGCGCACGCCGGCCTGCTGGGCCAGGCCGCCCAGAAAGTTGCGGATCTGCGCCAGGTGCTGCACCGTGGCCTGGTGCACCGGGTGGGTTTTGTCCTCGGTTTCCAGCAGGATGTTGATGAAGCTGCAGCCTTCGAAATCAGGGCGGCGAAACCATTTGTCGAAGACATCAAAGACCGCCAGCAGGCGGCCAGCGGCGTCGGGGCTGCGGCGTTCGACTTCGGTCTGCAACCAGGCCCGCGTCCAGAGTTCCTCGCGCCGGCGCATGAAGGCCAGCGCGAGGTGGTTCTTGGAAGGAAAGTGGCGGTACAGCGTCATCTTGGCCACGCCGGAACGGGCCACGACTTCATCCACGCCCACCGCACGCACACCGCGGCGCGAGAACAAGGCGTAGGCGCTTTCTTCGATGCGTTCGCGCGCACTCGCAGGACGTGCGGCGGACGGCGGAATTACGGCACGCGCCGAACGCGCCGCTGGCGGGGTTTTGGAAGTGTTGGCGGCCATGCGCTAGACCCAGAGGAGACCTCGTGTGGCCACCGCAAGCGGAACGCGGTGTCTTGCCTGGCGGGGCCGGGCCACCGGGGTGGTGGCCAGGGCTTGTCTCTGACCGACCATAGTCGATACAGACCTGTCTTACAACACGCGCCGGGCCGACCAGGGTTAGCACGGGTGCCGGCTACCGGGGACCGTGTATTCCGCCGCTGCGGGCGGCTGGCTAGCATGCTTTGCGGCAGGCTGTTCGCCTGCTCGGCGGCACCACAAACGGAGACACCCCCATGGCCTACGACCCCCGCACCCTCACCGGCATTCCCACCGAACCCGTGGGCTCGTTGCCGCGACCGATGAAACTGCAAGAGGCCTACATCGACTACGACCACGGCCGCATCCAGCTGGCCCAGTTGGAAGCCTTGCAGGAAGAAGCGGCGAAGGATTCGATCAAGCGCATGGAAGCCACTGGCGCGCCCATCATTTCTGATGGCGAACAGCGCTGGTCGAGCTTTGCCACCTACCCCGTCACCGACACCCTGGCCGGCACCGGCCTGGCCAAGAACCTGGGCGGTGGCGGTCAGTATTTCGCCATCTTTGCTGACGGCCACAACCGCCAGTTGCCCAAGCTCACCGGCGGCCCCTTCAAGTACAAGGCCTACGCTGCTGATTCGCTGAAGAAGTCCATCAAGCTGGCCACCAAGCCGATGAAACAAGCGGTGATTGCGCCTTCGATGCTGGCTCTGCTGTACCCGCTGGACGAAGACGTGCCGGGCTATTCACGCACGCAGTTCGAGGCCGACCTGGTGGACGAATGCGAACGCGACATTCGCCAGGCTTTTGCCGCCGGCGCGGTGCGCGTGTCGGTTGATTTCACCGAAGGCCGGCTGTCGTGCCGCAATGATTCACGCAACCCCTGGACGGGCCGCCAGATGCTGGGCCATTTCATCGCGCTGAACAACCGCGTCATAGACCGCTTCACGGCCGAACAGCGCAAGAGCATCGGCGTCCACACCTGCCCGGGTGGCGACTGTGATTCGGTGCATTCTGCCGACGTGCCCTACAACTCTTTGCTGCCCAGCCTGTTCCAGATCAATGCCGGTTATTTCCTCATCCAGCTCAAGAGCGAACGCAACCCCGAACAGGTCTACAAAGACATTGCGGCCAACCTGCGCAGTGATGCGAACGGTGTCAAGCAGATGGCCTATATCGGCGTCACGAACCCCGGCAACCCGCGCGTGGAAACGGCGCAAGAGGTGTGCGACCAGCTGGTGGCGGCGGCCAAGTTCATCCCCAAAGACCAATTGGGTTCCACCGACGACTGCGGCTTCTCGCCGTTCTCGCTGGACGTCAAACCCAACCACGGCTCACCCGACTTTGCGCGTGACGTGGCCTTCCAGAAGATCACCGCCCGTGTGCAGGGCACCAAGATGGCTGCCGAGGTGTTGGGCGTGCATTGACGCGTGATGAGCATCGACGAAACGTTGGCGGTGCTTGAAGCGCCGCCTGTGCGCGGCGGGCCGGCCGCAGCAGACGCGGCGGCGGGCCTTGTTTCACCGCCGTTCCGTTTCTACGACAACCGGCAGAAATACCTCGCCTTCGTCAACACCTGCAACGAGAAGGCCGCAGTGGCGGCGCGCGCGGCGCTGGAATTGAAGCAGTTGCATCCGTCACCCCCCTGCCTGCGGCTGTTTGATGCGGGCATGGGTGACGCCACCGTGTTGTCGCGTTTGATGCGCAGCACGCACCGCCAGTTTCCCACCGTGCCTTTGCTGGTGGTGGCCAAGGAAATCAGCCTGGAAGACGTGCGCCTGGGGCTGGACAAGATGCCCGACAGGTTCTTCGAGCATCCGCACACTGTGCTTGTTATCACCAACCTGAATTACGCCGAAGCGCCGCGTTTGATGCCGCCCGACGTGACGGCCGCGGCGGCGCTGAACTGGCAAACGGTGCGGCTGCGCGGCCATTCGGCGCATGAGTACGAAGAACAGATTGAAGCGCTGGGGCCGATGCTTTCGCACGGCTGGCAAACCAAGCCCAGCGCGCGCACCGGCAACCCGGTTTACGCGCGGCCCACGGTGCTCGTGGTGTACCGCGAAGACCACCAGTTCTTGCTGGACGCGGTGATCCCCAAGCCCGGCCAGACCCTGGGCAATTACGACCTGATCCTGGCCTCACAGCCCTGGCGCGCGCGCACGCCGGCCACCTTCAAGGCACAGAAGATTCTGGGCCCGCTGACCCGCAGCCTGGCAGCGGGCGGGCGGCTCATCACCATCCAGTCTTGCGGTGAAGATCCGGCGCTGGAAATCATCCACACACTTTGGCCGTTAGAAGCGCCGTTTCCCGTCAACCGCCACGATTTGCTGCGCGCGCTGAAGACCGAACTGGGCCATGACGCGCGAGACTTTGCATTGGGCTCGCCGCCCGACGACAAATCGCTGTTCCGCTACCACATGCACACACTGCCGTCTGAGATTGGCGAACGGGTGGGCACCTCAACGCTGTTCGCGGCCTGGAACGCGGCCATCTATGTCAACCAGATTGCCGACGAGATGCTCGACACCGTGGTCATGACCGGGGCCTATCTGGATGCCACGCAGGCGGTGCTGAAAAAGCACGGTGGGCTGTGGTTCAACGACGAGTCTTTTGTCATCTCGCGGCGCCGCTTTTGAACGCCGCTTTTGAACGCTGCGACTGAAAGCCCGGACCATTGATGAGCGCCTACAGCGAACACAGCGCCGAACGTCTGGCCGCCACCAGCGCCGACCTGATGGTGGGTGGCTCACTCGAGATGAGCCCCGAGCGCGGCGGCGACGCGCCCGCGGTGGCCGCGCTGCTGCCGTCAAACACGCGCGTGTTTGTGCACCACCTGCCGCGCCAGAGCCTGGTGCAGTCACTCACAGCGCTGGCCAGTTTGCGCGCCGCAGGGCTGGAGCCGGTGCCGCACATCGCCGCGCGGCGCATCGCGTCGCGCAATGAATTGACGACCTTCCTGGTCAAGGCCGTGCGTGAGGTGGGCATCAAGAAAGTGCTGTTGATCGGTGGTGACGACGCGCAGCCGGTGGGGCCTTACGTCGACAGCCTGGCGGTGCTGCGCGAACGCATCCTGGGCGACTGCGGCCTGCGTGAACTGGCGCTGCCGGGCTACCCCGAAGGCCACCCGCGCATGGCCCAGGCGGTGCTTGACCAGGCGCTGCTGGACAAGCTGGCGCTGGCGCGCGCCCAGGGGCTGGAGCCTTCCATCGTGACGCAGTTTTCTTTCGCGCCGGCACGCATCGTCGAGTACTGCGCAGAACTCGCGCGCAAGCTGCCCACGGTGCCGGTCTATGTCGGTATGGCCGGGCCCACCGACGCTGCTTCGCTGTTGCGTTTTGCGCAGCGCTGCGGCGTCAGCGCTTCGCTGCGCGCGATGGGCGCCCAGGGCATGGGCGCGGTGCGTTTGTTCATGCACACCGACCCGGGTGAACAGCTCAGTGCGGTGGCGCAGTACTGCCTGCGCCATGAGGACTGCAACGTGGTCGGCGCCCACCTGTTCAGCTTTGGCGCCGCGGTGAAGGCGGCGGGGTGGATGAACCGGGTGATTACGGCGCGCGTGATACCGGCGTGATGCGCGCGTGAAATCACGCCGGCACGACGTCGCTTATTGCAGACCCGCAGCCGCGCGCAGCGACGCAGCCTTGTCGGTTCTCTCCCAAGAAAATTCCGGCTCCTCACGCCCGAAGTGCCCATACGCCGCGGTCTTTTCGTAGATCGGGCGCAGCAGGTCCAGCATCAGGATGATGCCCTTGGGGCGCAGGTCGAAGTGCTCTTGCACCAGCGCGGCCAGCTTCTCGTCGCTCATCACGCCGGTGCCTTCGGTGTAGACCGTCACGTTCATCGGCCGGGCCACGCCAATGGCGTAGGCGACCTGAATCTGGCACTGCTTGGCCAGCCCGGCGGCGACGATGTTCTTGGCCACGTAACGCGCGGCGTAGGCGGCGCTGCGGTCGACCTTGGAAGGGTCTTTGCCGCTGAAGGCGCCACCACCGTGCGGGCAGGCGCCGCCGTAGGTGTCGACGATGATCTTGCGGCCCGTCAAACCGCAATCACCCTGGGGCCCGCCGACGACAAAACGGCCGGTCGGGTTGATGAGGTACTTGGTGTCGGCGGTCAGGAATTCTTTCGGCAGCACCGGCTTGATGATCTCTTCACGCACGGCTTCGTAAAACGCATCCGTCATCTTGTGGCCGAGCGAATATTCCGGCGCGTGCTGGCTGCTCAGCACCACGGTGTCAATGCTGTGCGGCTTGCCGTTGACGTAACGCATCGTCACCTGGCTCTTGGCATCGGGCCGCAGGAAGGGCATGCGGCCGTCCTTGCGCAACTGGGCCTGCCGCTCGACCAAACGGTGGGCGTAGTAAATCGGCGCGGGCATCAGCTCTGGCGTCTCGTCGCAGGCGTAGCCGAACATCAGGCCCTGGTCGCCGGCGCCGGTGTTCAGGTGGTCGTCACTGGCATGGTCAACACCCTGCGCGATGTCGTTGCTCTGCTTGTCGTAGCAGACCATCACCGCGCAGCCCTTGTAGTCGATACCGTATTCGGTGTTGTCGTAGCCGATGCGCTTGATGGTGTCGCGCGCGACCTGGATGTAGTCGACATGCGCGTTGGTGGTGATCTCACCGGCCAGCACCACCAGTCCGGTGTTGCACAGCGTCTCTGCGGCCACGCGGCTG
>JANMJI010000040.1:0-3913 GCA_031371275.1 Betaproteobacteria bacterium
AGCGCGCGTTCGGTGTAGCGGGCGCGCTGCTGCGGCGGTATCTGTGTGCCGACGTGCGGCATGCTGATGAGCAGCGGCCCATGCCCGCGTTGCAGGGTGAACAGATCGTGGTGGCTCATCAGAAACCTCTGTGCTGCGCACTCCGGCAATCGCCCTTGGGATGGCCCGGCGGGCTCATGGCCGCACCCCGGAAGACGGTGTTCTTTCAACGCCGCCGCACACCACGCGCTGGCACGGGTTGTGGCCGAAGCGGTAGGCCATGTCGCGCGGATGTTCGGCGTTCCACACCGCGAAGTCGGCGCGCTGGCCGGCGGCCAGCATGCCCCGGTCATGCAGGCCCAGTGCGCGCGCGGCGTTGACGGTGACACCACGCCAGGCTTCCTCTGGAGTCATGCGAAACAGCGTGCAGGCCATGTTCAGCATCAGCAGCAGGCTCAAGGTGGGTGACGAGCCCGGGTTGTGGTCGGTGGCCACCGCCATCGGCACACCGGCTTCACGCAAGGCCTGCACCGGCGGCGCTTGGGTGTCGCGCAGAAAGTAGTAGGCGCCGGGCAGCAGCATGGCCACCGTGCCGGCGGCTTTCATCGCTGCAATGCCGGCGGCTGACAGGTGTTCCAGATGGTCGCAGCTGAGCGCGGCATAACGCGCAGCCAGCACGGCACCGCCCTGGTCGCTCAGCTGTTCAGCGTGCAGCTTCACCGGCAGGCCCAGGCGCTGTGCGGCCTGCAACACGCGTTCGGTTTGCGCTGGCGTGAAGCCGATGGTGTCGCAGAAGGCATCGACTGCATCGATCAGGCCGGCAGCCTGTTGTCCGGCCAGCCAGCTGATGGCTTCGTTGATGTAGTCGTCGGGCCGGCCGGCAAACTCCGGCGGCAACGCGTGCGCGGCCAGTGAGGTGGTGCGCACCGTCAGCGGCAGCTCGCGGCCCAGGCGGCGCGCCACGGCCAGGCAGCGCGCTTCATGCGCTTGCGTCAATCCGTACCCCGATTTGATTTCCAGCGTCGTCACGCCCTCGGCCATCAGCACGCGGGCGCGGGCGGCGGCGCTGGTGAAGAGCTGCGCGTCGCTGGCTGCGCGCGTGGCCGCCACCGTGCTGCGTATGCCGCCACCGGCGCGGGCGATGTCTTCGTAGCTGGCGCCTTGCAGCCGCAGCTCGAATTCGGTCGCGCGGTCGCCGCCGTAGACGAGGTGGGTGTGGGCGTCGATGAGCCCCGGCGTCAGCAGTGCGCCTTGCAGATCGTGTTCGATGGTGTCGCCCAGCGCGCGGGGCAGTTCGGCGTCGGGCCCCACCCAGCGCAGCGTGTCGCCTTCGGTCAGCAGCGCGCCGTCGGCCATGAAGCCCCAGGGCGTGCCGGGCTGGAAAGTGGCCAGACGCGCATGGCGCCACAGCGTGCGCGGCGGCGGGCTCATCGCGCGTGCGGCTCGAAGGACAACCACCAGGCCAGCGCGTTGTCACCCACCAGCTGCCAGGTGTCGCCGCACGCTGCGTCGTTGAAGGCCAGCGTGCCGGCGCGCAGGGCCAGCGGTGGCGCGGCGCCGGCCCGCAGCGTGCACGCGTCGCGGGCGTACACGGCGCGCAGCCGGGCGCTGGACGACCAGCCAATGCCGGCCACGGCGCGCGCCATCTCGGCGCGGCCGGCGTCTTGTCGGGCCATCAGGTTGAGGTCCAGCGTCGGGCCGCCCAACAGCCTGCAGCCGGGTGCTGAAGCGCCGTCAAAGTGCAGCGGTGGGCTGTCGGGTGTCAGCGTGTACGTCAGCGTCTGGGGCAGCGTCTGGGTCTGGGTCTGGCTCTGGCCGTTCAGCGTCAGCACCACGCCATCGCCTTGCAGCACACAGAACCAGCGCGCCACGCCGGGGTAGGCGCTGAAGGGGCCGTTGCGCACGACTTCGGCAACGCTGATGCGCAACTGCCAGTTATCGACGCCAGCACCGGGTGGCCACAACAGCAGGTCGCGCGTGACACCGCCGCCGTTCTTCCAGCGCACGGGCGTGGTCTGGGCGATGCGCGAAAGCTGCATCACGGCGTGAATTCCCCGTGCAGGCTGTACAGCGCACCCGGGTGTACCAGCCGCGCGATGGTGATAGGCGCATGGCGGGTGAAGGTGCGGCGCACGACCACCAGGCAGGGCGCATCGGCCGCGATGGCCAGCAGCCGTGCTTCCTGGGCGCTGGGCCGCGCGGCTTCAATCGAGTACTGCGCCCGCCACAGCGCCGTGGTCTGGAACAGCACCTGGGTCGGCGTGGCCCGGGTGAAATCGGCGGCCAGATAGCCGGGTGCCACTTCGGGGTTGACATAGCGGTCTTCACATTGCAAAGGCACGCCGTTCTCGAAGTGCACGATCAGCGTGTGAAAGACCGGCGCGCCGCGGACCAGGCCCAGTTGCGCGGCCAGCGCGGCGGGCGCGGCCTGTGCGCGCTGCACATGCACCACGGCGTGGTGCTGGTGGCCACGTTCGCTGATCTCTTCGTGCACGTCGCGCAGCGTCAACAGGCTGGCCACCTTGTGCAAGGGCGCGGCGAAGGTGCCCACGCCCTGTGTGCGCTCGACCAGGCCCTCGGCCTGCAGTTCACGCAGCGCGCGGCTCACCGTCATGCGGCTGACACTGAACTGGGCCACCAGTTCGGCTTCAGAAGGCATCAGCGCACCGGGTGGCCAGTGGCCGCTGGCCAGGCCGTGCTTCAGGTGCTGCTTGACGCGGGTGTAGGGCGCCGGGTTTGGCGGGGGTGCCGGGCTTGACATGGGTGCGGATGCGGATGCGGATGCGGATACGAATAAGGGCGCGGATAAGGGCGCGGGCGCGGCCGCGAAACGGTTGAGCGGCATGCGTCAAATCCTACTTGCACCAGCTTGTCTAGACAAGTAGCATCGACCGCAGATTTTGATGGAGCGCCCGCCATGACCGACCTCTCCGCGATCCAGAAAACGGCACAGCCGCGGCCGATTCGCTCGCCGCGTGGCAGCCAGACAAGCTGCGCCAACTGGCAGATTGAAGCCGCCTACCGCATGCTGCAAAACAACCTCGACCCCGAAGTGGCCGAGAACCCCGACGCCCTGGTGGTCTACGGCGGCATCGGCAAGGCCGCACGCAACTGGGACTGCTTCGAGGCCCTGCTGGTGGCGCTGCGTGCGCTCAAGCCTGATGAAACGCTGCTGGTGCAAAGCGGCAAGCCGGTGGGTGTGTTCCGCACCCACGCCGACGCGCCGCGGGTGCTTATCGCCAACAGCAACCTGGTGCCCAAGTGGGCGACCTGGGAACACTTTGACGAGCTCGACCGCAAGGGCTTGATGATGTTCGGCCAGATGACCGCCGGCAGCTGGATTTACATCGGCAGCCAGGGCATCGTGCAGGGCACTTACGAGACTTTTGTGGAGGCTGGCAAGCAGCACTTTGGCGGTGATGGCCCGAGCGCCGGGCCGCCCCAAGCCGGGCCGCATCCCCTCGGGGGATCGGACGCCGTACCCGGTGGCCGAGGGGCGGGATGGGCCGGCCGCTGGATATTGACAGCGGGGCTTGGTGGCATGGGCGGCGCACAGCCGCTGGCGGCGACGTTTGCAGGCGCTTGCAGCCTGAACATCGAATGCCAGCAAAGCCGCATCGACTTCCGGCTGCGTTCGCGTTACGTTGATGAGCAGGCTGTTGACCTGGACGACGCGCTGTTGCGGCTGGCGCGCTACACCGCCGAGAAAAAGGTGGTCTCCATCGCGCTGCTGGGCAACGCCGCTGAAGTGCTGCCTGAACTCGTCCGCCGCGGTATCAAACCCGACTTCGTGACCGACCAGACCAGCGCCCACGACCTCGTCAACGGCTACCTGCCCGCCGGCTGGAGCGTCGAGCGCTGGCGCGCCGCGCAGGCCGACGACACCCAGCACGCCGCGCTGCGCCAAGCCGCGGCACAAAGCTGCGCCGTGCAT
>JANMJI010000079.1:0-8001 GCA_031371275.1 Betaproteobacteria bacterium
CATGCGGTCGGCCACGATGACCGGGAACTTGGCTTCCACCAACCACTTCGCGGCCTCGGTCAGCGCCGCGCTGTCGCCCATCGGCGGGATGCTGCGCGACAGTTTCGGAATCTTCAGCGCGCTGTCGTGGACGCCGTCTTCCTGCAGTTCGATGTCGGCCATCACCAGCACCGGCTCCATCGGCGGCGTGGTGGAAATCTTGTAGGCGCGCACGGTGCTTTCGGCAAAGTGCTGCAAGGAACCCGGCGCGTCGTCCCACTTCACAAAGTCGCGCACCAGCGCCGCGGCATCCTGCACCGAATGGTTCCATTCGGTGCCGGGCCGGCGCTTGTTGGCGTCGATGCCGTTGCCGGCAATCAGCAGGATCGGCACGCGGTCGACCCAGGCGTTGTAGACCGCCATCGCCGCGTGTTGCAGGCCCACCGTGCCGTGCAAAAACACGCCCATCGGTTTGCCCGCGGCCTTGGCATAGCCGTGGGCCATGGCCACCGCACTTTCTTCGTGCAAGCAAGTCAACAGCTCGGGCGTTTTGTTGCCCCCGTAGTTGACGAGTGACTCATGCAGGCTGCGAAAACTGCTGCCGGGGTTGGTGCTGATGTAGTCGATGTCCAGCGTGCGAATGACATCGATCATGAAGTCAGAGCCGGGGTGTTCGATCAGCCTCTCGCCAGGCGCGGCGCCGCTGTTGCCGCGGCTGTTGTTGCCGCTGCCGCTGGCCGGTGCGTCGGCGGCTTGCACCGTGGCCGTGGCCGCAGTGGCCGACGCCGCCGCAACGGCCGCAGCCTGTTTCAGGAAACCGCGGCGCGGCGTGCTGGGGTCTTGTTCAATGCTGTTCGGCATGGCGTGTCTCCGGCGGGGCTGCGGCAGCGCTGCGGCCGGCGCTGTTCTGTGCAAAGGCTTCGGTGCTGGCGACGAGCTGCCTGGCCATCGCCGGGTGGCTGGATGCATGGCCTGCGGCAGGCACTTCGTGATACAGCGCTTGGGGCCAGACGGCATGCAGCGCACGCGCGGCGGCTGGTGGTGTGACAAGGTCGCGCGTGCCTTGCACGATGGCGCCGGGAATACCTAACAACCTATCTGCACGGGCCAGCAATTCGCCTTCGTGCAAGCACCAGCCAGCGCGCGCGCAGTGCACGCCGATGCGGGCCTGGGCCAGTGCTGTGGCGTCATCCAAGCCGCGGCGCGGCGGCGCCGGTGCCGTCGTCTCGGCGTCCATCAGGTCATGTTCCCAATGCCACCAGGCCTGGGCGGCGTGGCTGGCCAGGGCGCCATCTTTCAGCAGGCGCAGGTGCATCGCGTCCAGCAGGCGCTGGCCGGGTTGCGCGGCGGCGGCGGCGCACAGGCGTGACCATGCCGCCGGGTGGCGCAAGGCCGCGCCGCGTGGGCCATACAACCAGCAGCCTTCGGCCCTTGTCGCCATGAAGACGCCGCGCAACACCAGCGCGCTGACCTGTTGCGGGTGGGCCTGCGCATAGGCCAGCGCCAACGTCGCACCCCAGCTGCCGCCGAACAACAGCCAGCGCTGCACACCCAGGTGCCGGCGCAGTTTTTCGATGTCAGCCACCAGATGCGCCGTGGTGTTGGCATGCAGCGGGTTTGCAGCGCGTGAAAGGCCGCAGCCGCGCTGGTCCATCAACACCACACGCCAATGCTGCGGGTTGAACCAGCGCCGGTCATCGGGCTTGCAACCAGCACCCGGGCCGCCGTGTACAAACAGCGCCACCGGCGCATCCGGCCGGCCGGCGATGCTCCAGTGCACTGCATGGCCATCGCCGACATCCAGCCAGCCGCCGTCAAAGGCTTGCAGCGGTGGAAACAAAACCTGCCAGGCATGGGATGGTGTGTCGTCCATCGTGGTGCCCGGTGTGGCTATCAGCCTTGCTGCGCCACGGGCCGCTGCGCGCTGCGGCCCAGCGCTGCCGTGGTCGGAAACACCAGCGACTTGATGACCACCGGCACCGCGCCCGAGGTGTCCAGCAAGGCGCCGATGTCGATGAAATCAAACTCGTGCAGCACGATGCCGTCGATGCTGACGACGGGCTGCTTGAGCTTCAATTCGCTGTGCAGATGGATGCCTACCAGGCCGCCGATGTCGCCGTCGCCCACCAGCACCAGCGGCCCGCCATGTTGCAGCACCGTGGCCAGGCCCTGGGCCACGCCGCGGCAGAAAGTGTCCAGCCGCCAGAAGCTGGCCGAGCCCTGCCAGCGGTAGCACAGCGCCACCGGCTGGCCGCCTTCGTGCAGGTCCAGCCGGCGCAGCGTGGTCTGCACTGCGCTGGCAATGGCGCCCGCATCCAGCACCTCGTCGTGCAGCGGCAGCGGCGGGGTGATGACGGGCAGGTTGCGCAGCGGCAGGCTGCCGGCCGGTTGCACAAAGATCGTGCCACCGCTGACCTGCACCGTGTACTGCGAAGCGCCCACCACGGTGGCGCGTAGGCCCCAGTCGGCGGCGCCAGGCACGGCAATGCGCGGGCCCCAAGCCTGTACGCGGCGCAGTACGGCCTGGGCCAATGCCGGGCCCAGGTCGCCATGGTTCTGTGTTTCGCGGCCGTAGATGTACTCAGACACGCCGCCTGAAAAGGTCACGACATCGGGCAGTGCCCCGGCCGGCAGGCCCTCCAGCCGCAGCAGCGCCGCCGTGCCTTCACTGAGCACGCCGCCCTGCACGGCTTCAAACAGCCTGTCGGCCATGCGGTCCACCAGCCGCTGCACGCCGGCAGCATCGGGTATGCCACTCACTTCAAGTGTCAGCCCTACTTCGGCGGCCAGGCGCGTGCCGGCTGCTTCAATGCGCTGGACGCGGCCTTGCGCGTCCAGCGCGACGCTGCGTGCGCCGATGTCGATGGCCGTTTGCGCCACCACCACACCAGCTTCGCACACCGCAATCTTGCAGGTGCCACCGCCGATGTCGATGTTCATCACCCGCGCAGCTTCGCGAATGCTGCGCGCTGCGGCGCCCGAGCCCATCGCAGCCAGCGTGGTTTCCAGCGCGTCACCGGCGCTGACGGCGACGAACTTGCCGGCCTGCGCGGCGAATAACTCGCCAATGGCACGCGCGTTGCGGCGCCGCACGGCCACGCCGGTGAGGATCAACGCGCCGCTGTCTATCAATTCAGGCGTCACGCCGGCCAGCGCGTACTGGCGGTCAAGAAAGCTGCGCAAGGCCGTCGCGTCGATGGTGTCGGACTCGGCCCCGTCGCCGGCATTCGCAGCATGCAGATACGGCATCAGCAGCACTTCACTTTCGTGGAGCAGCGTGCGTTCGGCGACGACATAACGGTTGTCCAGCCGTTCCAGCCGCAGCCGGGAAAACACCAGATGTGAGGTGGAAGAACCGATGTCCACGCCAACGCTGACGAGCACGATCTCGTCTTCGATTTCCAGGCTGCGGCGCACGTTCGAAAAGAACACGCGCCCAGCGGGCGCGTTGTCGCTGCTCATCCGGCAGCGCCCACCGGGCCGTCGGCCGACTTCTTCGCTTCCACGCCCTCGGGTTTGACGTACCAGGCCGCGTCCATGCGCGTTTTGATGCCATTCGCTGCCAGGTCGGCCTCGTATTCGCGGCGCAGGTGCGGGTCTTCCATCCAGTACGGTATCGACGTGCCGCCTTCGGTGATGTCCATCGCCGTGTAGTCGCTGTGCTTGGCACCCGGCGCGCCGGGGTCGCGGCCCGGGTTGTGGGGGCCGAACCAGGCCGTCAGCCGCAGCGGTTCGGGCCCGGCGCTGAAGTGCTGGTGGTACCAGCGCGCGCCGCCGGGCGCGGCGGTGACCAGGCCCACGGGCTCATAGTCCACGCGCCGCACCTTGTCGGCATGGCCCGTGTCCCACGGCCGTTCGCCGACCTTCTCGGGCCAGGTGTAGGTGTAGCCCTTGCCTTTGAGGCAAATCAGGATGGCGGCCGAAGTGTGTGCATGCGCCTTGCTATAGCGCCCTTGTTCGTGCTGGCCTATCCAGAAATAAAACTGGTTGTTGGTCATGAACGGTTCCACCCGGCGCCAGCCCGGGCTGCGCCGGTTGTCCAGCGGCAGTTCGCAATTCACCACATCAGCAATGAAGTTGGTGCGGCGCATGGCCAGGCCGCGCACCGGGTCGGGTTCGATGTCGTCCCTGGCCTTGAAGAAATCATCGGCGCCATTGAAGCGGTCGCGGAAGATGAACGGGTTGTTGAACACCGCATCGACGTTGTTGATCATGTTCATGACGTTCGGCGCCGTGTTGCCGGCCAGCAGCAAGGCGCCGCCCGACGTGGCGTTGACGATGCGGAACCAGGCGTTCATCGGTATCGAGAACATCGACCCCGCCTGCCACTCGAAGACATGCTTCTTGGTGTCGCCTTCTTGCCAGACCTCGGTCGTGCCGCGGCCTTCCACCACCAGGTAGATTTCTTCGTACATGTGCTTTTGCGCATGCAGTGCGCCAGCCGGCGGCACTTCCACCACAAAGCAGCCCCACTTGGTTTCGGTGCCTAACAATTGAATGTAGTGGCCCTTGCCGCCGGTGCGCTTCCACGGCAACAGCGGCAGGTTCTGCACTCTGGAAATGCCGATGTCGCGGAACACCGGAAGGCCTTCACTTTCCATGAAAGCGTCGTAGGGCGTGGGTTGCTTTTTGAACTCGCCGAAGCCGGCTTTTTTGTGGCCCGAAGGCTCGTGCCAGTGGCTCAGGTCCTTGTCGTGCGGCATGGTGTCTCCGGCGTGCTTTTGGCGGGAAGTTCAGACAGTACAGCGCGGCTCTCAAGCGTTCCGATATATGGAACATTGTTCTTTTATTTGAACCGCCGGCAATTTGAACATACACTTTTGCCTGCGTCAAAGAGACTGCGTTGCAGCGCCGGCCGGCTTGCCCAGGCTGCTTGACGAAACCAAAATCGCGGCCCCAAGGAGACCTCTGGTGCATGCAAACCGGGCACTGTGGCTGAGCACCTTTGTGCTGGTGTGGTGGTCGGGTGCGTGGGCGCAAACATCGACGCAGACGCCCGGCCCCAACGCCGCGGTGTACGCCTACAAAGGCGCCGACCGCAACGCCCGCGTGCTTGAGCGTGCCAGGCAGGAAGGCAGCGTCACCGTCTACACCTCATTGGCGCCCACCGAAGCCGCGCCACTGGTCGAAGCCTTCGAAAAAAAGTACGGCATCAAGGTCAAACTGTGGCGCGCCTTGAGCGACGGCGTGGTGCAGCGTGCGGTGTCTGAAGCGCGCGGCAAACGCCATGCGGTGGATGTGGTTGAAACGAATGGCCCAGAGATGGAATCTTTGGCGCGCGAACAGGTGCTGGCCGAATTTTTCAGCCCGCATCTGGCCGACCTGCCACAGGCCATCATCCCCAAACACGGCCAGTGGGTGCCAGACCGGCTGAACTTCTTCGTCGTGGCCTACAACACGAACAAGGTGAAGTTGGCCGACCTGCCCAAGACCTACGAAGGTTTTCTGGACCCGAAGTGGAAAGGCCGCATTGCGCTGGAAGCCACCGACGCCGAATGGATGGGCGCGGTGGTGAAGACCTGGGGCGAAGCACGCGGCATGGATTTCATGAACAAGCTGGGCGCGTTGAAACCCGACATGCGCAAAGGCCATGTGCTGCTGGCGCAACTTATCGCTGCTGGCGAAGTGGAGGTCGGTTTGACGGCCTACCACGCCAACGCACAGAGCTTCAAGAAACGCGGCGCGCCGTTGGACTGGGCGCCGATAGAGCCGGTGATTGCGCGCCCGCAAGGCCTGGGCCTGGCACGCCATGCACCGCACCCCCACGCGGCGCTTTTGTTCGCTGATTTTCTGTTGTCGCCCGAAGCGCAGGACATGCTGGCCCACATGGGCCGCACACCTTCCAGTCGCCTGGTGAAAACCGACACCAGCGGCATGAATTACGTCATGTCAGACCCCGCCGTGACACTGGACGAAGCCGACAAGTGGCAGTTGTTGTGGGACAAAATTTTCATGGCGAAATGAGCATCTTTTGATGGAGAACAGCGATGTCTGAAACCCCGACAAGCACCAACACCACTGCCCCCCCGGCCGACGAAGCCGTGTGGGAACGCTGGAGCAAAAAGCGTGTGTTCGTGCGCGCGCTGGAAGGCACTTACGGCGAGCTGGTGCATGAACTTTTCAGCCAGCCGCGGGTGTACAAAAGCAAGGACTGGAAGTGGAAGGGCGGGCCGCAGAACTTCGGCAAAAAGATCATCAACCCGCAGGCCGTGAAGGTGGCGCAAAGCATTGAAGCCCACCTGGACGTGTATGCCCCGGGCGGCTATGGCCAGAAGCACGGTCACATGAACAGTGCGGTGTTTTTTGTGCTCAAGGGCAAGGGCCATGACGTGCACGACGGCAAGCGGCTGGATTGGGAAGCCGGTGACGCGCTGATCGTTGAAAACGGCTGCGTACACCAGCACTTCAACGACGACGCGGAAGGCGAGAGCATCGTGCTCATCATGAAGGCCAAGCCGCTGTTTTTGTTCATGCACATGCTGTTCCAGAAAGTCGTGGCCTACCCGCCGAAAAACGCCGAGACGCCGGCGCAGGAAAGCTATCTGCCGCCGACCCACATCTGAGATCACAGACCATGAGCAAAAGCATCGTTGACGCCATCGAACACGCCCGCGCGCATGCCAAAACGCACGAGGTGAATTTCTTCGCCCAGGCCGTCGAAGCGTCGGCCAAATTCCGCCAAGACTACGAAGGCCGCATGAACGTGGTGAAGGCCGCCGACATGCCCTTCGAGCGTTCGCCCGACGGGCTTGTCAAACACATCATCCACGCGCAGATGAACACCAAGGAATGCTGCCTGGACATCTACCAGCAGTTCCTGCCCGCCGGCAAGGCCAGCGGCAAACACCGTCACCTGACCGAGGAGATTTTCTTCGTGGTCGAAGGCAGCGGCTACGACCTGCACTGGGACGTGCGCTTCGACTGCAAGGACGCGTTCGAATTCAGCTGGGACGAGACGCCCAAAAAGTTTGAATGGGAGCAGGGCGACTTCGTCTACATACCGCCTTATTGCGCGCACCAGCACTTCAACAGCGACCCGGCCAATGAAGCGCGCATCGTCGTCCTCAACAGCCGCATCGTGAAGCCGATGGGCTTTGACTGGTTCGAGCAACTCGAACGCGCCGAAGGTTTTTGAAGGAGCACGGCATGTGCGGCGACCTGGACGAAGAAGACCAGCTTGAAGGTGATCTGTACCAGCGTTTTCTGGTGCACAGCCAGGCCCTGCTGAACAAGCCCTTGTCGGGCGGCGACATGAACCGCTACCTGGACGGCCTGTTCACGGGCCTGCTGCGGCGCTGCGTGCAAGACGCCGAACAGGTGGCCGCGCCGAATGCCTACAAACAACTGGCGATGCAGTCACTCGTGCTGGCGCGGCTGGCCGGTTTCCTGGCCGGGCATGTGGCGCTGAACGAGGACCCGATGCGCAAGCTGCTGGAAGCTGCGATGCTGGGCTACCAGGAGGCTGAAACGCCGCCGCAGCGTGACCACCATGGGCATGACCACGACCAAGACCACGCCCACGACCATGACCACGAACATGACGACGAACATCACCACGGCGATTGAAGCCGCGGCTTGATAGCGATTCAAGTCACCGGCGCCGGGTTGAACAGCACCAGCGCGTTGTGCAACTTCCAGTGTTCGGCCCAGGTCTTGCGCCCGCTGGCCACTTCCAGCAGCAGGCCGAACAACTGCCAGCCCACCTCTTCGATGCTGGCATCGCCATCGGCAATCTGCCCCGCGTTCAAGTCCATCAAATCGTGCCAGCGGCGCGCCAGTTCGCTGCGTGTGGCCACCTTCACCACCGGGCATTCGGCCAGGCCGTAAGGCGTGCCTCGGCCGGTGGTGAAGACATGCAGGTTCATGCCGGCAGCCAGTTGAAGCGTGCCGCAGATGAAATCACTGGCGGGGGTGGCGGCGTAAACCAGGCCGCGCTGGCCGGGCGCCAGTTTTTCACCTGGCGCCAGCACGCTGCGGATGGCCGACGTGCCGCTCTTGATGATCGAGCCCATCGCTTTCTCG
>JANMJI010000089.1:0-8689 GCA_031371275.1 Betaproteobacteria bacterium
CGATGGTGTTGGTGGCCGAGTTGCATGCGGCGGGCCAGCGCCTGCCGTTTGGCATCGAAGTGGTGGGCTTTGCCGAAGAAGAAGGCCAGCGCTACAAGGCCACCTTTCTGGGCAGCGGCGCGCTGACGGGCGACTTCAATCCGGCATGGCTGCAACAGCACGATGCCGACGGCGTGACCATGCAAGACGCGATGACCGCTGCCGGCCTGCCGGCGACGCTGGCGGCCATCACCGATGAAAAGCGCAACGCTGCGAACTACCTCGGCTTTGTCGAAGTCCACATCGAACAAGGCCCGGTGCTGAACGAGCTGGACCTGCCGCTGGGCGTCGTCACGTCCATCAACGGCAGCCTGCGCTATGTGGGCGAAGTCACAGGCCAGGCCAGCCACGCCGGCACCACGCCGATGGGCCGCCGGCGCGATGCGGCCTGCGCGGTGGCCGAGCTGGCTTTGTTCGTGGAACAGCGCGCCGCGGCGGTGCCCGATGTGGTGGCCACCGTCGGCATGCTGCAAGTGCCCAACGGCTCCATCAACGTCGTGCCCGGCCGCTGCACCTTCAGCCTGGACCTGCGTGCCACCACCAACGCCGCGCGTGACGCGCTGGGTGCTGACGTGGTGGCCGCGTTGCAGCGTCTCTGCGCAGAACGCGGCGTGGCCTGCACGCTGGAACAAACGCTGGCCGCCAGCGCCGCACCCAGTGCACCGGCCTGGCAGGCGCGCTGGGAAGCGGCGGTGCACAAGCTGGGCCTGCCGGCCTTTCGCATGCCCAGCGGCGCCGGCCATGACGCGATGAAGCTGCACGAGCTGATGCCGCAGGCCATGCTGTTCTTGCGTGGTGGCAATTCGGGCATCAGCCACAACCCGCTGGAAACCATCAGTGCCGACGATGCCGAGTTGTGTGTGTCGGCCTTCATGCAATTGCTGCAAGGGCTGGCTGCTGAATGAGCAAGGAGGGTTTCCCGAGTGCGAATTCCCGCCTGGCGGGACGACGCGAAGCGTCTAGGGTGCACCAATGAACGACTACGAACGGCTTGACGCCTGGGTCGATGCGCACTTCATTGAGGAAACGCGCTTTCTGCAGGCCCTGGTGCAAGTGCCCACCGACACGCCCCCCGGCGACAACGCGCCCCACGCCGAGCGCACGGACGAGTTGCTGGCGGCGATGGGGCTGGCGTCTGAAAAGCACGGTGTGCCGGCCGATGAGGTGTTGGCGGCTGGCCTGCAGTCCATTACCAACCTCATCGTGCGCAGGCCCTACGGCCACCGCGGCCCGACCATTGCGCGGAACGCCCACCGTGACGTGGTGCCACCCGGTGAAGGCTGGCACCACGCGCCCAATGGCGCCGAGATTGAAGACGGCAAGCTCTACGGCCGCGCCTCAGCCGTCAGCAAGAGTGACTTCGCCAGCTACGCCTTCGCCACCCGTGCGCTGGAAGCCTTGGGTGTGGCGTTGAAAGGCGGCGTCGAATTGCACTTCACCTACGACGAAGAATTCGGCGGTGAATTGGGCCCCGGCTGGTTGTTGCGCCATGGCCTGACCAAGCCCGATTTGTTGATCGCCGCCGGCTTCAGCTACCAGGTCGTCACCGCGCACAACGGCTGCTTGCAGATGGAAGTGACGTTGCACGGCCTGGCCTCGCACGCGGCATATCCGCACACGGGTGTGGACGCGCTGCAGGCCGCGAACAAGCTGCTGACGGCGCTGTACGCCTACAACGATCTGTTGCGCACGCGGCTGTCCAAAGTACCTGGCATCACGCATCCGTATCTGAACGTCGGTCGCATCGAAGGCGGCAGCAACACCAACGTCGTGCCCGGCAAAGTGGTGCTGAAGCTGGACCGCCGTTGGATACCCGAAGAAGACAGCGCTGCGGTCGAAGCCGAGGTACGGGCCTTGGTCGAAAGCAGCGTGGCCGCCAGCCCCGGCATCCGGGTGGAGATCAAGCGCCTGCTGATGGCCGAGGCGCTGCAACCCTTGCCCGGCAATGCGGCGCTGGTGCGGGCGCTACAAGCCCATGGCGAAGCCGTGTTTGGTGAGCCCATCCCCACCTCGGGCACGCCGCTGTACACCGACGTTCGTTTGTACGGTGCCTATGGCGTGGCGGCCGTCATCTACGGCGCCGGGCCGCGCACGGTGCTGGAAAGCAATGCCAAGCGCGCCGATGAACACCTGGTCTTGAGCGACTTGCGCGGCGCCACCAAGGTCATCGCCCGCACGCTGCTTGATCTGCTGGGGCCGGGGCCCGCGGGCCGCTGAAGTGCCGCGCGCGTTGCCTGTTCTTGCCCGCTGCGTCGACGACGGCCAGCTACCCACCGATGGCTTACCGATAGCCCGCCCATGCGTCACACCTCCACGAACGAAGTGGCGCCGCGCACCAGCGGTGGGCGTGCGGCTGCGGCGTGGTGCATGGCCGGCGCTTCAAAGCGCGCGCGGAACTTGCATTGCTCGGGTGTTCTGGTACCGATCCGACCACCCGAAGCCCGTATGGAGTTTTGATGACCTCTCTGTTGACCTTGCTCAAACGCCGCACGCTGGTTTTAGCTGCTGCCTTGGCTGCCGCGCTGGCCGCCGCCCCCTCCCTGGCGCTGGCGCAAACGCCCATCAAGTTCCAGCTCGACTGGCGTTTTGAAGGCCCGGCCGCGCTGTTCCTGGCTTCGCAGGCCAAGGGCTACTACAAGGCCGCGGGGCTGGACGTGACGATCGACGCTGGCAACGGCAGCGGCGGCACCGTCACCCGGGTGGCATCGGGCACCTACGACATGGGTTTTGCGGACCTCGCGGCGCTGATGGAATTCCACGCCAACAACCCTGACGCGCCCAACAAGCCGGTGGCCTTGTTGATGGTCTACAACAACACCCCGGCGGCGGTGCTGGCGCTCAAAAAGAGTGGCATCAAAACCCCGGCCGACCTGAGCGGCAAGAAGATTGGCGCACCGGGTTTTGATGCTGGCCGCCGCGCCTTTCCCATCTTCGCCAAGGCCAACAACATCAGCGGCGTGCAGTGGACGAGCATGGACCCGCCGCTGCGCGAAACCATGCTCGTGCGTGGTGATGTCGAAGCCATCACCGGCTTCAGCTTCACGTCGCTGCTGAACCTGCAAGCGCGGGGCGTGAAGACCGAGGACATCGTCGTCATCCCCTATCCGGCCTTCGGCGTCAAGCTGTACGGCAACGTCATCATCGCCAGCCCCAAGCTGATGAAAGACAACCCGGCTGCGGTGAAAGCCTTCATCAGCGCTTTTCTGAAAGGCGCCAAGGAAGTGATGACCAGCCCCGACCCGGCCATCGAGTACGTGAAAGCGCGCGACGGCATCATCAACGTCGATCTGGAAAAGCGCCGCTTGCGCATGGCCATAGACGCCGTGGTGGCCAGCCCCGACGCGCGCGCCGAAGGTTTTGGCGTCGTCGTGCCGGGGCGCCTGGCTTTGATGGCTTCGCAGGTCAGTGATGCGTTCAACACCAAAACGCGGGTCGACCCACAGGCGGTGTAGACAGACGCCTTTCTGCCCGGCAAGGCCGAGCTGAACATCTTGCCGCCGGTCAAGAAATAAGGCCGGCCAGTGGCCCGCCGGCTCGCCTCAGTGCAAGTCGTAAGACAACTGCAACATGAAGCCAGCGTCGCCGAGCAGGTGCACCACGGCCGAGCCTTGTTGGCTGAACTGCCAGCCGGCCGAAAACAAGGCCCCGGGTGCAAAGCCATGCACGTTCAGCGGCACCTTGTTTTCGTACTTGCCGCGGTAGCCGTACAAGATACCGGCCGACCATTGCAGGAACAACGGCGCCAGGCCCCAGACCTTTTCATGGCGCTGGCCAAAGTAGGCATAGGCGCTGTGCTGGCCGAATGAATTGCGGAAGTAGGTGGCGCCGACCAGCAAGCCATCGGGCTGCGCACGTTCCAGCCCCAGTGCATACACAGACCTGTGCTCGGCGCTGTAGCGAAAGTGCTGCGTGAAAGGCGAAGCCACCAAGCGCCAGTGGCCGGGGCTGATGTCGTCCGAGGCATCATCGGCCCAGGCCGTGCCGGCTGCGACCAGCGCCGCGGTGGCAAGAACAACGGCCTTGAGGGGCCCATTGAAAGGACGCTGCATGGGGTGGATTGTCGCAGCCGTGGGCGGGCCAGCCAGCGCAGCGCTGGGCCGGGCCTGGGCTTGCTGCGCGCTGGTCTTGTGCATGACCACGCTGTCGGGCTGCGGCTGGATGGGCGTGCGCCAGGCCGAGCTCGCCCTGCGCCCCACACCCGGCCGGCCGGCCGAATTTGCGCCCGGCTTGGCGGCCGAACAGGCGAACTTCAAGCCTGGCGACTTGCGCTACACGGTGGCCGTGCCGGGCGATCAAGGCCCCGCCGATGCGCTCGCGCTGTGGTGGCTGCCGCATGCCAACCCAGCCGCACCGACGCTGCTGTATCTGCACGGCACTTTTCGCAACCTGTACGGCAACCTGAGCAAGATCAACGCACTGCGCGAAGCCGGGTTTTCGGTGCTGGCGGTGGACTACCGCGGCTGGGGCGAAAGCACCGTACGCACGCCGTCAGAGGCCAGCATCACGGCCGACGCAGCCCGTGCCTGGGCCGAGGTTCTGCGGCTGCAACCCGCGGCCGCGCGGCGTGTCATCTACGGCCATTCCCTGGGCGGCGCGGTGGCCGTGCGGCTGGCCAGCAGCTTGCACGGCGGTGGCGCTGGCGACCGTGCCGCCGACTACTGCGCGCTGGTCCTGGAAGCCACGTTCACGCGCCTGCCCGATGTCGCCGCGGCGGCCGGTTTCTGGGGCCGTGTCGGCGCGGCTTTGACGACGCTGGAATTCGATTCGCTGTCACGCATCGCCCGCATCGACGCGCCTTTGTGGATGTTGCACGGCAGCGCCGACAACACCGTGCCGGTGGCGCTGGGCCGCGCTTTGCGCGACGCCGCGCCAGCCGGCGTGCACTGGCTGGAAGTGCCCGGCGGCAGCCACAGCCGGCTGCACAGCGACGCGCCTGCGCAGTACCAAAACACCTTCAAGAACCTGATCGCCACCTTGCCCACGCCATGAATGCTTTTGTCGATTTCCGCAATGTCTGGCTGGCCTACGACGATGCGCTGCTGGCCCAGGGCCAGTTCGCGGTGGAAGACATTTCGCTGCAGGTGCAGCGCGGCGAGTTCATCGCCATCGTCGGGCCTTCGGGCTGCGGCAAGAGCACCTTCATGAAGCTGACCACGGGGTTGAAGATGCCCAGCAAAGGCAGCATCCACATCGACGGCAAGCCGGTGATGGGGCCACTCAAGATCAGCGGCATGTCGTTTCAGGCGCCGAGCCTGTTGCCCTGGCGCACGACGGTGGGCAACGTGCTGTTGCCGCTGGAAATCGTCGAACCCTATCGGTCCAGCTTCAAGTCCAAACGCAAGCCCTACGAAGCCAAGGCGCGTGAACTGCTGGCCAGCGTGGGCCTGGCCGGCTATGAAGACAAATACCCGTGGCAGTTGTCGGGCGGCATGCAGCAGCGCGCCAGCATCTGCCGCGCGCTGGTGCATGAACCCAAGATGCTGTTGCTGGACGAGCCCTTTGGCGCTTTGGACGCCTTCACCCGTGAAGAGCTGTGGTGCACGCTGCGCGACCTGCAGGCAGCGCAGAAATTCAAAGTCATCCTCGTCACCCACGACCTGCGTGAAAGTGTGTTTCTGGCCGACACGGTGTATGTGATGAGCAAAAGCCCCGGGCGCTTCGTCGTCAAACGCGACATTGACCTGCCGCGCCCGCGCGACCTGGAAGTGACCTATACGCCAAAGTTCACTGACATCGTGCATGAATTGCGGGGCCACATTGGCGCCATCCGGCAGCCGAGCAGCAGGACCAGCGTGGCGGTGCCGCAATGAAGATTTCACGACGTGTCGAGCGCTGGTCGCCGCTGATCTTGCTGACGGCGTTTGTGCTGCTGTGGCAAGCCGTGGTGATGCTTTTTCGCATCCCGGAATTCATCTTCCCCAGCCCGACACAGATCGCCAGCCAGTTCATCGAATTCAGCGGCCCCTTGCTGGAAGCCGCGTGGAAGACCTTTTGGGTCACGATGCTGGGCTTTGCCATCGCCATCGTGGTCGGTGTGCTGCTGGGCTTTTTGATAGGCAGCAGCCGGCTGGCCTACACCGCTATTTACCCGTTGATGGTGGCCTTCAACGCCGTGCCCAAAGCCGCGGTGGTGGCGATACTCGTGGTCTGGTTCGGCATTGGCCTGGGGCCGGGCATCCTGACCGCATTTCTCATCAGCTTCTTCCCCATCACCGTGAACATCGCCACCGGCCTGGCGACGCTGGAACCCGAGCTGGAAGACGTGCTGCGGGTGCTGGGCGCCAAGCGCTGGGACGTGCTGGTGAAGGTCGGCCTGCCGCGCTCTATGCCGTACTTCTACGGCAGCTTGAAGATCGCCATCACGCTGGCTTTTGTGGGCACGGTGCTGGCCGAAATGACGGCGGGTGATTCAGGCATCGGCTACCTGATGCAGACCGCAGGCAGCCAGCAGCGCATGCCGCTGGCCTTCGCCGGGCTGGTCACCATCGGCGCCATGGCGATGGCCATGGTCGAGCTGTTTTCGCTGGTCGAAAAACGCACCACGGGCTGGGCCCACCGCGGCACGCAAGGGCCATGACCGCCGCATGAACGAAGTCCAGACGCTGGCCCACCTGCGCCGCGCCAACCAGGTGGTGCGGGCCGCGGCCGAGCGTTTTGACGCGGCCACGCTGTGGGGCTGCACACTGGTCACCACGGTCGAGCCCTGTGCCATGTGCGCGGCGACACAGTACTGGGCCAACATCGGCCAGCTGGTCTACGGCCTGAGCGAAAGCCGTCTGCTCGAACTGACCGGCGCCGACCCTGAAAACCCGACCCTGAACCTGCCCTGCCGCAGCGTCTTTGCGGCCGGGCAGAAAGCCGTGCAGGTGGTGGGGCCGGTGGCCGAAGTGCAAGCCGAGATCGTGGCGCTGCACCTTGCCTTCTGGCAGCCGAAGTGAGTGGTGTGCAAGACCCACCCGCCGCGCCCACCGGCTGGCGTGGTGCGCTGACGCTGGACTACACAGCGCGCGCCGGCCGCACCGTGGGCCATGACAGCCACAGCGGCCCGCTGCGTGTGCTGAAGCCGCTGTACCCAGAAGGCCCGGCGATCTGCCACCATGTGTTGGTGCACCCGCCGGGTGGCGTGGTGGGTGGCGACGCATTGCACATCAACGCCCGTCTGGCAGCGGGCACCCATGTGCTGCTGACGACGCCCGGCGCGACACGTTTTTACCGCAGCGAAGGCGCGCCGGCGCTGCAGCAAACGACGCTGCAACTGGCCGACGGTGCGCGCCTGGAATGGCTGCCGATGGAGACCATCGCCTACAGCGGCTGCCTGGCCCAGCACCGGCTGCGCGCTGAATTGGCGAGCGGCGCCGAGATGATGGGCTGGGACGTGCTGGTGCTGGGCCTGGCCGCTGCCGGGCGGCCCTTCACGGCCGGCTGCTATGGCCAACATCTGGAACTGCCGGGTGTGTGGCTCGATGCGACCCGCATCGCCGCGGCCGACCGGCCGCTGCTGGACGGCCCGCAAGGCTGGGCCGGCCACACCGTGCTGGCCACGCTGTGGTTTGGCGCCGGCCGGGCGCTGGCACCGGCACGCCGCGAAGCCCTGCTGGAAGCCGCGCGGCAAGCCAGCGCTGGCCACCCGCTGGCGGCCACGGCCGGCTGCACCGCGCCGCAGCCGCAAGTGGTGGTGCTGCGGGCGCTGGCCCGTGGGGCAGAACCGGCGATGCAGTTGCTGGCGCAGGTGCGTGCCGCGTGGCGTCAGGTGGCCTGGGGGCTGGCAGCGCAGCCGCCGCGCATCTGGCAAACCTGAATCTGGCAAACCTGAATCCGGCAAACCTGAATCCGGCAAACCTGAACCCGGCAGACCTGAATCGGGCAGACCGAAGGCGGCAGGCCGGGCGGGGCCACAGCCGCGGCTATCCTCAGGCCCATGTACGCGCCATTTTTCGGCTTCAGCAAAGAGCCGTTTTCCATCGCGCCCGACCCGCGCTTTCTGTACATGAGCGAGCAGCACCGCGAAGCGCTGGCCCATCTGCTTTACGGCCTGGGTGGGGGTGGCGGCTTTGTGCTGCTGACGGGCGAAATCGGTGCCGGCAAGACCACGGTGTGCCGCTGCTTCCTGGAACAGGTGCCGGCGCACTGCACGGTGGCCTATGTCTTCAACCCCAAGCTGACGGCCATCGAACTGCTGCAAACCGTGTGCGGTGAATTCGCCATCACGCCGCCCGCGCAGAGCGCCAGCGTGAAGGCCCATGTCGATGCCCTGAACAGCTTTCTGCTGGCCGCCCACGCCCAAGGCCGCCAAGCGGTGCTGGTCATCGACGAAGCGCAAAGCCTGAGCCCCGACGTGCTGGAACAACTGCGCCTGCTGACCAACCTGGAAACCGCCGAACGCAAGCTGCTGCAGATCGTGCTGATAGGCCAGCCCGAACTGCGCGACATGGTGGCGCGGCCAGAACTGGAACAGCTGGCCCAGCGCATCACCGCGCGCTTTCATCTGGGCGCGCTTTCGCTGCCACAAACGCAGCACTACATCCGCCACCGCCTGAGCGTGGCCGGCCCCAGCGCGGCAGCGCCCTTCAGCACCAAAGTGATGGCGCGCATCCATGCGTTGAGCGGCGGCGTGCCGCGGCGCATCAACCTGCTGGCCGACCGCGCCCTG
>JANMJI010000141.1:0-8341 GCA_031371275.1 Betaproteobacteria bacterium
CCGCCCACTGCCGGCGCGCCCGCTCATCCAACACCGATGCAAGCGATCGGTACTTCGATTCGATCTGCTCTATCGCGGATGCAACCTGCATTCCGCTTTAGACCACACCTCCAAAACTTTATCAAGTTGTTTTTGCGCGACGCCTAACCTTGCGGCATGGCTTCTTCTGCAACGCGCAACCTGCCCGCATCTACGCCGTCATCCACGCCGCCACCCAGCGCGCTGCGGCTGTTCGCGCTGGCCTGGCCGCTGTTTCTGGAACTGCTGCTGGGCATCAGCGTGGGCATTGCCGGCACGGCGTTGGCGGCGCGCTTGTCAGACCACTCGGGCGCGGCCTTTGCGCTGGCCAACCATGTGGCTGGCACGCTGTTCATCCTGTTCCGCGTCGTCGGTGCTGGCGTGGGTGTGGTGGTGGCGCAGAACCTGGGCGCCGGCCGCCGTGAAGCCGCCGATGCCGTGGCCCGCGCCGTGCTGGGCGCCAGCACCTGGATAGGCGGCGGCGCCGCGCTGCTGGCGCTGGTGTGTGCGCCGCCTTTGCTGCGCTTGTTGAACGCACCACCCGAGGTGCTGCCGCTGGCCACGCCGCTCTTGCAGGCGCTGGCGCCCGCGCTGCTGCTGGACGCCTGGAACGCCAGCATGGCCAGTGTCATGCGCGCCCACCTGCACGCCCGCGACACGCTGCGGGTGATGGTCGTGATGCACGCGCTGCACCTGCTGCTGGCGCCGCTGTTGATGGCCGGCGTGGGCGCTTGGCCCGGCCTGGGCCTGCCCGGTTTTGCGCTGGCGCTGGTGGCCGCGCGCACGTTGGCTTTGTTGCTGCACCGCGCGCTGTGGCGCCGCCGCCTGGGCCTGGTGCCACAGCCAGCAGACTGGTGGCGGCTGCCGCGCCAACCGCTGGCCGCGGTGGCCCACATCGGCCTGCCTGGGGCAGCTGAAAACATCGCCTACAGGCTGGCGTTCATGGTCAGTGTCGCGGTGGCCGGCAGCCTGGGCGCGGCGGCGCTGGCCACGCAGGCTTACGCACAGCAAATCATCATGGTGGTGCTGCTGTTTGGGCTGGCCACCGGGCTTGCGGTGGAGACGGTGGTGGGGCATTTGATAGGCGCCGGCAAGTTGCATGCAGCCCACCGCCTGGTGCGCCGGGCATTGGCGCGCGGGCTGGTCGTCAGCGTGTTGGTGGCTGCCGCCGCCGCACTGGCCGGGCCCTGGGTGCTGCGCCTGTTCACGGCGGACGAACACATCATCCACGCCGCCAAGGTGCTGCTGTGGTGGACGCTGCTGCTGGAACCCGGCCGCACCTTCAATCTGGTGGTCATCAACGCATTGCGCGCGGCCGGTGACGCGCGCTTTCCGGTGCTCGCCGGTGCGGCCTCGATGGTGGTGGTGCTGGCCGGTGGCAGCTGGCTTTTGGGCAGCCACTTCGGCCTCGGCCTGCCGGGCTTGTGGATCGCCTACGCGGCTGATGAATGGCTGCGCGGGCTCATCATGTGGCGGCGCTGGGCCACGCTGGCCTGGGTGCCGCACGCGCGGGCATCACGGCGGCGGCTGGCCGCAGCCTGACGCGGACAAAAAAGCCCCGCCGCTCGCGCGACGGGGCTTGTGGCCTGCATCAACCCAGGCTCAGAACTTGTAGTTCGCCCCCAGCAGATAGGTGCGGCCCCACTTGATGTATTCCAGCGGCCTGTCCTTGGTGCTGGCGTAGGTCTTGTAAGCCTCGTTGCCCAGGTTGTTGACCTGGAACAATATGCCCAGGCCCTTGAACATGCCTTCGTTGAAGTTGTAGCCCAACTGCGCGTCGACGATGCTTTCACCCACCACGTAGCGCAGCGAACGGTTGCCGTTGAAGTTGCCGATTTCGCCGATGAAATCAGAGCGCTTGCGCTGGCTGATGCGGGCTTCGAAGCCGGCTTGCTCGTAGTACGCCGTCAGGTTGTAGACCTGCTTGGAAAGGCCGGGCAGGCTGATGTTGCCCGAGCCCTCGCTGCTGGCACTGTCGGGGTCTTTGATGGCGATGTTGCTGCTGTTGAAGCTGGCGCTGGCGACGATGCCGAAACCACTCAACACCGGCGTTAGCATGCCCAGCGGCAGTGAGGCCGTCAGCTCGAAGCCCGACAAGCGCCCGCCGTTGCCGTTCAACGGCCGCGTGAAGTCGCCGGTGCGGTTGATGGTGGTTCCCGGGATTGGCGTCACGCTGGGGATGTAGGCCGAAAAGTCGTAGTTCGACTGCGTCTGCGTGTAGATGTAGCTCTTCAAGTCCTTGTAGAAATAAGCCGCGGCCAGGTAGGCCTTGGTGCCGAAGTATTTCTCGTACGACACATCGAAAGCCGTGGCGCGCCAGGGGTCGAGCTGCGCATTGCCGCCGCCAGCACCGGGCTTGCGAACGCCGTTGGCATCCGGGTCACCCACGCCGAATTCGATGGCCGAGCGCATCTGGTCGACACGCGGGCGGGCCACCTGCTTGGCCAGCGCCACGCGCACCGTCTGGTCGCCGGCCAGGCCGAAGGCCAGGTTCAGGCTGGGCAGTGCGTCGGTGTAGGTCTCGCCATCGGTGATGGGCACCGGGTTGCCGCCGTTGGTCAGCCGGGTGGCGCTGGAAGACTGGTCAACGTGCTGCAACTGCACGCCCACGTTGCCGCGCACGTTGACGCCGCCCCAGTCGGTGTCGATATTGCCCTTCAGGAACCCGGTGGTGATCTTCTCGTTCACGTCCCAGGACTTGGCCACCAGATAGGCCGCGGCGGTGGAACTGGGGTTGAAGGTCATGTAGCGCGCCACGGCGGCCGGCACATTCCACGACGGGATGGAACCGATGCCCGCAAAGCCGAGATCAACCAGACCGTATTGCAGGTCTGAAACAATGGCGGTGTCGCCCTGCGCACCGACGTTGATGTTGCCTTCGGGCTGGCGCTTTTTCTTGGCACGGTCGGCGTAGTTCAGACCCACCTGCGACTCGCTCAATACGCTGGCCACGGCGGCCGGCGCCGGCAGCGTGCCCACCACCTTGAAGCCTTTCAACCCGTCTTCAATCGAAGGCACTTTGCCGTAGCCAGAACCGTAGATGGTGCCGCGCAGCAGCAGCTTCGCGGGGTCTGAATAATTCAGGCCCGGCGTCAGGGTTGAAAAGCCGCCGCTGGTGAAGGCCAGGCGCAGCGTGTCCAGCGGCGCGGCGCTGGCGCTGGTGGGCGGCAGTTGGGTGTTGTTCTCAAGGTTCAATTCCTGGCGCTTGGCCTTGGAATAGCTCAGGTCGGCCAGCACCGACATGCCGCCCAGCTTGAAGGCGTTGTTCCAGCCGAAGGCGTCGATCTTGTCGTCGCGCTTGTTGTACATGCCGCGCACCAGCGGGTAGAGGCCGCTGGCCACGCCGCCGGTGAAGGTGCCGTTGCCGTTGACGGTGGCTGATGTGAAATTCAGCCCGGGGCTGTAGCCGCCGTTGTAGCCGCTCAGGTTGACCTCGAACTGGTTGGCCGTGTCCATCTGCTTGGCCGTGGTGTGGTGCAGGTCCAGCACGCTGGTCCATTCCTTGTAAGGCCGCCATTCCAGCGTGGCCATGATGCCGTCGCGCTTGGTCACCCCCGTTCGGCGCAGTGCCTTGATGCCGTCGGAATAGAAAGTACCGGCCGGCACACCGGGGCGCCAGCCGGCCTGAATTTGCTGCCACGGTTCGTACAGGCCCACCTGGTTTTCCTGCACCGGCGTTTCCAGGTGCGCAAAGCCGATGGCAATGCCAAAGGTGCGGCCGGCGAATTGGTCGATGTAGCTGGCGCTGAAGCGGTTGCCGGTGGCTTTGGCGTTGGCCGCAGCACCGAGTGAATTTTTCTGCAAGCGCCCACCCACGGCGAACACCTTGCTGCCGAAGTTCAGCGGGCGCACGGTCTGCATGTCCAGCGTGCCTGAAAGGCCCTGGCCAATGAGACCGGCATCCGGCGTTTTGTAGACCGTCACGCCGCTGAGCAACTCTGACGGGTACTGGTCGAATTCCACACTGCGGTTGTCGCCGGTGCTGACCAGTTCGCGGCCGTTGAGCAGGCTGGTGGTGAAGTCAGGCGACAGGCCGCGCACGCTGATGACCTGGGCGCGGCCGGCCACGCGTTGTGCCGAAAGCCCGGGCAGGCGGGCGATGGATTCTGCGATGCTGTTGTCGGGCAGCTTGCCGATGTCCTCAGAAGAAATCGCTTCGACGATGCCGTCGGCGTTTTTCTTCACGTTGATGGCGCTTTCAATGCCGCGCCGTATGCCGGTGACAGTGACGATCTGGTCGGCGGCCTTGGGGTCTGGCGGGGCCGGCTGGGCATGAGAAAGGTTGCTGCCCAGCAGCATTGCGGCCACGGCCACTGGCGTGGCCCGCAGCAGCGCGCGCGAAGTGCCGCGCCGGGTTGGTGATGGGTGCATGGATGTCTCCTCAGACGCACATATGACGACAACTTCCGTCGGCGCGGGCTTGTGCGTGCCCGGTCCGATCGGCTGACAGGCATGGGCCTGTGGTTGTCAATGCGTACCAAAACTAGATTTTCGAGCTATCTGCGAAAACCCCAGATCGGTGCGTCGGTAGGTGCCATTTCAGGCCGCCGGGTGGTCGTTCTCAGCGCCGGACAGCTAGGCAGTGCACCTGCGCTTGCGTTCGGACAGCGCGATGTCGTTGGGCGACACGAAAATTTGTAGCGAAACTACAGTATCGAAAATACAACGCAGATTTGGAAGGCGCCGTCCGATTTAGGCCCCACACGGCGGCACCGGGTGGGCCGTGGTGTCAACACACGGCGCTGAAAAACAAAAAGGGCAGGTGCCAAAGCACCTGCCCTTCTTGCGCAGACAGCGAAGTCTTACTTCTTCATCGGGGCGCTGGCGGCCTTCATCGGGGCGCTGGCCGAATGGGCGGCCTTCATGGGCTTGGAAGCGGCCGGGGCGGCTTCCTTCATGGGGGCGGCACCGGCGTGCGAAGCGGCTTGGGCGCTGAAAGCGAAAGCCAGGAGGGTCAGGGCGCTCAGGAACTTGGTCATATTGCTTCTCTCGGTTTGGGAGGGGGAGTTTTTTGGATGTCGCTGCTCGAAAACCCGGATCACCCCAGGGTACGAACGGCCGGCATTTTGACTTCAGAAAACCCGAAGCGCGTGTCGGCTGTAACCACAACGCAGCCGCGCCGGACAGGTTGACAGCGCTGTGCAAGCCAGCGTGCATCCATGCGCCTGTGGCGGGCGTACAACATGCACCGCTACCATGACCACCGTGCGCCGCTCTCTGACCTGCCTGCCGTTCGCCCTGTTGCTGGTTCCTCTGGTTCTGCTGGTTTTGCCGCTGCTGGCAGGCGCTGCCGCGCGTCTGCCGACATCGGACAGCGAAGTGCTGGCCACCGTGCCCGCCCGCGCCAGCGACCCGCGCGCGCGCGAACTGGTGGCGTTGCGTGCGGCCTGGCGCGCGCAACCGCAGGACGTGGCCACCGCGGTGCGCCTGGCGCAGCGCTACTTTGATGAAGTGGCGGCCGAAGGCGACCCGCGTTACGTGGGCTATGCGCAAGCCGCGCTGCAGCCCTGGTGGGCGCTGCCGCAGCCGCCGGTGGCGGTGCGCGTGCTGCGCGCCATGCTGCTGCAGTTTGACCACCGTTTCGACCCTGCCTTGGCCGACCTGGCCGCGGCGCTGCGCGAGCAGCCCGATAACGGTGCCGCGTGGGCCTGGCAGACCGCCATCCTGATGGTGCAGGCGCGCTATGAACAAGCGCGCAGCAGTTGCGAAGGCATGGCGCCGCTGACGACGCCACTCGTCGCCGCGGCCTGCAA
The DNA here is from genome assembly GCA_031371275.1 of Betaproteobacteria bacterium. Taxonomy (GTDB): domain Bacteria; phylum Pseudomonadota; class Gammaproteobacteria; order Burkholderiales; family Burkholderiaceae_C; genus Rubrivivax. Next base: position 5,772 of record JANMJI010000141.1, read on the forward strand.
GGCGCAAATCGACGCCATCACCGGGCATGCCGCCGCCGCTGCCAGGCAATTGCGCAGCGCGTTGCAGCAGCAGCCCGCGGCCAGCGCAGAAGAACGCCTGTGGGGTTTGACGCGGCTGGCCGAAACCGAAGAACGCCGCGGCGACAATGCCGCTGCTGACGCCGCCTTCCGCGAAGCGCTGGCACTCGGCGTGCCCGATGTCTACCTGCAGGCGGCGTTTGCCGATTTTCTGCTCGACCGCGGCCGTGCGCCCGAGGTGCTGGTGCTGCTGAAAGACGCCGGCCGCGCCGATGTGCTGCTGTTGCGCCTGGCGCTGGCCGCCAAAGCCGCCGGCGACCCGAAGGCACCGCGCCTGGCCGAAGAACTGGGCGCCCGTTTTGACGCCGCGCGGCTGCGTGGCGACACCACCCACCGCAAGGAAGAATCGCGCTATGTGCGTGCGCTGCTGGGCGACACGGCGCGCGCGCTGGCGCTGGGCCAGCAGAACTGGGCCGAGCAGCGTGAACCGGCCGACGGGCGCATCTTGCTGGAAGCCGCACTGGCGGCCAGGAACCTGCCAGCAGCGCAGCCCGTGCTGGACTGGATGAGCAGCAGCGGTATTGAAAGCGTGGCGCTGCAAAATCTGGCCACGCAGTTGAAAGCGCTGCGTTGAAAGTGCTGCGGTGCTTGCACAGGCTGTATGGGGTGCAAGGGCTGCGCGCGCTATTTGCCGCGCTGCTGCTGTGCGCCGCCGGTGTCGCGGGCGCACACAAACCTTCTGACAGCTACCTGGCCATCACCGTGCAGGGCGGCGCTGTGACGGGCCGTTGGGACATCGCACTGCGCGACCTTGATTTCGCCATCGGCCTGGACGCCGACGGCGACGGCCGCATCACCTGGGGCGAGGTGAAGGCCCGCCACGCCGAGCTGGCTGCCTACGCCGCAGCGCGTTTGCAGCTGCAAGCGAACGGCCAGCCCTGCACGATGGACATCGGCACGCAGCAGGTGGACGAACACACCGACGGCGCCTACACCGTGCTGCCGCTGACGTTCAACTGTGCCCCCGCGTCAAAAGCGCAGTCGCAAATCCAGCCGCAGACGAGCCCAAAAACCCAGCCACCACAGACGCTGACGCTGAACTACACGCTGTTCGCCGACCTTGACCCGCAGCACCGCGGGCTGCTGAATTTGCGCAACCAAGGCGCCACGCGCACCGCCATCCTGGGCCCGCAAGCGCCGCGCCAAACCTTTGAATTGAGTGGTACGGCGAGCCGGCTCACGCAGTTGCTGGACTATCTGCGTGAAGGCGTCTGGCACATCTGGGTCGGCTTCGACCACATCCTGTTCCTGCTCTCGCTGCTGCTGCCCGCGGTCGGTGTGTGGGTGCGGCGGCGCTGGCAGCCGGTGGTCAGTTTTGGGCCCGCGTTCTGGGACGTGCTGCGCATCGTCACCGCCTTCACGGTGGCCCATTCCATCACCTTGTCGCTGGCCGCGCTGGGGCTGGTGTCGCTGCCCTCGCGGCTGGTGGAAAGCGGCATCGCGGCCAGCGTCGTGCTGGCGGCGCTGAACAATGTCTGGCCGGTCTTCCACGGCCGGCGCTGGATGGTCGCCTTTGTGTTTGGGCTGCTGCACGGCTTTGGCTTTGCCAGCGTGCTGACAGACCTGGGCCTGCCGCAGGGCGCGCTGGCGCTGGCGCTGCTGGGCTTCAACCTGGGTGTCGAAGCCGGCCAGTTGGCCATCGTGGCGGCCTTTTTGCCGACCGCCTACCTGCTGCGCCGCAGCGTTTTTTACCGTCGCGTGGTGCTGCTGGGTGGCTCGCTGCTGATTGCGGTGCTGGCTTCGGTGTGGCTGGTGGAAAGGGCGTTCGAGCTCAAGCTGATGCCGTTCTGACCGACGGTGTCCGGGCCCTGCACGTCGAAGGCCAGCGTGACGAAGCGGCTGTCCCAGCTGTCGGGGTCGGTGGCCGACACGCGCAGGTCGATGGCGCGCAACAACCAGGGGCCCGGGCGCAAGGTGGGCACCGGCATCTGCAGCCGGCCTTGGGCATCACTGCGGCGCCAGATGCCCAGCGGGCTGACGGGGCTGCGCAATTCCACCGCCAGGCCGGCCAGCGGCTGGCCATCGCGCAGCACCTGCACGGCCAGCGTGTCGCCCATGCGCACCCGGCGGCCGGTGTCGTTGGTGATGACCAGGTCAAGACCCAGCGGTGCCGGCGCGGTTGAAGGCGGGCCCAGTTCGATGCGTGCATTTTTGGTGTACCGCTCTTTCCACGGCAGGCCGCGGGCCTGCATCGCGGCCCAGGTGGCCAGCAACTCGGGGCCCAGGTTCAGCTCGCGCAGGTAGATCGGTATCTTGTCTGGCGCCAGCGTGATGTCAAACGGTGCCAGTTGCGCCCAGCAGGTGGCGGCACCCGGCACGCCGCGCAGCAACAGCATCTCTTCACCACTGCGCACGGCGTGCAGGCTGGTCGCCATCTTGCCGGCGCGGCACCCTTGGCGCACCAGGTAGCGCGGGTCTATGCCGCTGTCGTACTTCGGGTACTGGTTGCCGGTGCCCAGGGTCAGCCAGGTGCTGCCCTGGGCGTCAGACGG
>JANMJI010000164.1:0-13417 GCA_031371275.1 Betaproteobacteria bacterium
CCGGCCGGGAAGCCCGTGGACACCACCGCGACGGGGATGCCGCTGCCCCGCAGCGCGTGTACCGCTTCGGCCACCATCTCGTGGTAGACGCAGACCGCGCCGACCTGCAGTGACGGCAGGCTGGACGCAGAAAAACCCAGCGAGGCCAGCAGATCGGCGCGCACCGGGTGGCGCGCCTTCGCGCACAGCCGGCGCACGCGGCCGGGCGTGTCGTCGCCGGCCAGCGTCGTCAAGTCGATGCACTGGATGGCCTTCACCAGCCAGGCCGCCTGGTAGACCTTCTTCACCGAACGGCCGCCGTTCAGCCCCGCCACGCGGCGCGCCACGGCGGGCTGGTTGACGCGAACTGCGCGCACCCGCGCCAGGTCCAGCGCGGTGCCGGCGTTCAGCCGCAGTTCAGGGTGGGCAACGACGTCGGCGCTCATCCAGAGGCACTCCGGGCATTCAGACAAGGGGCCGCAGCATAGCGCGTGGCGCAAAGAAGAGTTTCCCCAGGCCACGGCGCGGGCGCCGGATGCTACGCTCCACTTTTTTGGTTAGCTCAGCGAAGCAATGGCTGTCCCACCGTCCCCCACCCCGCCGCGCGATCTTCAGCGTGACCTTCCGCGCGACGTTCCTGCACCGCGCCCTTTGGACTGCGCCGATGCCGTGCTGGCCACCATGCCCGCGGTGATGGACGCCATGCGCGGCGCGATGCGCCAGCAGGTGGGCGACCAGCTGTCGGTGCCGCAGTTCCGCTGCCTGAACTTCATCGCCCGCCAGCCGGGCAGTTCGGTCAGCGCGGTGGCGGCCTTCCTGGGCGTTACGCTGCCCACCGCTTCGGCCATGGTCGACAGGCTGGTGAAGGCCGGCGCGGTGGCCCCCACCGTGGCGGTGGCCGACCGTCGGCGTTCTGAACTTCATGTCACCGAAGCGGGTCAGGCCCAGGTGCGCCAGATACGCCGCGGCGCACGCGGCGAATTCGCACGCGCGCTGGCCGCCTGCAGCAGCGACGAACTGCGGTCTTTGCACACCGGTATGGCGGTGCTGCAGCGCGCATTCCAGGCCGCGTGATGATCCCAAGCCCCAGCCCCGAGCCCAACCGCCTGCCCTCTTTTTTAAGTCTGTTGAACATGATTTTTCGCCATTCGCTGCCGGCTTGCACGCTGGCCCTGCTGGTCATGCCGGCCCTGCTTTCGGCCTGCAACAAGAGCCCCGACAGCGGCGCCGCTGCAGCCGCATCGGCCGCCGCCCCTGGCGCTTCGGCGCCCGCCGCCTCGGCGTCGGCGCCACCCGTGGGCGTGACCACCGTGCGCGCCCAGCAGCGCGACCTGCCGGTGCTCATCACCGCCACCGGCACCGTGGCGCCGCTGTCCAGCGTCGACGTGCGCCCGCAGACCACCAGCCTGGTGGCGCAGGTGCATGTCAAGGAAGGCCAGTTCGTCAAGGCCGGGCAATTGCTGTTCACGCTGGACCCGCGCGCCGACGAGGCCAACGTGGCCAAAGCGCGCGCCCAATTGACGCGTGACGAAGCCGCGCTGGCGGATGCGCAAAGACAACTCAAGCGCAGCCAGGAACTGCTGGCCCAGAACTTCATTTCGCAAGGCGCTTTGGACACCAATCTGACGAATGTGCAAAGCCAGACCGGCGCCGTGGCCGCCGACAAGGCCGCGCTGGACGCCGCGCGGCTGGGCCTTTCCTACACCCGCATCAGCGCGCCCGGCGCCGGGCGGCTGGGCGCCATCAATGTCTTCACCGGCAGTTCGGTGCAGGCCAATGTCACCACCTTGGCCAGCATCACGCAGCTCGACCCCATCACCGTGGCCTTCAGCCTGCCGCAGCGCCACCTGGCCGACGCGCTGGCGGCGCTGAAGGACGGCGGCGCGCCGGTCACCGCCACGCCGCCGGAAAGTGCTTCAACGCCCAGCGCGGCCCCGGCCACGGCCCCCGTGCTTGCGCCTGCGCTGCCCGCCCGCGAAGGCGCGCGCCCCGCTGACGCCGCCGCGCCTGCAGCGGCCACAGCAACGGCAGCGCCGGTGCCCGCGGCGGGCGCGATCTCGGGCCGGCTGAAGTTCGTCGACAACGCCGTCGATGCGACATCGGGCACCGTCAAGGTGAAGGCCCAGTTCGACAACCGCGAAGGCAAGTTGTGGCCTGGCGCCTTCGTCAACGTCGCCATGACGGCCAGCGTCATCAAGGGCGCGGTCATCGTGCCGCAGGCGTCCATCATCCAAAGCGCGCGCGGCGCGCTGGTTTATGTGGTGCGTGAAGACAAGGCCCAGCCGCGGCCCGTGCAGGTGCTGTACGCGCAGGGTGACGACGTTGCGGTCAGCGGCGTGAAGCCCGGTGAACGCATCGTGCTGGACGGCCGCCAGAACCTGCGCCCCGGTGCCACCGTGGTCGAACGTGCGCGCGAGGGCGGCGGCGGCCGAGGTGGCCGCGGGGGTGCGGCATCAGGCGCTGCATCAGGCGCAGGTTCTGCAGCCGGGTTCGCAAGCGCCGGCGGCAGCGCCACCACCAACACGCCCACAGCAAAGGCCCCATCGCCATGAACCTGAGCGAGCTTTTCATCCGCCGTCCGGTGATGACGGTGCTGCTGAATCTGGCCATCGTGGGGGCCGGCGTCATTGGTTACCGCAGCATCCCGGTGGCGGCTCTGCCCAGCTACGACACGCCGGTCATCAACGTCGGTGCCAACCTGCCCGGCGCCAACCCCGAGACCATGGCCACCAGCGTGGCGCTGCCGCTGGAAAAGCAGTTCCAGACCATCCCGGGCCTGAAGACCATCAGCAGCACCAGCACGCTGGGCAGCACTTCGGTGACGCTGGAATTCGAGGAAGGCCGCAACATCGACGCCGCTTCGGTCGACGTGCAGGCCGCGCTGCTGCGCGCGCAGCGTGCGCTGCCCATCGACATGACCAGCCCGCCTTCCTACCGCAAGGTCAACCCGGCGGACGCGCCGGTGCTGTTCATTGCGATGACCTCGCCTTCACTGGCGCCTTCTGACCTGCAGGATTACGCCGAACACCTGATCACGCCGACGCTGGCCACCATCGACGGCGTGGCCCAGGTCAACATCTTCGGCGCCAAGCGTTTTGCCGTGCGCGTGCGCGTGTTGCCCGAAGCGCTGGCCGCGCGCAACATCGGCCTGGACGAGCTGAGCGCCGCGCTGCGTGCGGCCAACGTCAACACGCCCGTGGGCACGCTGGAAGGGCCGCGCCAGACGCTGACGCTGACGGCCAACAAGCAGCTCAGAAACGCCGCCGAGTTTGCAGAATTGATCGTCAGCAACAAGGGCGGCAACCCGGTGCGCCTGAAGGACGTGGCGCAGGTCGTGGACAGCCTGGAAACCCTGAAGACCTGGGCCACACTGAACGGCGAAAACTCGATCAGCCTGGCGGTGCAGCGCCAGCCGGGCGCCAACACCGTGCGCGTGGTCGACGCCGTGCGCGCCGCGCTGCCGGCTTTGCGTGCGCAACTGCCGCAGTCCATCAACATGACGCCGGTGAACGACCGCTCGGTCAGCGTGCGCAATGCGCTGCACGACGTGACGCTGACTTTGATGGGCACCATCGCGCTGGTGGTGCTGGTGATCTTCCTGTTCCTGCGCCGTTTCGTGGCCACCGCCATCCCCACACTCAGTTTGCCCGTCAGCCTGGTGGGTGCGGTGGCTTTGCTGTGGGGGCTGAACTACAGCCTGGACAACATCTCGCTGCTGGGCCTGACGCTGGCCGTGGGGCTGGTCGTCGACGACGCCATCGTGATGCTCGAAAACATCATGCGCCACGTTGAAAAAGGCGTGCCGCCTTTCCAGGCAGCGCTGCTGGGTTCACGCGAGGTCGGCTTCACCATCATCAGCATCAGCACGTCGCTGATTGCGGTCTTCATCCCGATCTTCTTCATGCCCGGCGTGATTGGCCTGCTGTTCCATGAATTCGCCGTCGTCGTGGCACTCAGTATTCTGGTCAGCGCCTTCGTATCCTTGACGCTGGTGCCGATGCTGGCCAGCCGCTTCCTGAAGGACGACCACCACATGCGCAAGCCCGGTCTCGTGGTGCGCAGCTTCGAGCGTGGTTTCAATGCCCTGCTGGCCGGCTACGGCCGCACGCTGGACATGGCATTGGTGCACCGCAAGTCGGTGCTGGTGGTGGCGCTGCTGACCTTCATCGCCACGGCCTGGCTGTTCATCATCATTCCCAAGGGTTTCTTTCCGGAAGAAGACATCGGCCAGATCCAGGCCCAGACCGAATCGGCCGAGGACACGTCGTTCCCGGCCATGGTGCAGTTGCAAGAACGTGCGGCGGCCATCGTGCGCAACAACCCCAACGTGTTCACCGTCAGTTCGTTCAATGGCGGCGGCGGCGGGTCACAGAACACCGGCCGCATGTTCATCAACCTCAAGCCCCGGGACCAGCGCGCGCCGATGAAGCAGGTGGTTGAAGGCCTGCGCCGTGACTTGCGGGCCGTGGCCGGGCTGAACGTCTTCATGCGGCCGGTGCAAAACCTGCAATTGGGCGGGCGCCAAAGCAAGGCGCAGTTCCAGTACATCCTGCAAAGCGTGCGCGCTGACGAGCTCAACGACTGGGCCGGCAAGCTGCAGGACCGTTTGCGCAGCGACCCCGACTTCCGCGATGTCACCAGCGACAGCCAACTGCGCGCGCTACAAGCCAACCTGAAGATAGACCGCGACCGTGCCAACACTTTGGGCGTTAGCATCGACAGCATCCGCCAGGCCCTGTACAGCGCTTTTGGTGAACGCCAGGTCAGCACCATCTACCTGGCCACCGACAGCTACCAGGTCATCATGGAAGTCGCCCCCGACGCCAAGCGCGACGAAAGCGCGTTGGGCGGCATCTACGTGCGCTCAAGCACCGGCACGCTGGTGCCGCTGTCGGCGTTTGCCACGGTGGAACGCGCGGTGGGCGCCACCGCCATCAACCATGTCGGCCAGTTGCAGGCGGTGACGGTCAGCTTCAACCTGGCGCCGGGGGTGGCCCTGGGCGACGCCACCAACAAGATAGACGCCGCGCGCGAAGCCGTGCGCATGCCGGCCAGCATCATCGCCAGCTACGGCGGCGACGCCGCGGTGTTCAAAAGCTCGCAGGGCAGCCAGGCCATCCTCATCGTCGCGGCGCTGCTCGTCATTTACGTGCTGCTGGGCGTGCTGTACGAGAGCTACATCCACCCGCTGACGATCCTGGCCGGCCTGCCCAGCGCCGCCGTGGGTGCGCTGGCGACGCTGATGATCTTCGACCAGGACCTGACACTGATAGCCACCATCGGCATCCTGCTGCTGATAGGCATCGTGAAGAAGAACGCGATCATGATGATCGACTTCGCGCTCGACGCGCAGCGCCACCACGGCATGACGCCACAAGCCGCCATACGCGAAGCCTGCGTGCTGCGCTTTCGGCCCATCATGATGACGACACTGGCGGCCTTGATGGGCGGCCTGCCCATCGCCCTGGGCCTGGGCGCGGGGGCTGAATTGCGCCAGCCGCTGGGCCTGGCGGTGTGCGGCGGTTTGATCTTTTCGCAGGCCATCACGCTGTACATCACGCCGGTGATTTACCTGGCGCTGGACAGGTTCAGCGGGCGCGGGCCGGTGACGACGGTTGAAGGCGCGGCGGTGGCGCCGGTGGGCGCCGATTGACATGGTGAAGACACGGTGACAAAACGGCGAAGACGCGGCGAAGACGCGGCGAAGACGCGGCGACACACGGTGACAGCTTGCAAACGGCGGCGCCGGCTTGGCGCCCCATAAGATACGGGCCAGGGAGGCTGCCATGCCACTTTTCATCATCGAACGAAACTTTGCCGAGAAGCTGAACCTCACTGCGGACGACGTGCTGGCCGTAAAGCAGGTCAATGGCGATGTGGGGGTGAACTGGCTGTTCTCGTTCCTGAGCGCCGACAAGCGCAAGAGTTATTGCCTGTATGAGGCCCGGGACTCCGAGTCAATACGCGAGGCCGCGCGCCGCGCCAATGTGCCGGCCGACGTGATCGTTGAGGTGTCGCAGTCCTTCGGTAGCGACCCCCGCCTGTTCGCGGCTGCGCTGAGCTGAAGGCCCCGCGGGGCCCTTGAAAGCGGCCCTGAATCCGGCGCCCGATCTGGCGCAACCACGCGCCAGTGGTCAGAACTGACTATTCCGCCGCCCAGGCTGCACGCGTACAACTTCGGCATGGTTTGCATTCACCCGAATGCGCCATCAACCGGGGGAACGCCATGCTGAGTGCTGACAAGATCACCGACAGCCTTGCCGACAAGATCGCCGAGTTCGCCAACACGTTGCGAGGCCGCGTGGTGCAGCCCGGCGACAGCGACTACGACGCGTCGCGCAGCGTCTACAACGCGATGATCGACCGCCGGCCCAGGCTCATTGCCTACTGCCGTGACGTGGCCGATGTGATGCACGGCGTCAACTTCGCGCGTGAACAGTCGCTGCTGCTGTCCATCCGCGGCGGCGGCCACAACGGTGGTGGGCTGGGCGTCTGCGATGGCGGGCTGGTGCTTGACCTGTCCGGGCTGAACGGCATCCGCGTCGATGCCACCGCCTGCACCGTGCGCGTGGAAGGCGGTTGCACCTGGGCCGACGTCGACCACGCCACCCATGCGTTTGGCATGGCCACGCCCAGCGGCATCATCGGCAGCACGGGGGTGGGTGGGCTGACGCTGGGCGGCGGCCTGGGCCACCTGACACGCAAGTACGGCCTGACCGTGGACAACCTGCTGGAAGCCGATGTGGTGCTGGCCAGCGGCCGCCTGGTCACGGCCAACGCCACGCAAAACCCCGACCTGTTCTGGGCGCTGCGCGGCGGTGGTGGCAACTTCGGTGTCGTCACGTCCTTTCTGTTCCGCCTGCACCCGGTGAACATGGTGGTGGCCGGCCCGACGTTCTGGCCGCTGGACCGCACCGGCGATGTCATGCGCTGGTACCGCAAATTCATGGTCGAAGCGCCGGAAGACCTGAGCGGCTTTTTTGCCTTCCTGAAGGTGCCGCCGGTAGAGCCCTACCCGGCCGCGCTGCACGGCCAGACGGTGTGCGCAGTGGTGTGGTGCTACACCGGCGACCTGGACCACGCCGACGCTGCCTTCCAGCCCGTGCGCGAGTTCGGGCCACCGCTGCTGCACGGCGTGCAGCCCATGCCCTTCCCAGCCTTGCAGGGCGCCTTTGATGCGCTGTATCCACCGGGCTTGCAGTGGTACTGGCGGGCTGACTTTGTCAATGAGTTGCCCGACGCAGCCATCGCCGAACACGAGCGGTTTGCGGCGCGCTTGCCAACGCTGCATTCGACCATGCACCTGTACCCGATCAACGGCGCGGCCAACCGTGTGTCCGATGCCGACACGCCTTTCTCGTACCGGCAGGCGCAGTGGGCCGAGGTCATTATCGGGGTCAGCCCTGACCCGAAAGAGGCCCCAGCGGTCACCGCCTGGTGCAAGGACTACTGGGACGCTGTGCACCCGTACTCGGCCGGCGGGGCTTACGTCAACATGATGATGGACGAAGGCGAAGACCGCATTCGCGCGGCTTACCGCGGCAACTATGAACGCCTGCTGGCCATCAAGCGCCAGTTCGACCCCGGCAACCTGTTTCGCGTCAACCAGAACATCCGGCCCAGGTGACGCGAGTGTGACCCGCGGGCAAACCCTGGCGCCGGTGTCGCACCGACGGGTCAGGGCTTGAGCAATCCCTCGCGGTTGGCAAACGCGGCCGCCTCGGTGCGGTTGGCGGTGTAGGTCTTCTCCAGGATGCTGCGCACATGGTTGGCCACGGTGTTGGGGCTGATGGCCAGCACCTGGCCGATCTCGCGGTTGTTGCGGCCCATGGCCACCAGGCGCAACACGCCCACTTCACGTTCGGTCAGGCCGCAGGGGTAAGCGGGCAGCGGCGTGGCGATGGCTTGCGCCAGCGCCACGATGCGCGGTGTCAAGGCCTGCATGCCGAGTGCTGTGCTTTCGGTCAACGCATCGGCCAGCAGGCTGCGCGCGCGGGCCAGGTCACCGGCCTGCGCACGCCGGTGCAGCATCACGGCACAGTCGTGGCGGCTGTGCGCCAGCCACACGCGTGAACCTGTGTGGCCGTCCATCTGCAGCGCCGCGTCAAAGTGCCGCTGCGCACAGTCCCATTGCGACAGCAGCGCCGCCAGGTTGCCCAGCACGCGGTCGGTAGAGCCCATGCAGGGGCCGGCCGAATCGGCCACAAAGTTCAGGCCGGCGTGGCCCGACAGATACGGGTACAGCTGGGCGGCGCGCTGCGCATCGGCCAGGTAGGTGCAGGTCTCGGCGGCGAACAAGGCCACGATCATCGAACTGGCATCTTTGGGCGTTGTCGTCATGGCGGCCCAAGGCAATTTGTCGTACTCGGCCTTGCACTCGGCGCGCATGTCCAGTTCGGCGTACAGCAGTGCCAGCCCGGGCCGCCAGACCTGGGCATCGGGTGTGCTGCGGATGAAGTGCTGCAGCATCGGCAACGCGTCGTGCAGTTGCCCCTGCGCGCGCCGCAGGCAGAACATTTGCAGGCCGTAGGCGCTGACGGCCTGGTCTTCGGTGAAGCGCCGCCCCACTTCCAGCGCCTGCCCCGCCCAGGCTTCGGCGTCGCCGAAACGGCCTTCGTTGATGGCCACCAGGGCTTCAACATGCCGGCAACAAGTTTGTGCATAGGGTGAGCGAAACCGCTCGGCCAGTCGCATGCCCTGGCGGCGCAGCCGACGCAGTGCCGCAGCGTCGCCATCCCTGAGCAGGTGCAGGAAGTAGTACGGCAACAGGTCGAAACCAAGCTGGGTCAGGTTCAGGTCATGGGCGATGGCCCACGACTCTTTGGCCGCCGTCAGAATTTGCGTCTGCAACTCGGGCCAAAAGCCTGCGGACGCGATGGACGACAAGGCCATGCTGAGGTCTGACATGTCACCGATGTGCCGCGCCAGCGCCACGGCCTCACGGTGCACGTTCTGGGCCTGCTCGGCACGGTCGCAATACACATAGGCCCGACACAAACAGGCCAACAACTCAACCCGCGTGGAGTCAGCCACCTGGTGCAAGGCCACCGCTTCCAGCAACAAAACCACCGCCGGTTCACCGAAGCGCGCGGCCAGGGCCGCACCGCGTTCGAAGCCGATGGCAGCGCGCGTGAACAAGGCCACCGCCGCCACGCTGCGGGCAAGCTCGGCCGCGCTTTGAAACACCGCACAGGCGGCATTGCCGGCGCCCAGCAGCAGCTCGACATGGCCCGATGCCAGCAGCAGTTGGCAACGCCGCATGCCATCCTGCGCGAAGTGCTGTTCCTGCAGGCGCAGCGCCAGGCCATACAGGCGCAAGGCATCTTCAAATGCCAGCATCTGCTCGGCGCGCTCGGCGGCGCGTTGTGCATAGCCCAAAGCTTTTGCTGCCGGGGGGCCGGGGCCACCTTCGGCAAAGTGATAGGCTAGCTGCGGCAGTACGGCGGGGTCGCCATTCCCGTCCCCGCCCCCGTGGCGCTGTTCCAGCAATTCACCAATGCGCACATGCAGGCGCGACCGGCGCAGCCCCAGCATTTCGTCGTACAGCGTTTCGCGGATGAGGGCGTGGCTGAAGCGCAGTTGCCCAGTTTCCGGCACGGCCTCTATCAAGTGCACGGCCAGCCCTTCTTCCATGGCCCGCAGCACATCGTCCTCGGGCGTGGGGGCTTCCAGCTGCACCAGCACATCCAGATCAAAAGCCCGCCCTATGCAGGCGGCGGTGGACAGCAGGCGCCCTGCGGCTACCGACAGGCGGTTCAGGCGGTGGCCAATGACCTCGCGCACGCCACTGGGTATCTTCAACAACAGACGCGGGTCGTCGTTCAACGCGCCGTGTGGCTGCCCGGCGCCGTGGTCCAGCATGCAGCGCAAGGTCTCCTGCAAGAACAGCGGATGGCCTTCGGTGCGCGCATGCAGCGCGCTGACAAAAACGGCCGCTGCCGCGCTGGTGGTGACAGTGGCCGGGGTGCTGGTGCTGGTGCTGTTGCTCGTGCCGCTGCTGGTGCTGGTGCCACTGCCAACGGCGGCCAGCATTTGCCCGGTTTCCAGGCGGCTCAAGCCTGCCAGTTCAAGCCGGTGAAACACCGCCGAGCGCGCCAGTTCGGCCAGCGTTTCTGACAACGGATGCTGACGCGACAGTTCGGTGTTGCGGTAGGTGCCCAGCACGAGCAAGGCAGTGTCGTGCAGCTCGGCGGCCAGGAAGGCGAACAAGCGCAGCGACGTGGCGTCGGCCCAGTGCAGGTCCTCGAAGATCAGCACTTGGGGCGCTTGTTGTGCCGCGTTGCGCCAGAACGTGACCACCGCGTCGAACAGCCGAAAACGCGATTGCGCCGTGTCGCCCGCCGCAGCACCGGGCGGCGCCACCGCAAAGCGCTGGGCCACCTCGGGCACGATGGCCGCAATGTCGTGCAGGCCCGCGCCCAGCAGCGCAGCCGCCCGGGCGTCGTCGGCGCTTTGCAGGCAGCCGCGTATCAACTGCCGCCAGGGCCAGTAGGGCGGCGCACCGGGCTCCTCCAGGCAGCGGCCCCACAGCACCCGCGCGCCGTCTTGAACGGCTTGTGCGGCCAGTTGCTGCGCCAGGCGTGTTTTGCCCATACCACCCGAACCGGCCAGCACCACCAGCTGCCCGCGGTTTTGGCGCGCGTTGGCCAAGGCTTTGGCCAGATAGGCCATTTCTTGCTGGCGGCCCACGAACAGGCTGGCCCAGGTGGGCGGCGCGGATTGCGAGGTTTGCGTTGCAGGTGACGTTGTAGGTGACGTTGAGGGCGGCGCTGCGGGCCGCGGTGCCAGCACTTCGGCGGGCGATGCAGCCCGGGGCTGGATGGCGGCATCTGGCGTTGCTTCGGCCGCGGCGCCAACACCTTCTGCATCACTAACCTGCATATTGAGTGCATAAGCCCGAACGGCATGCGCAATGTTCTTCAGCTTCTGTTCACCCCGGTCGGTGAAGCTGGCGCGCACGCGGCCATGCACCACACGGTGCACCGCGTCTGACACCAGAATGCCGCCCGGCTCGGCCAGGCCTTCCAAGCGGGCGGCGACATTGACGCCATCGCCATAGGCCGTGCCATCCGGCTTCTCGATGACATCGCCCAGGTGCACGCCGATGCGAAAACGCATGCGGCGGTTTTCGGTTTCGGCGTCGCAGGCCAGCGCCAAATCATGCTGAATGGCCAGCGCGGCGCTGACGGCGCCGGCGGCTGTCTCAAACACCGCCAGCACCGAGTCGCCTGCGGTGTCGGCGATGCGCCCGCGGTGCGCTTCGGTGTGCGTTTTGAACACCGCCCGCGCAGCATCCAGTGCGCGCACCGTCGCCCATTCATCGGCCGCCATCAAGCGTGAAAATCCCACCGCGTCTGCGGCCAGAATCGCTGTAAGTCGTTGTCGGACAGCGGTGTCTGTCACTGGCCGGCGCCTGCGAAGTGGGGGGCAAACTGCAAGGGTCAGTATCAACGCCGACAGGGGGCCCGGTCAAACTTCAGCGCAGCGTGCAGCGCCTGGCGCTGACCGGGCTGGCGCTTGGCCGCCGACGTGTCTGACGGCGCGGCAGTGGCCCGTGGCCAGCGCCACTGCCCACGCACATAGGGCTGTGCGTGCCCGGACAGCGCCAGCGCCAGCCGCGTGACCAGCGCATGGGTGTTGGACGGCGGCGCGAAAGTGGGCAGGCCCACGAACCACAGCCCGGCTGCCAAGGGCGCCCACAGCGGCAGCCGCAGCAACAGACCCTGCGCCAGACCATCGCGCAACCACAGCCACAACACCCAGGCGCTGGCCGCACCACCCACCAACACGCCGGCCACCGATTCAGACACCGAATGCGCATCGACCACCACACGCGACACGGCCAGCGCTGCGGCCAGCAGCGCGCCGCAGGCCAGTGCCGGCCAGCGCCAGCGTGGCGGTGCCAGCGTGCCCAACAGCAGCGGGTAGGTGGCGGCGGCGAACATCGCGTGGCCGGAAATGCCGGTGAAGTCGAGCGCCGGCCAGCCGATGCCCCAGCCGATGAAGGCCAGCTTGGTCGCCGTGGTCAGCACCGCGGCGCCGGCCAGCGCGCCGGCCCAGACCAGCGCCAACGGCCGCCCGGCCGGCCGGCGCAGCAGCGCCAGGCCCAGCAGCAACAACGCCGGCAGCAGGATCTGCGCTTCGCCCAGCCGTGTGAACAGGTGCCAGGCGCTGCCGGCCGCATGTTCGTTGTCCATCACCGAATGACCCATGCAGATTCAAACCGCCCACTGTGGCCGTGTCTCGAACAAATGGTCTATGAAGACCCGCGTCTTGGCCGGCAGCAGCTTGCGGCTGGCCGTCACCAGGCTCACCGGCAGCGGCTCCAGGCTCCAGCCGGCCAGCACCGGCACCAGCGCGCCTGACGCGACATCGGCGCGCAGCATGCCATGCGGCAAGGATGCCAGGCCGGCGCCGGCGCGGGCCAGGGCCAGCGTGAGGCCGATGGAATTGCAACTGATGGGGCCGGCGAGCATGAATTCGACCGTCTTGGTGGCGCGCTGCAGCCTTTGCACGTGGGCCGCGGCCTGCGCAAGCACGACAAAACGGTGCTCGCGCAAGGCCGCCGGCGTGCGCGGCGCGGCGTGGTCGGCCAGGTACAAAGGGCTGGCGTACAGGCCGCGTTCCAGCACCATCAAACGCCGCGCCACCAGCTGCGAATCTTCCAGCGGGCCCACCTGCACCGCCAGGTCATAGGGCTCGTTGTTGAGGTCGACCCGGCGCGGTGTGGTGTCGATGTCCAGCTGCACCTTGGGGTAACGCTGCGCAAAGCGCGTGAAGGCTTCGGCGAACAACAGCATGGCCAGTTCGGCCGCTATCGACAGGCGCAACCGGCCGCTGGGGGTGCTGTCCTGGGCGCCCACCCACTGCCGGGTTTCGTCGATGTCTTCGCGGTGGCGCAGCGCGCGTTCGGCCAGGCCGGCGCCGAATTCGGTGAACTTCAGCCGCCGCGCGCCGGGCACGAACAAGCGCGAGCCGAGTGAAGTTTCCAGGGCCGACAAGCGCCGGCTGAGCGTCGCCTTGGGCAGGCCCAGCGCCCGCGCACTGGCCGACAAGGACCCGGCGCGCTGCACCTCGGCCAACAGCAGCAGGTCGTCGATCTTCATCGCGGGTGGTGTTTCATTCGCGGCTTCATTTGGTGTTTGATGAACCCCTGCATTCGTTTCATTTTCGGAACAAGCCGTTCGATTTATGGAGTCTAGTCTCAAGCCCGCGTGAACCCTAGAGTCCAGCCCTTCATGTCTGCATCCAAAGCCTCATCCACCGCCCGTGCTGCGCCGCTGGTGCGCTTGCCCGTGCTGCGTCCGCGCGGTGACGCGGGCTTCAGCGCGGCGCTGCTGCGCGGCGCCGTGCAGGCCACCGACCCCTTCATCGCGGTCGACCACTTCCGCATGTCGCAGCCGACTTTCGGCGCCCACCCGCATGCTGGTTTATCGGC
>JANMJI010000191.1:0-10530 GCA_031371275.1 Betaproteobacteria bacterium
CACCACCACCACTTCATCGACGCCGCAGCGTTGCAGCTCGCACAGCTTGTCGCGCAGCGTGGCAATCCTTGCCGGGGCGCTTTCGGGCTTGCCGGCCCGGCGCGCAAAGTGGTCGCGCGGGTGCGGCTCGAAGGTCATCACACAGGCCGGCAGGCCGCGGTGGCGGGCTTCGCTGGTGAGCAGCGCCAGCATCGCCTGGTGGCCACGGTGGACGCCGTCGAAATTGCCTATCGTGATGGCACAGCCGGCCATGCCGACTGCTGGGGTGATGGCGCCGCCGGTGCCGCCAAGGCGGTGGAATCCGCGCTGAATTCGCATCGCCTTCAGCCCGCAGGCGCCGCCACCGCGGCACGCCCCAGCAGCCGCAGGTACAGCGCCAGATAGTCGTCGGCCAGCGCCACCCAATCAAAGCGCGCGGCCTGCTGGCGCGCGGCCTCCATGCGCGCCGGCTCGGCGCCGCGGCGCAAGCCCTCTTCAA
This sequence comes from Betaproteobacteria bacterium, assembly GCA_031371275.1. Lineage (GTDB taxonomy): Bacteria > Pseudomonadota > Gammaproteobacteria > Burkholderiales > Burkholderiaceae_C > Rubrivivax. Next base: position 479 of record JANMJI010000191.1, read on the forward strand.
TCACGGCGCGCATGGCCGCCGGCGCCCAGTCGTCAAAGTAGTACGCGGCGTCGCCGCCGACTTCGGGCAGGCTGGTCAGGCGCGACAGGAACACAGGCTTGCCGAACTGCAGCGCTTCGGCCGGCGGCAGGCCGAAGCCTTCGGTGAATGAAGGAAACAGGAAACCCGCGCAATGCCTGAAGGCCCAAGCCTTCTGCGCCTCGCTGATGGCCAGGCAAAAGCGCACGTTGGGCAGGCTGTTGGCGGCCTTCAGCGCCTGGGCTTCGGTGGTGGGCGGGCCGCAGAAAACGAAGTCCATCGCGGGCCAGGCCGCCGCCAGCGCCAGGATGGCCTGCGGGTTCTTGGACGGCGCCATGCGGCTCAGGTGGAACAGGAAGGGGCGGGGGTTGGGGTTGAAGCCGGGCAGGGGCTCGGGCGGCACCGACAGGTAGTTGCGCGGGCCGCGGTAAATCACCTCCAGCGGGCCGCTCCAGCCCAGGTGCTTGCGCACGTCTTGCGCCACATACTGGCTGATGGCCACGATGTGGTCGGTGCGCGCCACCAGCTGCTGGGTGCGGCGCTGGTGCTTCCAGCGCCCGAAAGCGCCGCGGTTGTAGCGGTAGTTCAGGTCGTGCAGCGTCAGCAGCCGCACGCCGCAGCCCTGCGGCGGCAGTGTGCGGTTGAGCTGCTGCAGCGAATGCCACAGCGCATAACGCACCGGCTGCACGTGGTGCCAGCGCTGCCAGCGCGTCACCGGCAGGTAGGCCACGTCGTTGCCGAAGCTGCCCACGAGTTTTTCGCGCAGATGGAAGGTGAACGCGATGCCGTGCTGTTCACGCCAGTGACGGGCGTGCTTGGCGACATGGCTGCCGATCTGGAAGGCGAATTCGCCCAGGCCGTCGTACAGCGAACCCATGCCGCCCAGGCTGATGCCGATTTGCAGGGGGCCAGGGGTCGTGGATGCCATTCGAGCCCAGTTTAGCAAGGCACAATTCAGCGCCCCCCAGCCCGACCCGACGCGTCAAAGCGCCATGCGCCTTTCCCTTCAGCAGGTCACCCTGGTGGCCATCGACACCCGCGCGCCGGCCCTGGCGGCACAAAGCCTGCTGCGCTCGATGGCAGGCGTTGATTTTGGCCGCGCCATCCTCTTTACCAACGCCTGGATGCCACGGCGCGTGCCGCCTGGCATTGAAGTCATCGAGATCGACCCGATACGCTCGGGCGCCGACTATTCCTTGTTTGTGATGCGGCGGCTGGCCGCGCACATCCGCAGCTCGCACGTGCTGGTCACGCAGTGGGATGGTTTTGTGGTCAACCCCGAGGCCTGGACCGACGAATTCCTGGTGCACGACTACATCGGTTCGGTGTGGCCCGATCAACCCGCCGCCATCAGCGTGGGCAACGGCGGGTTTTCGCTGCGCTCGCGCCGTTTCCTGGCCGCCGGGCTGGACTCGCGCATCACCCAGGTGCACCCGGAAGACGAGGTGTTGTGCCGCAGCCACCGCGCAATGCTGGAGCGCGAACATGGCATACGTTTTGCGCCGCCCGCGCTGGCGCGCCGCTTCGCCTACGAAAACGAGGCACCCATGGCGCCCACCTTCGGCTTCCACGGCCCCTACAACCTGCCGCGCTGGCTGGACGAAGCTACGCTGCTGACCGGGCTGCAAGCCATGCCCGACGACTTCTTCCGCAGTCGCGACGCACGCCGCCTGGCGCGCGCGCTGCTGGCCCGGCGCATGGCCAGCGCCGCACAGCACCTGCTGCGGCGCCGGCAGGCCGCCGGCCGCACCGACCCCAACACGCGCCTGCTGGGCGCCGCGGCGGCCATGCTGGCCTACTTCAGCCCACGGAGCAGCGAATCCACATGAAAGCGGTCATCCTGGCCGGGGGTCTGGGCAGCCGCATCTCCGAGGAGACCAGCCTGCGGCCCAAGCCGATGATCGAGATCGGCGGCAAGCCCATGCTGTGGCACATCATGAAGATCTATGCCGCCGGCGGCGTCAACGACTTCCTGATCTGCTGCGGCTACAAGGGCTACATGATCAAGGAGTACTTTGCCAACTACTTCCTGCACATGTCCGACGTCACCTTCGACATGGCGCACAACACCATGGAAGTACACCAGAAAAAGGCCGAGCCCTGGCGTGTGACGCTGATAGACACCGGCGAGCATTCGATGACCGGCGGCCGGCTCAAGCGTGTGGCGGGCTACCTGCAGGACGGTGACGCGTTCTGCTGCACCTATGGCGACGGCGTGGCCGACATCGACATCGCCGCCAGCATCGCCTTCCACCGCAGCCACGGCAAGCTGGCCACCATCACCGCGGTGCAGCCGCCGGGGCGCTATGGTGCGTTGGCGCTGGAGGGCGACCGCGTACAAGGCTTCGCCGAGAAGCCGCGCGGCGACGGCGGGCTCATCAACGGCGGCTTCTTCGTGCTCTCGCCGAAGTGCCTGGACCGCATCGAAGGCGACGCCACACCGTGGGAGGCCGAGCCGCTGTCGCAACTGGCGGCCGAGGGCGAACTGATGGCCTATGCCCACACCGGCTTCTGGCAGCCCATGGACACGTTGCGCGAGAAAAACCTGCTAGAAGACCTGTGGCAAACGGGCCGCGCGCCTTGGAAGACCTGGTGAGCGCGGCCGGCACCAGCGGTGCGCCGTTCTGGCCCGGCAAGCGTGTGCTGTTGACCGGGCACACCGGCTTCAAGGGCGCATGGCTGGCGCTGCTGCTGCACCGCCTGGGCGCGCAGGTGACCGGCTGGGCGCTGGCGCCGTCCACCGAGCCCAGCCTGTACGCGCTGGCACGCGTCGCCACCTTGATCGACAGCCGCATCGGCGATGTGCGTGACGCGGCGGGGCTGCGTACGCTGGTGCGCGAAACGCAACCCGATGTCGTGCTGCACCTGGCCGCCCAGGCTCTGGTGCGTGCCAGCTACCAGCAGCCGCTGGAGACCCTGGCCACCAATGTGATGGGCACGGCGCATGTGCTGGACGCGCTGCGCGGTGCCCAGGGCGTGCGCGTGGCGGTGGTCGTCACCACCGACAAGGTCTACCGCAACCGTGAGTGGGCCTGGCCTTATCGCGAGGACGACGCGCTGGGCGGCCACGACCCCTACAGCGCCAGCAAGGCCGCGGCCGAGATCGTCACCGCCAGCTACCGCGACGCCTTCCTGCGCGCGCAGGGTGGGGCCGTGGCCACGGCACGTGCAGGCAATGTGATTGGCGGCGGCGACTGGTCGCCAGACCGCCTGATCCCCGACGCCGTGCGCGCCTGGCAGGGCGGCACACCGCTGCTGATACGCCGGCCCGGCGCCACGCGGCCCTGGCAGCATGTGCTGGACCCGCTGGCCGGCTACCTGCGGCTGGCCGAGCGGCTGTGGGCGGGCACCGCGGCCGCGACCGCCTACAACTTCGGCCCGCTGGCGCATGAGGCAGCCACTGTCAGCGAGGTCATCACCCTGGCCCGCCAGACCTACGGCAGCGGCGCGTGGCTGGCCGGCGACGGCAGCGAAGGCCCGCACGAAGCCGGCTGGCTGGCGCTGGAAGTGGCGCGCGCGCGCGTCGAGCTGGGGGTGGCGCCGACCTGGCCCTTGCCCGAGGCCGTGCGCCGCAGCCTGCAGTGGTACCGGCAACTGGCCGAGGGTGCCGATGCACGTGCGCTGTGCGAAGCCGACATCGATGCCCACCACCTCGCACAGCAGCCGGGCGCAGCACCGTGACCCGCTTCGTCGTCACCGACACCCCGCTGGCCGGCGTCAAGCGTGTGCAGCGCCAGCGCCTGGGCGACGCACGCGGCCACCTGAGCCGCCTGTTCTGCGCCGACGAGCTAGCCGCCGCCGGCTGGGACGTGCCCATCGCGCAAATCAACCACACGCTGACTGCCCGCCAGGGCACCGTGCGCGGCCTGCACTGGCAGCACCCGCCGCATGCCGAGCTGAAGCTGGTGAGCTGTCTGCGCGGCGAGGTCTGGGACGTGGCGGTGGACCTGCGCCGCGGCTCGCCCACCTTTTTGCATTGGCATGCCGAGCGCCTGTCGGCCGACAACGGCGTGGCTTTGCTGATCCCGCGCGGCTGTGCGCACGGCTTCCAGACGCTGAGCGACGATGTCGAGATGCTCTACGGCCACAGCGCCGCCCATGCCGCGGCGGCCGAAGGCGGGCTGCACCCGCTGGACCCGCGCCTGGCGCTGGCCTGGCCGCTGCCGGTGGGCGGCCTGTCGCCGCGCGACGCCGGCCAGGCCTTCATTGGCACCGATTTCCAGGGAGTGAAGCTGTGAACTGCCGTCATTGCGGGGCCGCGCTGCGCCTGCCTTTTCTGGACCTCGGCAGCGCGCCACCGTCGAACGCCTACCTCAGCGCCGCCGGTCTGCGCGCGCCCGAGCTGTGGTTCCCGCTGCGCGTGTTGGTGTGCGAAACCTGCTGGCTGGTGCAGACCGAAGACCACGCCGGCCGCGAGGCGCTGTTCACCGACGACTACGCCTACTTCAGTTCGTTCTCGACCTCGTGGCTGGCGCATGCCAAGGCCTATGTGCAGGCGATGCAGGCACGCTTTGCGCTGGGCACCTCAGCGAGCACCGGCAGCCTGGTTGCCGAGGTGGCGGCCAACGACGGCTACCTGCTTCAGTATGTGCAGCAGGCCGGCATCGCCTGCTACGGTGTCGAGCCCACCGCCGGTACCGCGGCGGCGGCCCGCGCCAAGGGCATCGCCATCGTCGAGCGCTTTTTCGGCGTCGCGCTGGCCACCGAGCTGGCGGGGCAGGGCCGGCAAGTGGACCTGGTAGCGGCCAACAACGTGCTGGCCCACGTGCCCGACATCAACGATTTCGTCGCCGGTTTTGCGCTGCTGCTGAAGCCGCAGGGCGTGGCCACCTTCGAGTTCCCGCACCTGATGCGCATGGTGGCCGAAAACCAGTTCGACACCGCCTACCACGAGCACTATTCCTACCTGTCGCTGACGGCCGTGCAGCGGGTGTTCGACGCCAACGGTCTGACGGTGTTCGATGTCGAACAGCTGGCCACCCACGGCGGCAGCCTGCGCGTGTTTGCGCAGCGCAAGGACGCCGGCTTGCATGCGCGCCAGCCGGCCGTCGACCGCCTGCTGCAGGCCGAAGCCGACGCCGGCGTACTGAGTGCGGCCTACTACCGCGGCTTCCAGGCCCGCACCGACGAGGTCAAAGACAACTTCCTCGGCTTCCTGCTTGAGGCCCGGCGCCAGGGCAAGTCGGTGGCGGCCTACGGCGCCGCGGCCAAGGGCAACACGCTGATGAACTACGCCGGCGTGCGGCCCGACCTGTTGGCGTTTGTTGTCGACCGCAACCCGGCCAAGCAGGGGCGCTTCATGCCGGGCAGCCGCATCCCCATCGTCGATGAGGCCCACCTGCAGCGCGAACGCCCCGACTACGTGGTGCTGCTGCCGTGGAACCTGAAGGATGAGCTGGTGCAGCAGCTGGGCAGCGTGCGCGCCTGGGGCGGCCGCTTTGTCACCGCCGTGCCCGAGCTGCGCGTGCTGCCATGAGAGTGGCGGTCAGCGGCGCCAGCGGTTTTGTGGGCCGGTATGTGGTGGCTGAGCTGGCGCGGCGCGAGATCGCCACCACACTGCTGCTGCGCCGCCCGGATGCCATGACGGCGGCACCCGGCCAGACCGTGGTCGCGTGTGACCTGCGGCAGCCCCCGGCGAACCTGTACGAGCAAGCCGGCCGGCCCGACGTGCTGCTGCATCTGGCCTGGGGCGGGCTGCCGAATTACGACGCGCTGCACCACTTCCAGCACGAGCGCCCGGCGCACTTCGGTTTCATCCAGTCCCTGGTGCAGGCCGGCCTGCCGCATGTGGTGGCCACCGGCACCTGCTTCGAGTACGGCATGCAGTCGGGTGCGCTGCACGAAGACCTGCCTTGCGCGCCGGCCAACGCCTACGGCCATGCCAAGGACGCCTTGCGCCGTGAACTGGGTTTCCTGGCGCATCAGCAGCCTTTCCGCCTGACCTGGACGCGGCTGTTCTACCTGTGGGGCGAGGGCCAGGCCGCGAACTCTTTGTGGCCGTTGCTGCAGGCCGCGATAGCGCGTGGTGACGCGCGCTTTCCCATGTCTGGCGGCGAGCAGTTGCGCGATTACCTGCCGGTGGCGGTGGCCGCGCGCCACCTCGTTGATCTGGCGCTTCGGCACTATGGAGAAAGCCAAGGTCAGGGCGTGGTCAACGTCTGCGCCGGCCAGCCGGTGGCGGTGCGCTCGCTGGTCGAAGGCTGGATCCATGCGCAAGGCGCGGCCATCACGCCCGAACTGGGCCGCTATCCTTACCCGTCCCACGAACCCATGGCCTTCTGGGGCGACGCAACGCGGCTGCGGCAGTGGTTGCCTTCGGTCTGACATCCTTCCCTCCACCGCACAGGTCCCGCCCATGACACCGTTTGACGAAGAAGTGAAAGCCCGTCTGGACGCCAACGGCCATGACGCCGGCTTGGTGGCCAGCGCCGCGGCCTTCATGCAGGCCTCGACCGCGCCCAAGTACTCGTACAACTTCTCGTGGCTGGGGCGGCCCGTCATCCAGTACCCGCAGGACATCGTGGCGATGCAGGAGCTGATCTGGCGCGTGCAACCCGACCTCATCATCGAGACCGGCATTGCGCACGGCGGCTCGCTGATCTTCTCGGCGGCAATGCTGGAGTTGAACGCGGCCTGCGGCGGCCCGGCCGGCGCGCGCGTGCTGGGCATAGACATCGACATCCGCGCCCACAACCGCGCTGCCATTGAGGCCCATCCGATGTTCAAACGCATCTCGATGATCCAGGGCTCGAGCGTTGCCGATGAGGTCATCGCCCAGGTACACGCGGCCGCGGTCGGCCAGCAGCGGGTGCTGGTCTGCCTGGACAGCAACCACACCCACGCCCATGCGCTGGCCGAGCTGGCCGCCTATGCGCCGCTGACCACGGTGGGCAGCTATTGCGTCGTCTTCGACACCATCATCGAGGACCTGGCGCCCGGCACCTACCCCGACCGCCCCTGGGGCCCGGGCGACAACCCGAAGACCGCGGTACACGAATACCTGCGCAGCCACCCCGAATTCGAGATCGACCATGACATCGACCACAAGCTGCTGATCAGCGTCGCGCCCAGCGGGTATCTGCGCCGGGTGCGCTGATGGCGGCAGGCCCGGACAGCGGGCTGTTCTACGCCTGCATCACGCACATCCCGCTGACCACCGTGTTCCCGGCTTGGGTGACCCCGCTGTACGTCGGCCAGGCGCAGGGCGAAGGCCGGCTGAACCTGCGCGACCTGGCGCCGCAGTGGGAGCCGCAGCACCCCTTGCTGGGCGGCACAGCCGGCACCTTCGCCGTGCGCCAGGCGCTGCTGCGCGACCACCCCGGCGCCACCCGCGTGGGCCTGTGCCAGTACCGCAAGTTCGTATCGCGCCGCCGCATCAGCAAGGTTGTCGCCAAGAGCTACAAAACCATGGACGTGGTGGCCAAGGCCGACCTGCCTGTGCAGCGGCTGACCGAGGTGATGGCGCCCGGGGACGAGCCCTTTCTGGTGTCGCGTCTGTTTCCGATGCGCCGCCAGGGCTGCCTGGGCCAGTACAGCGAGGTACACCGTGCGCAGGACCTGCTGCATTTCACCGCCGAGGCGGTGTCTCAGGGCGTGCTGGCCGGCACCGAGGCCAAGGCCTTTCTGAACGAGGGTGAGTTCATCCCCGGCGGCCTGGAGATGGGCGTCTACCCGACGGACTTCTGGCTGCCGAACATGGCTGCCGTGGAAGCCGTGGTGCGCGCCTGCATCGACACCTACCCGATAGCGCGCGAGGGCTACCAGGCCCGCGCCTGGGCCTTTTGCGCCGAGCGGCTGGGCAGCTACCTGCTGCTGCGGCATTTCCGGGGTGCTGACCGGCAGCGCGGCCCGCTGGAAAAGCTGCGACGCCATCTGCCATCGCATTGGGCCCAGCGCTGCGTGGGGCGGCTGAACGTGATCAACGACGAAGCGCAGTCCGACTACGTGACCGGCAGCACCTGAACACGGCTGCGGCGTCAGCCGCCAGATGTGCTTGCGGCCCTGTCCACGTCCCCTTCGAACCACGGTCGGCGCAGCGACACACGCGGCGGGTCTGCCAGCGCCAGGTCCTCGCTGAGCAGCGTCAGGTTGGGGTTGTAGAAAGGGTCGGCGCGCAGCCAGTGGGGCCAGCGTGCGCGCAGCCGGGCGAGCTCGGCGGCAAAGCGTTCGCGGTGGACGGGGTCGTCGTCCTTGCCGCGGGTCACCGACTCATGGTGGTAGAGCTCGGCATGCGGCGTCCACAGGTTGTGTCGGCCGGCCGCCGCCAGGCGGCAACAGAAATCGACGTCGTTGAAGGCCACCGCAAACGCTGCTTCGTCCATGCCACCCACTTCCAGGTACAGCGAGCGCCGCACCATCAAACAGGCCGCCGTCACGGCCAGGTAGGCCTGCAAGAGCCAGGCGCGCGAGGCCGGGCCAGGTTTGTCGCGGCGCAGGCGCTTGAGCACATGACCGGCGCCACTGCCCACGCCCAGCACCACGCCGGCATGTTGCAGCGTGTCGTCGCCGTACCAGAGGCGGGCGCCGACGGCGCCGACGGCGGGCAAGGCCGCCAGGCCCAGCATGTCCTCTATCCAGCCCGGCGTGATGACCTCGATGTCGTTGTTCACCAGGGCCACGAATTCACCGCGGGCGCTGGCGACGGCGGCGTTGTTCAGCGCCGCGAAGTTGAACGGGCCGCCGTCGCGGCGAACACTGACCCGCGGGTCGGCGACAACGGCCTGCAGCCAGCGCAGGCAGGCCGGGTTGTCGGAGCCGTTGTCGACGATGACGATGTCGTAGTGGCTGTAGGTCGAGCGTTGCAGGATGCTGGTGACGCAGCGGCGCAGCAGGTGCAGGCCATTGCGCGTGGGGATGACGATGGTGACGGCGGGTGAAGGCTCGGGCATAGCCAGGTGTACGCGCACCAGGCCTGTGGCCTGCGCATCGGGCGTGGCCTGGCCGGCCACGCCGGTGCGATCAAGCTCGGCCTGCACGGCGCCGCAGGCCGCCGCGGCCACCCAGCGGCGTGGTGCGCGTCGATGGGCCAGCACGTGGGGCACGTGTACGGTGTGTGCGGCGGGCAGGGCGTGCGTGGCACGCAAGGCCAGGTCGTGGTGCCAGGCGTCGCGCTCAAGCGCTGGGCCCGCCAGGCGTTCGCGCAAGTGCGCGCTGCGCCAGACCGCGGGGCCGCCGACGCTGTCGTGGGCCCACAGGGCGTAGCGGTCGAAGTCGCCTTTGAACCAGGGGATGCTGCGTTGGCCGGCCTCATCCAGGCGGTCTTCGTCGGCAAACACCAGCCTGGCGTCGGGCCAATGCGCGGCCGCTTCGGCCAGCAGAAGCAGCGCGTGCGGGCGCCAGGCGTCGCCGGGTTCGACAAAGCTGCACCAGGGCGCTGCGCTGCGTGCCAGCAATGCGCTGGCCTCGGCATCGTCGGTGCCGCCATCAATGCTGTTTTCGGCCACACACCGGATGCGGCCATCGGCAGCGGCCTGGTCGCGCCACCAGGCTCTGACGGCCACACCGGCCTCGGCGTCGAAGGCGATGTGTGCCCGCCAGGCGGTGACGAGTTGCCCACGCAAAGCATCGACTAAGGCCTGGTGGTCGGCCAGCGGCTGCCCGCCGGCGCGCACGAGGATGTCGATCTCGGGCAACGGGGCGGCCCGTTCCGCGCGCGCCCGCAGCGCATCAAGGGTCGCGTCGTCCAGCGTGTCGTGGCGGGCGCACCAGGCTTGGTAGGCAGGGCGTCGGCCCTGCTGGCGGCGGTGCAGGCGGCGCCGGTTCCACACGGCCAGGCGGCGCGTGAACGACTCTAGCCAGGGGCGCATCGGCACAGGGGCGTGGGAGGGGCGCAGACTGTAGCAGTGCCCCGCAGGCGCACGGGCCGTGCGTCAGTTCGGTTTCAGCAGCGGGGCCCGCGGAGCCTCAAGCGCCCGGTCCATCTCGGCACGTTCGGCCAGCGAGATCCACCGCCATTGACCCGCCGCCAGCCCGACCGGCAGTGCCCACGGCCCGAAGCTGCTGCGGTGCAGGGTCTCGACGCGGTTGCCCACCGC
>JANMJI010000236.1:0-2112 GCA_031371275.1 Betaproteobacteria bacterium
CGACCCCCACGGCGGCCAGCGCGACATCGCCGCGCGCGTGCTGCGCCATGTCTCGGCGGCGTTTGTTGAAGACCCCGTGCGGCTGCTGCGCGTGGCGCGGCTGGCGGCGCGTTTCCCAGCCTTCACGCTGGCGCCTGAAACGCAAACGCTGCTGCAACAGATGGTGGCCAACGGCGAGGTCGATGCGCTGGTGCCCGAACGCGTGTGGCAGGAGTTGTCGCGCGGGCTGATGGCCGACCAACCCAGCCGCATGTTCGAGGTCTTGCGTGGCTGCGGCGCGCTGGCGCGTTTGCTGCCCGAGGTGGATAAGTTGTGGGGCGTGCCGCAGCCGCCCGAACACCACCCCGAAATCGACACCGGCGTGCACCTGATGATGGTGCTGGACCAATGCGCCCGCGCCCACGCGCCACTGGCCGTGCGCTGGGCCTGCCTGGGGCATGACCTGGGCAAGGGAGCGACATCACGCGAAGCCTGGCCGCGCCACATCGGCCACGAAGGGCGCAGCGCGAAGCTGGCGCGCGCCGTGGGTGAACGCCTGCGCGTGCCCACCGACTGCCGCGAACTGGCCGAAGTGGTGGCACGCGAGCACACCCACATCCACGCCAGCGCGGGCTTGAGCGCCGGCGCTTTGGTGCGCTTGTTCGAACGCTGCGACGCGCTGCGCCGGCCAGAACGTTTTGCGCTGGTGCTGCAGGCTTGCGAGTGCGATGCCCGCGGCCGCACTGGGCTGGAAGACCGGCCTTACCTGCCAGCCACGCGTCTGCCGGTGCTGCTGGAAGCGGCGCGCGCCATTGACACGGCTGCCACCGCCGCACAGGCCGCAGCGCGCGGCAAACGCGGGCCGGAAATTGGTGCGGCGGTGATGGCCGCGCGGGTGTCTGCACTGACGGCTGCGCTGACGGCCGTACTGTCGTCTGCGCCGAGGGCGGCGGTGGTGTCTGCGGCAGCCTAACGTCTTGACAGCACGTACAGCCCAGCGAAGGTCAGCGCCCCGTTCAGCACCAGCAACTCCAGCCCGAGTTGCCAGCCGCCCAAAAGCGTTTGCTGAAAGGCGTCCAACAGCCAGCACAGCGCCGGGGCGGTGATGCAGATCAGCGGCGCCCAGCGGTCAGGCGCAGTCCGCTTCGTCAGCACACCAAAGGCAAACAGCCCCAACAGCGGGCCGTAGGTGTAGGCCGCCAGCTTCAGGATCAAGCCGATCATGCTGGGGTCGTCCAGTGCCTTGAAGACCATCACCAAAGCCATGAACAGCAGCGCAAAACCCAGGTGCACGCCGCGGCGCACACGGGCTTTCTTCGCAGCGGTCCAGGTGCTGCGCTGCTGCAGGCCCAGCAGGTCGATGCAAAAGCTGCTGGTCAGCGCTGTCAACGCGCCATCGGCACTGGGAAACAGTGCCGACACCAGTGCGATGACGAACAACACCTGCACCGCCACCGGCAGATGACCCAGCACCACGGCCGGGAAGATGCGGTCACCGGCCACTTGCAGGCCCACGGTCGGCGCGAACAGGTAAAGCAAACCGCCCAGGAACAGGAACACCGACACCACGGCCAGCATCACCACGCCCAGTACCAGCAGGTTCTTTTGTGAGTCCCGCAGGCGGCGCACCGACAGGCTCTTCTGCATCATTTCCTGGTCCATGCCGGTCATCGCGATGGCGATGAACACGCCGGCCAGCAACTGCTTGACGAAGAAGTCCTTGGCCAGCGGGTCGGTGCCCCACACCTGCGCCAGGCCGCGCTCATGCATCTGCACCAGCGCCTGCCCCGCCGACAGGTCCAACCGTTGCAGCAGGAACACCGTACACACACCCAGGCCCAGCAACATGCCGGCGGTTTGCAGCGTGTCGGTGAAGACGATGGTGCGCACACCGCCTTCCACCGTGTACAGCAGGATCATCAGCAAGATGAGCGCTGCCGTCAGCGAGAAGGGCACACCCATGTTGGACAAGATCATGTCCTGCAAAACTTTCACCACCAGGTACAGCCGCGCGGTGGCGCCCAGCGTGCGCGAGACCATGAAAAACACCGCACCGGTGCGGTAGCTTCGCGGCCCCAGCCGGTGCTGCAAATAGCCGTAAATCGACGTGAGGCCGAGCTTGAAATACAGCGG
>JANMJI010000237.1:0-21093 GCA_031371275.1 Betaproteobacteria bacterium
TGTTGCGCATCGGCCGCCGCCACCACGGCAACATCAAGAGCAGCGTCATCACGCAAGACTTTGTGCACGGCGCCGACTACGCTGCGCTGGCCACCGCCGGCACTTCATTCCTGGGCCTGTTGAGCGCCGATGCGGTGGTGCGCCGCGGCGAAGGCGAGAAGATGAAAGAGCACAAGGTGGGTGACTTCCGCACCGCCATGGCCTGGCTGATGACGCAGGCCGAAGCTGCGGTGGGCCGCCAGCGCTACAAAGGCCTGGGCGAGATGAACCCCGGCCAACTCTGGGAAACGACGATGGACCCGACCGTGCGCCGGCTGCTGAAGGTGCAGATCGACGACGCCATAGAAGCCGACCGCGTGTTCACGATGCTGATGGGCGACGAGGTCGAGCCGCGCCGCGAATTCATCGAGAGCAACGCCTTGCGGGCCGCGAACATCGACGCTTGACGTCGTCGGCGGCGGGCAAGACATGTTGACAATGCGCAGGCCATGACGCCACAGACCCAGAGCCAACCCCGCGCTGTGGTGCTGCTCAGCGGCGGGCTCGATTCCACCACCGTGCTGGCCTTGGCGCGCAGCCAGGGTTTTGATGTCTACGCCTTGAGCTTTCGTTACGGCCAGCGCCACAGCCACGAACTGCTTGCTGCAGCGGCCGTGGTGCAGGCCGTCGGCGCGACCGAGCATGTGATTGCCGACATCAACCTGCGTGTATTTGGCGGCTCGGCGCTGACGGCCGACATCGCGGTGCCCAAGGGCCGTTCGGCCGTCGACAGGGCACACGGCATTCCCGTCACCTACGTGCCGGCGCGCAACACGGTGTTCCTGAGCTTTGCGCTGGCCTGGGCCGAAACGCTGGGGGCTTGCGACATCTTCATCGGCGTCAACGCGCTGGACTATTCAGGCTACCCCGACTGCCGGCCCGAATACATTGCCGCCTTCGAGGCCATGGCCAACCTGGCCACCAAAGCCGGCGTCGAAGGCACGCAGCGACTGAAGATTCACACCCCGCTCATCAGCATGAGCAAAGCGCAAATTGTGCAGGCCGGGCTGGCGCTGGGTGTCGACCACGCCATGACCAGCAGTTGCTACGACCCCGGCGCCGACGGCCGCCCTTGCGGCGCTTGCGATTCTTGCTTGCTGCGCGCCAAGGGCTTTGCGCAAGCCGGCGTGCCCGACCCGCTTTACCAGCGCTTCGGCATGGCCTGAGCAGGCCCATTCGATGCCCCTTATGCCCATCATCCCCCTCGTGCCTATAGCGCCGATCAAGACCCTTTTCAGCGCCGCCGCCGGCTTCGAGGCCGCACGCCATCTGCCCATGCTGCCCGCAGGCCACCGCTCGCGCCGTCTGCACGGTCACAGCTTTCTGACCCAAGTGCGCTGCGCCTTGCCAGCGGGCTGGGCGCACTTCCCCGGCGGCGAAGTCGAGCGGCTGCGTGACACGCTGGCCGCCCGCATCGCGCCGCTTGATTACAGCCTGTTGAATGAGCAATTGCGCCACCCCAGCGACGAGAACCTGGCGCGCTGGGTGCGTGAGCAATTGGATCTACCCGGCATCGAACAAATGGGCTTGCAAAGCACCGCGCACGAAGGCGTCTGCCTGGACGCCGACGGGGCTGCGCACCTGTGGCGGCGCTACGCGTTTCAGTCGGCGCACCGCTTGCCGAACGTCGCCGCCGGCCACCCCTGCGGGCGCATGCACGGCCATGGCTTCGAGGTTACCGTGCATGCCAGACAGGCGCCGGGCACAGGCGACCAGGCCATCGACCACGACCACCTGGACACCCTGTGGGCGCCGCTGCACGCAGCGCTGCAGCACGTCTGCCTGAACGATGTGCCCGGCCTGCACAACCCGACCAGCGAAGTGCTGGCGGGCTGGATCTGGCAGCGCCTGCAAGCCGCGCTGCCGGCGCTGAGCTGGGTCACGGTGCATGAGACCGGCTCGTGTGGCGCCAGCTACGACGGCCAGCACTACCGCATCTGGAAAGCGCTGACGCTGGACAGCGCACTGCAGCTCAAGCGTGCCCCCGCGGCCAGCCCGCTGCGGCGCACGCACGGCCACACCTACACGCTGCGCCTGCACCTGTGTGCGCCGCTGGACAACGTGCTGGGCTGGACGGTCGACTTCGGTGACGTGAAGGCCGTCTTCAACCCGATCTTCAAGTTGCTGGATCACCAGCCGCTGCATGAAATTGAAGACCTTGTCGACTGCGACACCGCATCCATCGCGCACTGGATAGCGGCCCGCGCCGGCGCCCTGCTGCCGCAGCTGGACCGGGTGGATGTGTTTGAGACGCGCGGCTGCGGCGCCATCGCGTTGCTGGGCGATGCAGCGCCGGCCTTGCCTGTCTAGACAAGATGTACGCGGTCAAAGAAATCTTCTACACGCTGCAAGGCGAAGGCGGCCAGGCCGGCCGCGCCGCGGTGTTCTGCCGCTTTGCCGGCTGCAACCTGTGGAATGGCCGTGAAGAAGACCGCGCCCAGGCCGTGTGCAACTTCTGCGACACCGATTTCACAGGCACCAACGGGCCCGGCGGCGGCAAGTTCGCCAGTGCGCTGGCGCTGGCCGCTGCGGTCGCCGCACAGTGGCCCGCCAGCCCGCGCGGCGCTGCTGGCGAGCGTGGCGAGCGTGGTGCAGGCGGCAAACCGCTGGTCGTGTGCACCGGCGGCGAACCGCTGCTGCAGCTGGACACGCCGCTGGTCGACGCGCTGCACGCGCAAGGCTTTGAAGTGGCGGTGGAAACCAACGGCACCCAAGCCGCGCCGCCGGGGCTGGACTGGATTTGCGTGAGCCCGAAAGCCAACGCCAAAATGGTCTTGACCAGCGGCAGTGAATTGAAGCTCGTCTATCCGCAGCCCACGGCCTTGCCAGAACGCTTCGCCGATCTCGACTTCAAGCACTTTTTCCTGCAGCCCATGGACGGCCCCGCGCGGCAACACAACACGCAACAGACGGTGGCCTACTGCCTGGCCCACCCGCAATGGCGGCTGAGCCTGCAAACACACAAAGTGATTGGCATTGCCTGAGCGCTGCGGCGCTCGGGCGTTTTCAGCCGGCAGCCGTCAGCTATTCGTAATTGGCAATTAGCCATTAGTCATTAGTCATTAGCCATCAGCCATTAACCGGCTGCCCGGCAATGGCCAGGCGGCCGGCCCGCTGCACCAGACACTGTTGCACCTGCAGCCGCTGCGCCCGCTGCACGTCGCACAACAGCGCATGGTCCACCATCGCGCCACCCAGCACCTGCGCAAAACGCGAAGCCATATCTCGCTGCATTTGCAGCAGCAGGTGGGCAGTGGTCATCGCGTCGGCCAGCGCGCGGTGGGCGCGGCCGTGGTCAGGCACCCGGTGCAGGGCGGCCAGCGTGCCCAGCCGGTGGTTGGGCGCCTGCGGGTAGAGCCGCCGCGACAGCAGCAGCGTGCAGGCAAAGCGGTGCGCCGGGTCGGCCTCGCAACCCGCAAGTGCTGCCTCGGCCTGCCAGAAGCCCCGGTCAAAAGCCGCGTTGTGGGCCACCAGCGGGCAAGCGCGCGTGAAGCGCATCACCTCGTGCATGACCGCACGCGCGGGCGGTGCGGCGGCCAGCATGGCGTTGCTGATGCCGGTCAACTGCTCGATGAACGGCGGCACCCAGGTGCCGCTGTTCATCAGGCTCTGAAAGCGCCCGACGATTTGACCGTTCCGCACCAGCACCGCGGCAATCTCGGTGGCACGCGCGCCTTGGGCGGGCGACATGCCGGTGGTCTCGAAGTCGATGACGGCGATGGTTTGCATGGCCAGCGCATTGTGGCGGGCCATCCGCCTGCCAGAGGATGTGGGGGCTACCCAGCGCGCCGATGGCGCCACAGAATGCGCCCCTGCACCCGAACTGCCCTGTGCATGGAGCCCGACGATGGACATCTGCGCCCGCTGCCTGCTGCCCCTCGGCCTTGCTGCCGTGATGTTCGCCGGCTGTGCTTCTCAACCGCTGCCCGACGACCCGCGCTCGCCGCCGGTGGTGACGCGCAGCGCAGACAGCACCGTGTGGTCCACGCCAGAGGCCGTGGCCGCGGCGGCGGCGGCAGCCGAAGCAGCGCAACGGGCCCGGGCAGCGGCGCGGCTGGCCGGGGCAGCCGGCGGCAGCGCTGCGCCGGCCGCTGCTGCGTTGACTGCCAAGGCCAACACGTTGGTAGCCAACGCAACACCGGCACGACCCGCGCCATCCGCAGCACCCGTGCCGTCCGGGTCTTCATCAACACCCGTTTCGCTTGTGCTGCCCGAAGCCCACAGCGCGCCCGAAGCCAGCCGGCTGGCCTTTGACTTCGACAGCTTCGACATCAAAACCGAGTTCAGCGCGTTGCTTGAAGGGCATGCACGTTGGTTGCTGGCCAACCCCGGCGCGCGCTGGGTCGTGGAAGGCCACGCCGACGACCGTGGCGGCGCCGAATACAACCTGGCGCTTGGCCAGAAGCGGGCGCAGGCCGTCGTCAAGGCATTGCTGCTGCTCGGCGTGCCCGAGGTGCAACTGGAAGCGGTGAGCTTTGGCGATACGCGCCCGCTGTCTGAGGCCCGTGACGAAGCCGCCTGGGCGCAGAACCGCCGCGCTGATCTGCGCGAGCGCTGACAGCCCGGGCCGCAGCGCCGTTGTGCTGTTGGCCTGTCGTGCTGTTGCTTTGTTATGCCCTGGTAATGCTGTGCTGTTCTGCCGCAGCGCCTGGCGCGGTGTCAGGCCGCGGTGATGAAATCGCGCAGCACCGCGAAAGCCTCGTGCGGCATGTCGCGCCACGCGCCATGGCCGGCCGCGTCGAAGGTCGCCAGCCGGCCCCAAGGCGCGGGTATCGCCGCGGCAATCTCCAGCGCGTCTTGCAGCGGTGTCACCGGGTCCAGCGCGCCGGCCATCACCAGCACCGGGCATTGCACGCCGGCCAGGCCGGGCAGCAGGTTCATGGTCTGCTGCTCACCTGCCGCACTGGCAAACAGGATGTCTTCGTTAAACACCGTGCGTTCGCGGCCTTGCGGGTCGGCCGGCGTGCGGTTGTAGACATCGCGGCAATGCGCGTTGTACGGGCCCCAGGTGGCGGGGCTGGGGGCGGTCCAGAAGCTGCGCGCGGCAGCGCCTGCTGCGGCGCCGCCGAAGCGCGTGAAGGCCGCCACCTTGCGCTCCAGCCCGAGGTGGTAGCTGGTGCTGCTGAGCACCACCTTGGCGGCGTGCGCGGGGTGCCGCGCCAGATAGCGCTGGGCGACAAAGCCGCCGAAGCTCTGCCCCAGCACCACCGGCTTGACGATGCCCAGCGCGTCGCACAGCCGCACCAGGTCGTCGGCAAAGATGTCCAGCGTCCACTCATCCGCCGGCCGCCTGTCGCTGCGGCCATGGCCGCGGTGGTCGTAGTAGACGATCTGCGCCACGTCGGCCAACGCGCTGAAGATCGGCTTGAAGCTGCTGTGGTCGTAGCCCGGGCCGCCGTGCATCAGCACCAACGTGGGCTTCTCGCGCATGCGGGGGCCTTCGGGCACCAGGCCACAACCTTCCACGTCAACGAACAGGCGAACGCCGGGGGCGATGGTGATGTGCATGGGATTGGCTGCGCGGGCTGCGTGGATTTGGGCAGCCCGCACTCTAGTACGCCTGCCCGCATCTGGCAGGGCCGCAGCGGCCACAGCCGCCTCGCATTGGGACAGCGCCACGATCTCATCGATCCACGCCTGCTACATCGCTGCGCCGCGTCGTCTTCGCCCTGCAGGCGCGCCGGGCCTTGAATGCTGCTGGCGCCGCTGACGCGGCATCATGCGCACCATGGCCGACTACCTGAACACCGACACCTGGGCGCGGCGCGGTGCCTTTGAGTACTTCCGCGCTTTTGACAAACCGTACTTCAGCGTCTGTGTGCGGCTGGACGTGGCGCCGTTGCGTACTGCGTTGACAGCCCGGCAAGCGGCCCAGCAAGCAGCCCTGCCCGCAACCACGGCCCGCGGCCTGATGCTGGCCTGCTACCACCTGGCGCTGTGCGTGGCCAATGCGCAGCAACCCTTTCGCCTGCGGCTGGAAGGCGGCAAAGTGCGCATCCACGAAGTCGTGCATGGCAGCACCACGGTGCTGCGCGCTGATGAAAGTTTCGGCTTTGCCTATTTGCAGCATGCCGCCAGCTACACCCAGTTTGCCCGCCAGGCCGCGCTGCAGATCGACGCCGCGCGTCAAGGCCCCGCAGCGTTCGAGCCGCGGCTGGAAGAAACGGCGCTGCTGCACCTGACGACGCTGCCCTGGCTGCACTTCAGCAGCTTCTCGCACGCCCGCAACTGGGGCCGTGAAGACTCGGTGCCCAAGTTGGCTTTTGGTCGCATCAGCGCCGAAGGCCCGCACCAGTGGTTGCCGCTGTCGGTAGAGGTCCATCACGCGTTGGTGGATGGCCTGCATGTCGGGCGTTATGTGCAGGCGCTGGAAGCGGGGCTGCAAGACCCGTACAGCTGGCTGGACGGCGCGCCCTGAAAGCCTGTTCAGCCGGCGCAATCGGCCGCAGCTTGGCACAAGCGGCGGTGTCACCCTGCCGCAGCGTGGGGCAGCACGGGGGGCTTTAGTCTTGCGAGCCGAACAGGCAGCAGGAGCGGTGATGACCACAACAGGCTTTCACGGTGACCGAACAAGCAAGCCCCGTCGTAGCTGGCCTGGCTGGTGCGCTGCCGCGGTGCTGGCATTGGCCGCCGGCATGTCCCAAGCGGCAGAAATCAAGGTGCTGACCGCGGGTGCCTACAAGTCGGTGCTGCTGGCGCTCGCGCCCGGCTTTGAGCAGCACAGCGGCCACCGGCTGGTGGTTGACAACGACACCGCTGGAGCGCTGCAAAAACGCATCATCGGCGGCGAGCCTTTTGATCTGGTGGTGTTGACCCCGGCCGCGCTGGAAGCCCTGGTCAAGACCGGCCAGGTGGCGCCGGGCCCGCAGCGCCTGGCCCAGGTCGCCATTGGCGTGGCGGTGAAGCAGGGCGCGCCGCTGCCCGATATCGGCAGCGTGGTGGCGTTCCAGAAAACACTGCTGCAAGCCCGCGCGGTGGCCACCATCGACCCCGCCGCCGGTGGCAGCAGCGGCATCTACCTGTGGCAGTTGTTCGACAAGATGGGCATTGCCGAGCAGCTCAAACCGAAGGCCGTACTGGTGCCTGGCGGGCTGGTGGCGCCGCGCCTGTTGACCGGCGAAGCCGACATCGCCATCCACCAGATCAGCGAACTGATGGGCGTGCCCGGCACCACGCTGGTGGGGCCGCTGCCGGCCGAGATCCAGAACTACACGGTGTATGCCGGCGGCGTGTCAGCAGCGGCGCGCGACGCAGGCGCGGCGAAGGCCTTGCTGGCTTGGCTCAGCGGCCCGCAGGCCGCCGCCGTGTTGCAGGCCAAGGGCATGCAAGCGCCCTGATTGCGCCCTGATTGCGCGCTGATTGCGCGGTGACTGCGCCCTGATTGCGCGGTGATTGCGCCTGCACGCTTGTGCCTCCATACAGCTGCCCGGCCACGCTGACAGGCATGGTGGGCCCGGGCATGGCCGCTGGCACGCCGATTGCGCCGCCACCGTCATGACGCCTGTGACGACCGACCGCCTGACCCTGCTGCTGGAAAGCACCGGCGAGGGTATTTTTGGCATCGACATGGAAGGCCGCTGCACCTTTGTCAACCGGGCGGCGGCGCAAACCCTGGGCTGGCGCACCGAAGAGGTGCTGGGCCGCAATATGCACGGCTTGATGCACCATACCCATGCAGATGGCCGCCACTACCCGGAATGCGACTGCCCCATCTTCAACGCCTTCCGCCGCGGCCTGCCCTGCCGCATCGACGATGAAGTGCTGTGGCGCGCCGACGGCAGCAGCTTCCCGGCCGAATACAGCAGCTACCCGGTGATCGAGCATGGCGCCGTGCGCGGCGCGGTGGCCACCTTCGTCGACATCACAGAACGCAAGCGCGCCGAGGAGTTGTTGCGCAAGACCAATGACGGGCTGGAACGCCGCGTGGCCGAACGCACGCAGCAACTGCGCGACCAGGCCATTCACCTGGAAACCGTGCGCGAAGACGAACGCAAGCGCATCGCGCGCGAAATTCACGACGAACTGGGGTCGTTGCTGGTGGCGCTGAAAATGGACACCCACTGGCTGGGCAAGCGCGTGCCTGAACAAGCCGCGTTGGTGGCCAAATTGCAGGGCATGGGCCGGCTGATCGACACCGCGGTGGACAACGTGGGCCGCATCATCACCGACCTGCGCCCCAGCATTCTTGACCACCAGGGCCTGTGGGCGGCGCTGGAATGGCAGGCCCAGGAATTCATCGAAAGCAGCGAGCTTGAAGCCACGCTGGTCGTGCAGGTGGCTGCCGGCGTGCCACCGCCCGAAGGCGGGCTGGCGATAGCGGTGTTCCGCATCTTCCAGGAGATGCTCAGCAACGTCGCCCGCCATGCGCAGGCCAGGTGTGTGCGATTGCAAATCGCCGTCGACGAACCGCCCGGCCCGGTGCTGACCATCGATGTGCGCGACGACGGTGTCGGCGCCGCGCCAGAAGCCTTTGCCGACCCGCACAGTTTCGGCGTTATGGGCATGCGCGAACGGGCTGGCCATTTCGGCGGTCGGCTGTTCATAGACAGCGCGCCCGGCCAGGGCACGCGCGTGCGGCTTGAGATGCCGTTGCAAGATCCGCCATTGCAAACACAGCCGTTGCAAAACCCGCCATTGCAGACCCAGCCGTTGCAAGATCGAGCGCTGCAAACCAGGCTGCTGCGACCATGATCCGCGTGCTGATCTGCGACGACCACCTCATCGTGCGCCAGGGCATACGCATGGTGCTGGCCGATGCGGCTGAAGCGGCTGACGCCTCAGAAGGTGCCGACGCTGCCGAGCCCCTCTTGGTGGTGGCCGAAGCGGCCAACGGATCGGAAGCGCTGGCCCATGTGCGCGCCGGAGGCGTCGACGTGGTGTTGCTGGACATCGCGCTGCCGCAGCGTGATGGCCTGGACATCCTGCGCCAGCTTAAAAGCGAAGCGCCCAAACTGCCGGTGCTGATGCTGTCCACCTACCCCGACCGCCAGTACGCGGTGCGCAGCCTGAAGCTGGGTGCAGCGGGCTACCTGAACAAAAGCGCTGACGCCGAGCAGATGGTGCACGCGATACGCCGCGTCGCGCGTGGCGGCCTGTTCATCACACCCAGCGTGGCCGAACTGCTGGCCGGTGCATTGGCTGCGCCGGGCGGGCCGGGGGCAGACGACAAGCCGCTGCAAGCGCTGTTGTCGCACCGCGAATACCAGGTCTTGCGCTTGCTGGCCGCCGGCAGCAGCGTGGGTGAGATAGCCGAACAACTGGTGCTGGCGCCGAACACCGTCAGCACCTACCGCGCGCGCATCCTGGAAAAAACCGGCGTGCGCAACGATGTGGAACTGGCGCTTCTGGCACTGCGCCAGGCGCTGCTGTAGCGCCGGCCGCTTGTTTCAAACGGCTGCGGTAGCGCCGGCCAGCGCCTGGGCTTGTTCGATGCAGGCCAGCAGCGCTTCTTCGGGGTAGGGCTTGCCCAGCACGAGTGTCACACCGGCTTCGGCTGCGGCGGCTTTCAGCCGCTCATCGGCCGAGGTAATCATGATGATCGGGATGTGCCGTGCCCGCGGGTGGTTGCGCACATGGCGGGTCAGCGCAAAGCCGTCCATACCGGGCATTTCCACGTCGGTGACGAGCACCAGCGGCACTTCCTGTTCCAGCAACTGCGCGGCTTGCACGCCGTCTTCGGCCAGCACCACGCGGTAGCGGTGCTGGGCCAGCAGACGGCTGGTTTTGACGCGCACCACTTTGCTGTCGTCGGCCACCATGACCAGCGTTTGTTCGGGGGCCAGCCGGCGCGGGGTGGGCGGCGCTGCGCTTGCTGTGGCCAGCGCCGCCAGCCTGGCGGTCTCGGCCCTGGCCTGGCCTTCAGCCTCTTGTTGCTGCCGGGCGATGAACTCGGCTTGGGCGCGGGTGCGGGCTTGGGCTTGGGCCGTGGCGCGGGCCTGCTCGGTCGCTTCAGCGGCAGCCTGCGCTTGTGCGGCGGCTTCTGCGGCGGCATGCGCGGCGGCCAGTGCGGCGGCTTGTGCCTGGGCCCGCGCAGCGCCAGCAGCGGCATGTCTTTCGGCGCGTTCTTGGTCGGCTTGTGCCTGGGCACGCGCTCGCGCCTGCGCCTCGGCCTGCGCCTCGGCCTGGGCCTGTGCTCGGTCGGCTACAGCGGCGGCGGCTGCCGCCCTGGCCGCGGCTTGCCGGGCCTGCTGTTGCAGGGCCACCTTTGCCGCAGCAGCGCGGGCCTGCGCGGCCTGGCGGGCACGCCACCACCGCAGCCCAGCCACCACCACGGCGGCCACGGCCGCCAGCGCCCACCACCATAAAACGTCAAATTCGGTCATAGCCGGTGCGCCACCAGGGCCGCAGTCGTTGCAGGCCGCCACAAACAGGCCGCCACGACAAACAGCTTACGCGGCGCCGGCCCCGGCGAGGTGACGAAATGAACCCTGCGGCAAGGGCTATTTCGCTTTATGCGCCAACTTCACCGCGTTGGCGGCGTCTGTTTCAGCCGGTTGCGCGTAGGTCGCCGGTGTTGCGTGTGCCGCCTGTGCCGCCTGTGCCCATGCGCGCCGAAGGTGGCGTGGCCCGCAGAGAGGCGGCCACGGCGCCGCTGGCGCTGCGCTGGTGCATCAGCAGGCCTTGCGCGTCGTCACGTTCGGTGAACCAGGCGCTGCCCGCTTGCACCACGCCGACCACGGTGATGGGCAGGCGGCTGGTCTTCACGCGCAGCAGCGGTGCGGGCGCCGAAGTACCGGCCAGCACCGCGTCGGGCCCGGGCACGATGCAAGCCGCGATCGCCTGGGCCTGGCGCGCGATGGGCTCGATATAGCGGCTGGCCTGGCCTTGCACCACCACGCAATCACCCAAGGCGTGAATGTCGGGGTGGCGGGTGCGCAGCGTCGCCGCATCGGCGCTGATACCGCCGGCCTGGCGGTCGTAGTCCAACCCGGCGCTGGCGGCCAGGCGTGGGCTGGCGCGCAGGCCGGTGGCGGCGATGACCTGGTCTGCCTGCAGCGGCGTGCTGCCCTGCAGTGCGACATGAAAGCCGCCGCCCCCAGCCCCACCCACGGGCACCACACCCAGCACCTGAGCGCCACCCAGAAAGTTGATGGGCAGGTCTTGCCAGGCGGCCAGCAGCCGCGTGCTGGCTTGCGCCGGCAGCAGCGCCGCCAGCGGGCGGGTTTGCACGTCCAGCAAGGTGATGCGGTGGCCGGCCAGCGCCAGGTCGTTGGCCAGCTCGCAACCCACCAGGCCGGCGCCGACGATGGCGATGTGGCGCGAAGCACCGTCCAGCACCCGGCGCAATTTTTGGTAGGCCACCAGGTCGTTGATGCGCCACACATGCGCCGCCGGCAAGCAGGCCGGCAGTGCCGGTTGCGCGCCTTGCGCCAGCACTAGCTGGCGGTAGCGCAAGGTGCCGCGGGTGGTGCGCAGGCGGTGTGCGGCGGCGTCCACGCCCACGGCATGTGCGCCGGCCACCAGCCGCACGTTCAGGCGCTGCGCGGCTTGCGCTGCGCCTTCGCGCACCAGCGCGTCGGGCGCCAGCCCGCGCGACACCGCCACCGACAGCGTGGGCTTGTCGTAAACATCGCCATCACACGCGCTGACGATGGTGATGGCCAGCGTGGCGCTGCGTTCGCGCAAAAACTGCGCCACCTGCCAGCCCGCGCGGCCGGCGCCGACGATGACCACACCCGGGGCGCGGCTGGTTTTCACGCGCTGCGTTGCGCCGCTCATTGCACCACGCACCGCAGGCCTGCGCCCGCCCGCGGCGCGGCTGCCAGCAGCCACTGCGGGTGCGGGTGCGGGTGTGTAGGGCTCGAAATCGGCCTTGCCGACACCGCAGATGGGGCAGGCCCAGTCGTCGGGAATGTCCTCAAAACGCGTGCCGGGGGCCAGCCCGCTGTCGGCGTCGCCCTTGGCTTCGTCGTAGATCAGGCCGCAGACGCGGCACAGGTATTGGCGCCAGGCCTGGTTGGCCGCAGTCTCGTCTTCACCCACCACTTCACCCAGTCCTTCACCCACCACTGCGCTCACGCCGGCAGCTCAGGCGCCGACAGCCTTGCCATTTCCTTGCGCAGGTGCTTGATGGCCGGCGAGACGATGGCCACGAAATGCGATTCACGCACGCGCCGCTGCACATCGCTTGAAAGCAGGTAGCCGCGGGCGCCGGCATGCAGCAGCGCGCTCTGCGCTGCGCGCAAGGCCAGCTCGCTGGCGTGGGCACGGGCGTCCAGCACGTCGATGAAGTAATCCTTCTCGGTGGCGAAGGGCGTCAGCGCCAGGGTTTCGATGCGTTCCCACAGCGCGTCCAGCTCGGCCTGCACTTCGTCGGGCCGGTCTTCCAGATACTGGTTGACATGGCCCAGCGCCGCTTCCACGCGCCACATCGAGTCAATGGCGCCTTGCACCACACCCAGGCCAAAGCCCGTTTGCAGCAGGATGAAGCCGGCGCGGATGCGGGCGATAAAAGGCCTGGCAGGGTCGGCGATGATGTCGTCGGCGCCGATGAACAAATCGGTGCAGCGCAGGCCCCAGGTGTTGGTGCCTTCCATCGCTGAGAAACTCGGGCAGTTGCGCAACTCCACCCCGGGCGCGTCGCAGCGCAGCAGGAACATCACCTCGCGCGACGCACCTTCGGGCAAACCTTCAACACCGGCCAACACCCCGGCGTAGTGGTCGTCGCCCAGATTGCTGACCCAGGGCAGCGTGCCGTTGATGTGGTAGCCGCCGGCCACCGGCGTGGCCTTCAGCAGCAGCGGCTCGATGCCGGCGTAGGCCTTCATCGGGTTGCTCATGCCGGTGGCGCCCAGGCGTTGGCCTTGCGCGTGCCGGTGCAGAAAGTCACCCATCAGCGCCGGGTTGCCCGACTGCTGCAAATACAGCCCGCAGACCTGCTGGCACCAGACCATGAAGCCGGTGGCACCGCAGACGCGCGAGACCTCGGCCATGGCGCGTATGGCGCTGGCGTAGTCACCCGGCGCGCTGCCCGGGCCGATGTGCGCGGCATAGGCGCCGGCGCTGCCGAGGGCCTGCATCAGCGCCCGCGGATAGGTGCCGGTATCGGTGGCGATGGCGGCGGCCTGCAGCGGGCCGTCGGCCAGCGCGCTTACCGCTTCGAGCATCGAAAGCGCGGGTGCCGCCGACAGGGCCGGCGGCGCGTCGTGAAGTTCAGCCAAAGCCATGGTCTTACTGCTCGGGTTTCGGTCGGGTTTCGGTCGGGTTTCAGGCCACGCCTGTGGCCGGGGCCACCGTCATCGCGATCGGATTGCGCAGACTGTTGGCCACCGGCGAATACAGGTTGGCGTGCTTGACGATCTCGTCCAGCACCTCGCGCGGGGCATCACCTTCCAGCACCACTTTCACGCGGATGGCCTGGAAGCCCATTTGCGGCGGCAGCATTTCAGCGCCACCGGCACCCCAGGCCGCGGGGTTGCCGATGTCGCCTTCCAGGAACAGTTCCAGCTTGCTCAAGGCGACTTGTTTCCAGGTCGCCACTGCGGTGATGCCGACCGCCAGGCAACCGCCCAAAGCCGACAGCACGATCTCGCCCGGTGCCGGCGCGGTGTTTTCGCCGAACAGGTGCAAGGGCTCGTCGACCACCACCGGCTTGTGGTCGGCCACGTAGCTGAGCGATCGGTACTGGCCTTCCATCACCGTGCGGACCTTGTTGGTGCCGCGGCGGCTGGGGTCGGCCTTTCCGCCGGCGGCAAACTTGGCCAGGCCTTCACGGTCGATGGGGCGCAGGTGGGTCTTGACGGTGGTGGGTGCGAGGACGGCGGTCATGGGGTCTCCAACAGCGATGTTTTATGTTTTGAAGCCGGGGGCTCAGGCGGCCACGGCCAGCTTGGGCGCTCGCGTGACGACCGGCGGCGCGGACTCGATCGGCAGCGCCGGGTCACGCGACCATTCGTTCCACGAGCCGAAGTACATGCGCACGTCGGTGAAGCCAGCCTGCTTCAACGCCAGAAAGGTGTTTGAAGCACGCGCGCCCTTGAAGCAATACAGGTACACGGTGTCGGTGGGCGCGATGCCGGCGGTGGCGCATTCGGCCTGCACTTCCAGCGGGCTCTTGATCTGCGGGCCCATCGCGCTGGGCTTCATGAAGCGGTACCACTCGATCCACTTCGCGCCCGGCAGCCGGCCCTTGCGCGGGGCGAAGTCCTTGCCATAGGGCGAGCTGCTTTCGCCTGTCCACTCGTCGATGTCGCGCACGTCCAGCAAGACCACGTCGGTGCCCAGCGCGGCGGCCACCTGTTCCTTGGTCAACATCACATCGGTGGTGGCCAGCAAAGGGAAGGTGGCGGGCGTGACAGCCGGCATTTCGGTGCTGGTCGGCAGGCCCGAAGCCTTCCAGGCCGAGAAGCCCCCGTTCAGCACCTTCACCTTGGGGTAGCCCAGCCACGTCAGCAGGTAGTAGCCGCGGCAGCTTTGACCGTAGCCGCTGTTCAGCGCGTCTTCATAGAACACCGCGGTTTCCTCGCCGCTCAGGCCGGCAGCACCGAAGGCGGCGGCGAAGGTGGCCTTCAGCGCTTCCAGACCCTCGGCGGTGGAAGTCGCCAGGTAGGTGAAGATTTCGCGCATGTTTTGCGCGCCGGAAATGTGGCCGGCGGCGTAGGTTTCGGCGTCGCGTGTGTCAAGCACCACGCAGGGCTCGCTGGCCATCAAGGCCTGCAGTTCGGTGGGCGATACGAGAGTGGGCGTGCTGGACATGGCTGAAGGCTCCGGGCTGGGTGGTAGGGATGTGCGGGGGTCACGCGGTGGGGGTCGCCAGGGTCTATTGCAACGGCCGTGCCAGCGTCTTCAGCGTGCGCCCAGTGAGGGCCTTTTCCGCAGGGCCATGCGGCGGGGATGCGGTCCTTGGCACAGCCTTCGGGCCGTCACCTGCCGGGCGACAAAGATCACCAATGTGTCGATGAATGTCGACAATTTGGCGCGGCGTTGGTCAGCCGCGCGGCAAGCCCAGCCTGTGCCAGCGGTAGCCAAACTGACGCGCCGTCATGCCCAGCGCTTGGGCCGCACGCGAACGGTTGCCGCCGTGGCGGGCCAGCGTGTCTTGCAGCAGTTGCGCGGGGTGGGAATTGGCGCGCCAGTAGTCGCGCACGCCAGTGCCTTCGGGCACCGCAGAAGCAGATGCGGGCGCGGGTGTTGTGCGCTGCGGTGGCGCTTCGCCACTGTGCGGCGCGGTGGCCACCGGCAGCCCTTGCAGCATGCGTTCCAGCGCCTGCGCGGGCACCACGGCGGTGTCAGACAACAGCACCACGCGCTCGATCACATTGGCCAGTTCGCGGATGTTGCCCGGCCATTCATGCCGCGCCAGCCTGGCCAACGCAGCGGGGCTGAAATTGACATTGCGTTGGTGCGCCTGGTTGGCGCGGTTCAGGAAGTGCAGCGCCAACAGCGCAATGTCCTCGGGCCGTTCGCGCAAGCTGGGCAGGCGAATGGGGATGACGTACAAGCGGTAGAACAGGTCGCGCCTGAAGCGCCCATCAGCGGCCTCTTGTTCCAGGTCTCGGTGGGTGGCGGCCACCAGCCGCACATCCACCTTCTTCTCGCGCTTGCCGCCCAGCCGCAAGATGGTGCCTTCTTGCAGCGTGCGCAGCAGCTTGGTTTGCAAAGCCAGCGGCAGCTCGCCAATCTCGTCAAGAAAGATCGTGCCGCCGTCGGCCAACTCGAACCAGCCGGCGCGTTCGCCTTGGGCGCCGGTGTAGGCGCCGCGTTCGTGGCCGAACAATTCGCTTTCGAACAGCGCTTCAGGTATCGCCGCGCAATTCACCTTGATGAAGGGTGCATCCCGGCGCGGGCTGCTCAAGTGCAGCGCGCGCGCAAACAATTCCTTGCCGGTGCCCGATTCACCCAGCAGCAGCACGCTGGCGCTGGCGCTGGATACGCGTTCCAGCTCACCCAAAGCATGCAACAGCGGCGCCGATGTGCCGACGATGCCGTAACGCGCTGCCGCACTTTCCAGCGCGCGCGTGAGCTGGTCATTGCGCTCCACCAGCCCGCGCGTGGTGGCCGCCACCAGGCGCTGCAATTGCAGCAACTGCCCGGCCAGCGTGGCCAAGATGCGCAGGATGGCCACGTCGTCATTCAACTGGCGGTGGCGGCTGCGTATGCGGTGGCAGCCCAGCACGCCCACCGTCTGGCGATTGACCTCAATCGGCAGCGCGATGTAGGCCACGGTTTCCGGCGGCAGCCGGGTGCGTGGCACGACGCGGAACAGGAAGGCCGGTTCGGCGTCGACGTCCTGCACGATGGCCGGCTGGCCGGTGGCCAGCACACGGCCCGTCACGCCTTCGCCGTGGGCGTAATGGCCGCGGGCCACTTCTTCGCGCGTCAGGCCGTAGGCGTGGTGGATGCGCGAAGCGCCACCGTCTTCTTCGTCGCGCAGCACGATGCGCCCGCGGTTCAGGCCCAGCAGCTCGCTCATCAAATGCAGCATTTCGCGCAGCACCACCGCGGGCGCCAGGCTCTGGCCCACGCTGCGCATGACCTGCGTCAGCAACAGCAATTCCTGTACGCGCCAGTCGGTGGCGGTGGGTTCGCTGGCATGGGCTGGGGCGGCCGGGCTGGCAGCAGGGCTTGTGGCCGGGCCTGCGGAGTTTCTTTGGCTGTTCATCGCAGGCTTGCAGCGTGCAAGAAGCCGGCCAGCCCCACCGTGTAGGGCTGGCCCTACAGGTTTGTCATGCCAGCGCTACGCCACAAACCGCGGCCTGGCGATGGCGCGCACGGAAAGTGCTTTCTACGATCACACCCAGCTTGAAGGAAAGCCCCATGAAGCCCAGCATGCCCGCCTACGACCCCTATGACGCTGACCGCCCGCTGATGATGCGCTGCGGCTGCGGTGCCGACCACGCGCCGCAAGACCATGGTGGTAGCGCGGCTGAAAGTGAAGAAAGCTTGGGCCGCCAGTTCATGGAAGCCACGCTGATGAAGGCGCTGTTTCCGCATGAGGCGCTGCGGCGCGCTTTCCTCAAGGGCGTGGGCCGGCGCACCGCGATGGCCGCCATCGCCAGCCTGTTGCCGATCGCGCCGCTGCAGGCCATGGCGCAGGAGAAGAAAACGCTGGAGAAGAAGGATCTGAAGATCGGCTTCATCCCCATCACCTGCGCCAGCCCGCTCATCATGGCCGACCCGCTGGGCTTTTACCGCCAGCAAGGCCTGAGCGTGCAGTTGACGAAGACGGCGGGCTGGGCGCTGATACGCGACAAGATCATGAACAAGGAGTACGACGCCACGCACTTCCTCAGCCCCATGCCACTGGCCATCACCATGGGCCTGGGCTCGCAGGCCCAGGCCATGAATGTGGCGACGATTCAGAACGTCAACGGCCAGGCCATCACGCTGGCCAACAAGCACAAGACCAACCGCGACCCGAAGAACTGGAAGGGCTTCAAGTTCGCCATTCCTTTTGAGTACAGCATGCACAACTTCTTGTTGCGCTACTACCTGGCTGAGAACGGCATCAACCCCGACACCGACGTGCAACTGCGCGTCACGCCGCCGGCCGAGATGGTGGCCAACCTGCGTGCCGGCAACATCGACGGCTTCCTGGGCCCCGACCCCTTCAACCAGCGCGCGGTGTTTGAAGAAGCCGGCTTCATCCACATCCTGTCGCGCGACATCTGGGACGGCCACCCCTGCTGCGCCTTCGGTGTGCCGGAAGCGTTCATTCAACAGAACCCGAACACCTTCGCTGCCCTGTTCCGCAGTGTGCTCACCGCCGCAGCGATGGCGCGCAAGCCCGAGAACCGAGAGCTCATAGCCAAAGTGATTGCACCGGCGCAATACCTGAACCAGCCCGAAGCGGTGTTGACGCAGGTGCTGACCGGCCGCTTTGCCGACGGCCTGGGCAATGTGCGCACCGTGCCCGACCGGGCCGACTTCGACCCCGTGCCCTGGCAAAGCATGGCGGTGTGGATGCTGACGCAGATGAAGCGCTGGGGTTACGTCAAGGGCGACGTGAACTACAAGCAGATTGCCGAAAAAGTCTTCCTCATCACCGACGCCAAGAAGTACATGAAAGAGCTGGGCCAGCCCGTGCCCGATGGTGCTTACAAGAAGTTCAAGGTGATGGGCAAGGAGTTCGACGCCGCCAAGGCCGATGAATACCTGAAGAGCTTCGCCATCCACAAGATGGCCTGAAGGCAGCACCAACCATGAACACTGCACGCCAGGGAGAGCTGAAAGAAAGGCTGAAGGCTTCGCTGCTGTCGCTGCTGATCCTGCTGCTGGGCTTGGGTGTGTGGCATTTGGCCACGCTGCAACCCACGCCCGTGGCCGGCCCGGTGGTGGTGCTAACGCCAGAACAGCAGGAATACGCCAAGCTGATGGGCAAAGACCCGGCCAGCCAGGCCGCACCCGCCACCGCCGGCAAGAGCGGCTTTCCGACACTCGCGCAAATGGGCAAAGCCATCGCGCACAACCTGGCAAGCCCGTTCTACGACAACGGCCCCAACGACAAGGGCTTGGGCTTGCAGCTGATGTATTCACTGGGCCGTGTCGGGCTGGGGTATGTGCTCGCCCTGCTGGTGGCCATTCCGCTGGGCTTCGTCATCGGCATGAGCCCGCTGATCTACCGCGCGCTGGACCCGTTCATTCAAGTCTTGAAGCCGATATCGCCGCTGGCCTGGATGCCGCTGGCGCTGTACACCATCAAAGACAGCGCCATCAGCGGCATCTTCGTGATCTTCATCTGCAGCGTCTGGCCGATGCTCATCAACACCGCGTTCGGCGTCGCCAGTGTGCGCAAGGAATGGCTGAATGTGGCGCGCACTTTGGAAGTTAGACCTTTGCGTAAAGCGTTCGAGGTGATCTTGCCCGCCGCCGCGCCCACCATCCTGACTGGCATGCGCATCAGCATGGGCATTGCGTGGCTGGTCATCGTGGCCGCCGAGATGCTGGTGGGTGGCACGGGCATTGGCTACTTCGTGTGGAACGAGTGGAACAACCTGAGCCTGCCGAATGTGATCTTTGCGATTCTGGTCATCGGCATCATCGGCATGTTGCTGGACATGATGTTTGCGCGTTTGCAAAAAGCGGTGACGTATGCCGACTGAATTCCTCAAGGTCGAGGGCCTGGGCAAGAGCTACCCGGGCTTCAACGAGCCGGTGTTTGACGGCGTCAACTTCGGCATCGCCCAAGGCGAGTTCGTCTGCATCATCGGCCACAGCGGCTGCGGCAAGACGACGATATTGAACGTGCTGGCGGGGCTGGAGTCGGCCACCACCGGCCATGTCTTCATGGACAACCGCGAGGTGGCCGGCCCCGGCCTGGAGCGTGGTGTGGTGTTCCAGGGCCACGCGCTGATGCCGTGGCTGACGGTGCGCAGAAACATCGCTTTTGCGGTGCGCAGCAAGTGGCCGCAGTGGAGCCGTGCGCAACTTAACGAGCAGGTCGAGAAGTACGTCGCGCTGGTGGGCTTGAGCAGCGCCATCGACAAGAAGCCCAGCGCTTTGAGCGGCGGCATGAAGCAGCGCGTGGGCATTGCCCGCGCCTTTGCCATACAGCCGCGCATGCTGTTGCTGGACGAGCCTTTTGGTGCCTTGGACGCATTGACACGCGGCACCATTCAAGACGAGTTGCTGCGCATCTGCGCCGAGACGCACCAGACCGTGTTCATGATCACGCACGATGTCGACGAGGCGATTCTTCTCGCCGACCGCATCCTGCTGATGAGCAACGGCCCGCAGGCGCGGGTGGCCGAGATCGTGAAGAACACGATGCCGCGCAGCCGCGTGCGCGCCACGCTGCACCACGACCCGCAGTACTACCGCATACGCAACCACCTGGTCGACTTCCTGGTGGCGCGCAGCAAGGACCTGTCGCACGGCCGCGCGCCGGCACAGCCGATTGAAGTCAGCCCGGGTCTGCCCGACCCGGCGCCTGTTCCCCCTGTCAACGCAACCCCGCTGAGGAGAATCGCATGAGCCGTTTGGACGTTACCGAGAAGATCATCACCGCCAAGGTCAGCAAGGGCCTGAAGTGGCACGAAGTCGCTGCCCAGGTGGGGCAGAGCAAGGAGTGGGTGACCGCGGCTTGTTTGGGGCAGATGACGCTGACCGAAGAGCAGGCCACGGTGGTGACTGAGGTCTTCGGGCTGAGTGCGGAGGACAAGAAGTGGTTGATGGTCACGCCGTACAAAGGCAGCCTGCCGACCAGCGTGCCGACCGATCCGTTGATCTATCGTTTCTATGAGCTTGTGAGCGTGTATGGGACGACGTTCAAGGAGTTGATCCACGAAGAGTTCGGCGACGGCATCATGTCGGCGATTGACTTCAAGATGGACTTGACGCGCGAGGCCGATCCCAAGGGCGACCGCGTGAACATCGTGATGAGCGGCAAGTTCCTTTCCTACAAAACGTACTGACCGTGGACACGCGCCCACCGCTGCCGCCCTTCACGGCCGAGACCGCAGCCAAGAAGGTGCGTGGTGCCGAAGACGCGTGGAACACGCGCGACCCCGAGGTCTGTGCCCGCGTCTACACCGAAGACACGCGCTGGCGCAACCGCGCCGAGTTCCCTGTGGGGCGCGAGGAGGTGAAAGCCTTTTTGCGCCGCAAGTGGGACAGGGAACTGGACTACCGCCTCATCAAGGAGTTGTGGGCCTTCACCGGCAACGTCATCGCCGTGCGCTTTGCCTACGAATGCCACGACGCCAGCGGCCAGTGGTTCCGCAGCTATGGCAATGAGAACTGGGCATTCAACGAAGCCGGTTTCATGACACGGCGTTTTGCCAGCATCAACGACCTGCCTATCGCCGAAAGTGAGCGGCTCTTTCACTGGCCTCTGGGAAGGCGGCCGGACGACCACCCGGGCTTGAGCGACCTGGGGCTGTAGGCGGCAGGGCTTGCGACTTATGCTGCCGCCATGGCGCTGTTTGATTTCCCACCGCTGCACACCACCCGGCTGACGCTGCGGCCGGTGGCTGCCGACGACCTGCCCGACCTGCTGCGCATCAACGGCGACGACTCCGTCACACGCTTTTTGCCCTACACCACCTGGGCCGGGCTGGACGATGGCCGCGCCTGGTTGCACCGCATGCAGGCGCTGGAAACCGGCGCCAGCGGGCG
>JANMJI010000243.1:0-8135 GCA_031371275.1 Betaproteobacteria bacterium
GCTGCGGGCCACCAACACCGGGGCCACCGCGGTGATAGACCACCACGGCCATGTCATGGCGCAGTTGCTGCCTTACACCCGAGGTGTGCTGACAGCCACGGTGCAAGGCCGCCAGGGCCTGACGCCCTTCGCCTGGTGGGCCTCGCGCGCCGGCCTGTGGCCTTTGTGGGGGGCCGCGCTGGCGGTGGTGGGTGCAGCGGTGCTGCTCAAGCGCCGGGCGGGCGCCTGACGAATTTCACCACCTGTTCGGCCGCCGGCGCGGTGGCTTTGGTGGCGCAAGCGCCGCAGCCCCCGCAGCCCCCCGCATCGGCCACAGGGGGCGCGCGGCCCAGCGCCAAAGCCAGCCCAGCACGGCTGCGCTGGCGCAGGGGTACGTGTTCACGGGGTACCCCACCCGATCCCACATGGGCCGACGCGAGGTCAGCCGATCGCGCTGGACTGACTTGAAGTATTCGTTGCAAATTGCTGATTTGATTGCGATACCTTTTCTGTGCAGGTCAAGCCGTTGAGCGCGCTTCCGGTGGACCCAGCCAAGGCTGGGATGGCGCAGCTTGCGCAGACCGTGCCTGAGTGCCACGCCGTGATTCGCGTTACTGATCGAACGCGTGAAGCTGCTGGAAGAGCGCGTCAACCTGGATTCCAATAATTCGTCCAAGCCGCCGTCGACAAACGGTCCTGGCAGGCTCAACCGTGCGCAACGCCGCACCAGCGATTGCAAGCGGGGCGCTCAGCCAGGGCATAAAGGCCACAGCCGCGCCATGCTCGATGAGGACCAGGTGGATCGGATCGTCGATTGCAAGCCCGAAGCGATTTGTGAGTGCGGTGGCCTCGTCGAAAGGCTCCACCAACCTCAGCGTCACCAGGTCTTCGAAGTGCCGCCCATGCGCGCACAGGTCGACGAGTGCCGCAATCTACGGGGGCCGCTGCGCGGGCTGCGGCAGGCTGCACGCGGGCGCGCTGCCGGCCGGCGTGCCGAAGGGTCAACTGGGCCCGCGCGCGCGTTCACAACGAATGCGAAGCTGGCGCCGACCAACAACGCCGCGGAGCAGGCGCTGCGCAGCATCGTGCTCAAGCGCAAGATCTCCGGGCCCACCCGGTCGCTGCGAGGTGACCATTTCCTGTCTCGCGGCTTCAGCGTTCATGAAACCTGCCTGCGCCAGGGGCGTGACGTGTGGGAGTTCATGCACAGCGCGGTCCACGCGTTCATCGCCAACGCGGTACCGCCGAGCCTGCTGCCGCAGACCGGCGCAGCGGTCCCAGCACCGACCGGCTGACTGCCACCCCGCGTTGCGCCCGACGGTACGAAGCGGGAGGGCAGACTTCGCCAATCCTTGCCGACAGCGATACCCCGTGAACACGTACTGCATGCAGCGGCTGCCCCACACCAGCCGGCGCGCGCCAAAGCGTTGCCAGCGCAGCGCCGGTGCAAGTCCACACGCCGGGGCTTTTGCGGCATGCCCAGCGTGGACGTGCCGCGCCGCTGCTGCCTACACTGGCCCCCGATGTCCGTCGTTCACAGCCCCACGCTGGCCGCGCCGCTTTCGTCTGCCGACGCGGCCGACGCCGCCGTGTGGCGCGTGCGCCTGCTGGGCGGCTTCGAGATTGACGACGGCCGCCACCGGCTGACGCGGCTGCGCAGCCGCGCTGCGATGGCGCTGCTGGCGCAACTGGCGCTGGCCCCCGAACGCGACCACGCCCGCGAGGTGCTGGCCGGTTTGCTGTGGCCCGATGCCGATGAAGTGGCCGGCCGCAACCGGCTGCGCCAGACCTTGTCGCTGTTGAAGGCCGTGCTGGAACCCCCCGGCGGCGCGCCCGTGCTGCAAGCCGACCGCCGGGTGGTGCGTGCCGTGGCCGGCGCGCTGTGGTGCGACGCGCGCGCCTTTGAGCAGGCCTTGCGCGCAGGGCGCCACGCCGAGGCCTCGGCCTTGTACGGGGGCGAGTTGCTGCCCGGCTTCTACGACGAATGGGTGCTGGACGAGCGCCGCCGCCTGCAAGCTTTGCAGGAGCGCCTGGCTGAACGTCTGGCTGAACGTCTGGCCGAGCGCCTGGCCCAGAACCCACCCGCATACCCGCCCGCATACGCGCCCGAACACCCTGCCGTCGCGCCGCCCGCCCCGTCGCTGGCCGACGCGCAGCGTGCTTCCACGCCCGCACCCGCCGTGCCCCGCAGCGCCGTGCCGCGCCTGCCGCAATACCTGACGCGCTTGATCGGCGCCGACGTGCAGGGCGCGCGGCTGCAGGCACTGGTGGCCGAGCACCGGCTGGTCACGGTGCTGGGCGCTGGCGGCTGCGGCAAGACACGCCTGGCCACCGAGGTGGCGCGGCTGGCCTGCAGCGCGCCGCACGGCGGCCCGCCGCCGCGTTTCGAGCACGCGGTGTTTGTCTCGCTGGTGGGCGCCACCACGGCCACCGAGTTGCAGGACCGCTTGCAAGGCGCGCTGCGCATCGAAGCCGCCGGCCCGCCGCTGGAAGGTGTGCTGGCCACGCTGGAAGGCCGCCGCATGCTGGTGGTGCTGGACAACGCCGAGCAGTTGCACGACGACGCCGCCGCGGCCATCGCCCATCTGGCCGAGCGGCTGCCGTCGGTGCACTGGCTGGTGACATCGCGCCGGCCGCTGGGGCTGGACGGTGAACGCAGTTTTGCCTTGGAAACGCTGGAACTGCCGGCACCCGACGCCAGCCTGCACGCGGTGGCGCTGAACCCGGCCGTGGCGCTGTTCGTTGACCGCGCCCGCGCCCACCGCGCCGACTTCCATGTCAGCGCCGGCCAGCGTGCTGCGCTGGTGGCCCTGGTGCACTGGCTGGAAGGCCTGCCGCTGGCCATCGAGCTGGCGGCGTCACACGCCCGCACGCTGGGCCCGGCGGAACTGTTGGCGTTGTTGCAGGCCGCCCGCGCCGACCGCAGCGCACCGGCCGGCAGCCTGGCCTTTCTGGCGCGGCGCGGTGTGCGCAGCGGCAGTGACCCGCGGCATGCGTCGATGCTGGATGTCGTGCGATGGAGCTGGCGTTTGCTGTCAGCGCCGCAGCAGCACATGCTGGCCGCGCTGTGCATGCTGCCGGTGGGCGCGGCGCTGCCCATGGCCGCCGCACTGGGCGGGGGCATGGCCGCCGGCACCGTCGCGTTGCCGCTGGCACAGGCGCAGGCCCTGCTGGACGACCTGGTGGCGCATTCGGTGCTGAAAACCACCACCGGCCACGACGGCCAGCAGCGCTACACGCCGCAAGAACCGGTGCGCGAGTACACGCTGGCGCAACTGGACGACGCCGCGCAGCGCACGCTGCGCCAGCGCCTGCTGGCCTGGTTGATGGCGTGGGCGCGCGCCATGCCGGCCACCGCGCCGCTGCCCAGCGTGCGCGACGAGTTGCCCAACCTGGTGCAGGCGCTGGCCGCCGCCCCGGCCGACGGCGATGCGGGCGACGCGCTGCGCCTGGTGCTGTGGCTGCAATCGTCGTGGGGCGAGATTGCCATCCCCGCCGGCGGGCTGGACGCGCTGGACGCACTGCTGGCCAGCCCTGGGCTGGACGACGCCCACGCCGCCGCCGGCCACGCGCTGGCCGCCACCTTCAGCTACGAAGCCGGCCGCGGCGAGCGTGTGCGTGCGCATCTGCAAAAGGCCCAGGCGCTGCCTTGCGATGACCCCGTGCTGCGCGTGATGGTGTTGTCGCGCAGCGCCCGGCTGCACTGGCGGCTGGACCGCAACGCCACGCTGGCGCGCGCGCTCATCGAACAAGCGCTGCCGCTGGCGCGCGCCACCGGGCGCAGCAATTCAGAGGCGTCGCTGCTCAGCCTGAAGGGCCACATGCTGACCGCCGGCGACGGCCTGCCCGAGCAGGGCCGCGTCTACACCGCGCAATCACTGGCGCTGTGGCAGCGCTCGGGCAACCGCCACCTCATCAACGCCGGGCGCTACAACGTGGCGGTGACGGCCATGCAGGCTGGTCGGCCCGCAACCGTGCTGGACGAGCTGCAGGCACTGGCCGACGAAGGCCGTGAATTGCAGGACTGGGACCTGGCCTCGGGTGCGCTGGAAGCCCACGGCACCGCCCTGCTGGCGCTGCGCCGCTGGCCCGAAGCGGCGTGCTCGCTGCGCGCCAGCCTGGCGCTGGCCTGGGACGGCATGGAGATGATGGCTGTGATGTACGCGCTGTGGCACTTCGCGCCCGTGCTGGCGCGGCTGCGAATGGCCGAGCTGGCGGCCATGACCATGGCCGCGGCGGACGCCCACTGGCGTGAACGCTATGGCCAGCGCGACGCCAGCGACCTGCGTGAACTGCGCCGCGTGCGCCGCTTCACACGCGCGCTGCTGGGCCCGGCCGCGGCGCAGGCCGCCTGGGCGCGCGGCGCCGCGCGTTCGGTCGGCGAGACCGTGCGCGCGGTGCTGGACAGCCCGGCCGGGCGGTGATTCGTAACCGGCCTGTCACACCTTCGCCACAGCGCTCCCCGCACCCGCGGGGGTGGCCCGCCGCCAGTTGGTGACGATGCCGGAACGGGGATCGGCCAGCATCTGTTCCGACAGGCTTGCCACCATGGCGGCCTTCAAGCAGCGACAAGGAAACCCGCCATGCAGCGATTTCGCAGCCACCGCCACCAGCCTGGGCCCGACGCAACGCCGCCGGGGTGCGCGGCAAAGCGCCTGGCGCGGTGGTGCGCCGTGATGACCTTGTTGGCTGCCGGCGCCGCCGGCGCCGCCGAGTTGCGCGTGCAACGTGCCGAGATCATCGACCAGCAGGGTTTCGAAAAACCCATGCTGGCCGCCACCCTGATGGTGCCCGCCGGTTGGCGCCAGCAGGGCAGCGTGCAGTGGAAGACAGGCGCGGCCTGCGGCAAGGCTTACGGCTGGCAGCTTTCGGCCACGGCACCCGACGGTGTGTCGGCCATCGAACTGGTGCCCGGTGAAGCCTGGGGCTACAACAACTTTGGCGGTGGCGGTGGTGGTGGCGGTGGCGGGGCCCAGCCCGGCGCTTGCCCGGTGCAGATGCTGCGCAACACGCAGGAATATCTGGCCGCCTGGGTGCAGCGCCACCGGCCCGGCGCGCGCTGGCTGGACTACCGCGCCCGGCCCGACAAATCACGCCCCGAACAGCAGCAGGCCATGGCCGGTGGCCGCTTCAGCCAGCGCGTGGAAAGCGGCCAGGCGCTCATCGCCTACCAGGTGGCGGGCCGTGAAGTGCGTGAGACGCTGGCCGCCGCGGTGGGTTTTTCGCAGTCGCAAATGGCCGGCATCCAGGGGCAGGTGATGGCCTCGACAGCGGGCGAATCTTTCGGCGTGCTGGCCTGGCGCGCGCCCGCAGGCCAGCTTGACTTCAAGCAGTTCGACGCCGTGTGGGACACGCTGCGCGCCGCGCCCGAATGGAAGCAGCGTATCGATGCCGCCGAGGCGCAGATGGCGCAGGAAAACTCGTCCACCCAGCAGCGCATTGCGCAGATACGCGCCGACACGTCGCGCGAGACGCTGGCCCACATGGCACGCCGCGGCGAGATCAGGGCGCAGACCCAGCGCGACGTGGCCGACATCCGCAACAACACCTGGCAGGCGCGGCAAGACAGCAACGAGCGCATGCACACCGCCAACGTGCGGACACAACGCGAAGTGCAGGGCTGGCGCGACCCGCGCAGCGGCGGCGTGGTGGAACTGTCCAACCACTACCACCACGCCTGGCAGTTGCGTGACGGCA
Source organism: Betaproteobacteria bacterium (assembly GCA_031371275.1). Classification (GTDB taxonomy): domain Bacteria; phylum Pseudomonadota; class Gammaproteobacteria; order Burkholderiales; family Burkholderiaceae_C; genus Rubrivivax. The sequence continues at coordinate 5,677 of JANMJI010000243.1, forward strand.
GTTATGTGCTGACCGACAACCCCAACTTCGACCCTTCGCGTGACCTGGGCGTGCCGGGTGTGGCGATGACGCCCAGCCAATGAGAAACGCCGCCATGCATCATTTTTTTCGGTATGCAGCCCGATGGTCGGTGTGCGGCGTCATGGCCGTGCTTTTGCAGGGTTATGCAGTCGCGCAAGACCGTTTTAACGCAGCGCCCGGCGGGCCGAACCTGGCGCCCGCGCCCGCGCAGACGCCCGCACAGACGCCCGCACAGACGCCTGTACAGATGCCCCGGGCTGCGCCCGCCGGCCCGGGCACCGAAACCCAGGACCAGGGTGTGCCACCGCCCAAGGGCCTGCACACCGGCCCCATGCACGGCGCCACGCCGGCCAGCGTGCCGGGCGGGCGGCTTGTCACCACGGCGCAACTGGTGCAGGCCTTGCGCGGGCCCGCCAGCGGCCGGCCGCTGGTGTTTGATGTGCTGGGCGGGCCCGAACGCCTGCCCGGCGCGCAGAACGCCGTGCCGGCGCACCAGGCCGGCAGTTTCGACGACCACACGCAGCGTGAATTCGGCCGCTACCTGCAGCAGGTGACGCAGGGGCGCATGGACGTGCCGCTGGTTTTCTACTGTGCTTCAACGCAGTGCTGGATGTCTTACAACGCCGCCGTGCGCGCCATTGCCATGGGCCACCAGCAGGTGCTGTGGTACCGCGGCGGCCTGGAGGCCTGGAAGCAGGCCGGGCAGCCGGTGGAAACAGCCCGGCCTGGCCCGCAACCCGGGTCACCGCCTTTGCCCGGCGGCCCGCCCGGCGGCCCGGGTGCCCCGGGCGGCCGCGGGTAACCCATCACCCCGCGGCGGCTGAAACCCACAGCCGCGCGTTCGGCCCCGGGCCGTGCAGAAAGGCTTGCCGGTCGGCGGCGGCCACACCCTGTTCGGCCGTGTCTTGCAGCCACTGCGCACCATGTTGCAACAGCGCTGTCGCAGTTTCGGGCCGGCCTTGTGCCCGGTGCAGCGCGGCCAGGGTCAGCCAGACCTCGGCGCGTTCGATATCAAACGGTGCGGCCGTTTCCAGCAGCGGCGTGGCCACAGCGGCGAGCGTTTCGGCCTGCGCCACGTCGCCCAGCGTCAGCGCCGCGGCCACGCCGCGGGTGGCCACATGCAGATGCAGGCCGGGGCGTGCCAACACGTCGCCGACGTTCAAAAAGCACTGACTGGTTTGCAGCGCGGCAACGGCCGGCAGCGCGCAGGCAATTTCCAGTTCCAGCAGCGCGCGGTGAAAGGCCGATTCGTGCGCCGGCAACATTGCTTGTGCCTGCGTCAGCAACGCAGCGTCGGTGCTGCCTGACAGCCGTGCAGCACGCATGCGCAACGCCACCCGCCGCGCGCGCAGGCGCAGCGCCACGTCGGCATCGTCGGCCGTCAACAAGGCCAACGCACGGCCGGGCTGGCCCAGCGACAGCCACAGTTGCGCCAAATGGTTTTGCGCAATCACCAGGTCGGTGCGCGTGTCGCCGCCCTCGGCCGCGGGAAGCGCCAGTTCTTCAATCAGCGCATGCAGCCGCTGCTGCGCCGCGCTGTATTCACCCAGGTCGCGCTGCACGGTGCCCAGGTTGACATCGATGAGCAGCGAGCTGCCGCGCCCGTGCATGTGGTCGCGCAGTTCGGCCGCTTCCAGCAGCACGGTTTTCGCGGCGGCCAGCTCGCCGTGCCAGTACAGCATCAAGCCCATGTTGGCCAGCGTGGGCAGGGTGCCCGCCACGCGCCCGGCCTGGCGCAACTCAACCACCGCCAGCCGGCCCTCGGCGATGGCCGGTGCCAGGTGGTCGCAAAAGCCCAGCACGCTGATCACGCGCCACCTCTCGATCAGGCCGGTCTCAAGGCCGACGAAGCCGACGGTGGCGCGGTCAGGCTGATCCAGCCGAGCTTTTAAAGCCGGGCTCGGCGGCGAACCTGAACATCCACCTGCACTGCCTGGTGCTGGACGGTGTGTATCGGCGCGGCACAGACGGGGCGCCGGAATTTGTCGAAGCCCCCGCGCCAACTGACGAAGCGCTGCAGACGGTGTTGCACAAGATCATCACCCGGACAATGAAGCTGCTCACCCGTAGGGGGGTGTTGGTCGAAGAGGAGGGTGGGCGCTATGCCCAGGCAGACGAACTTCAAGCAGACGCTGTGCGCTGACATTGACGGCTTCAGCCTGCACGCTGCCGTGCGCTGTGGCGCCGACGACCGCCGGGCGCTGGAGCCACTGTGCCGCTACATCGCCCGCCCCGTTCTGGCCAACGAACGCGTGCAGACCAACGCCGCCGGTCAGGTGGTCCTGAAGCTCAAGATCCCCTGGCGCGACGGCACCACGCACCTGGTCATGAGCCCGTTGGAGTTCATGCAACGGCTGGCAGCGCTGGTGTCACGCCCGCGGCTGCACCTGATCCGCTTTGGTATCCGCATAACTTCGCTGCGCGAAGTAAGCGGACCC
>JANMJI010000247.1:0-25196 GCA_031371275.1 Betaproteobacteria bacterium
ATACGCCTGCTGCGCGACCAGCGCGGCGTGCTGGCCTATGCAGAGGACCCCTGCGGCGCCGAAGACGGTTTTTCAGGCCGCGAGGTGATGGCCGAATTTCGGCGTGCCACCGGCCTGCCCACCGCCACCAACATGGTGGCCACAGACTGGCGCCAACTGGGCCACGCGCTAAGCCTGCAAAGCGTCGACATCCCGCTGGCCGACCCGCATTTCTGGACCATGGCCGGCAGCGTGCGCGTGGCCCAAACGTGCCGCGACTGGGGCCTGACCTGGGGTTCGCATTCCAACAACCACTTTGATGTTTCGCTGGCCATGTTCACACAGGTGGGCGCAGCAGCGCCGGGCCAGGTCACGGCGATGGACACGCACTGGATCTGGCAGGACGGCCAGCGTTTGACGAAAGAGCCGCTGCAGATCATCAACGGCCAGGTGCGGGTGCCCAAGCGGCCCGGGCTGGGGGTGGAGCTGGACATGGTGGAAGTCGAGAAGGCGCATCGGCTGTACCTGCAACACGGCCTGGGCGCGCGCGATGACGCAGCAGCCATGCAGTGCTTGCTGCCGGGCTGGCAGTTCAATCCCAAACGGCCGGCGCTGCTTCGATAGACAAGCCGGCGCACAGCGGCATGAAACCGGATTGAATGCATGGACCACAAACCGACCCCAGTGCTGATGTTGTTACCGATGCTGTTGCAGACCTTGCGCCTGCCGCCAGCTCTGCAAGCGCGGCTGGCCGCGAGCTACACCGTGCTCTGTTTGCCCGATCAACCCGACCCGCAGGCTTTCCTGGCTGCACGCGGCGCTGAATTCCACGGCCTGGTGACCTCGGCTGCGGTCGGTGCCAACGCCGCCCTCATCAACGCGCTGCCCCATTTGCGCGTCATCTCCAGCTTCGGTGTCGGCCTGGACAAGCTCGACCTGGCCGCCGCCCGCGCGCGCGGCATCGCGGTCGGCTACACGCCCGACGTGCTGAACGACTGCGTCGCCGACCTGGCCTTTGGCTTGCTGCTGGCAGCAGCGCGCGGCATCAGCGCGGGCGACCGCTTTGTGCGCCGCGGCGCCTGGGCGGGTGCGGGCACACCGGCCATGCCGAACTTCGGGCTGGGCCGCAAAGTGAGTGGTGCCAGGCTGGGCATCCTGGGCCTGGGCCGCATCGGCCGCACCATCGCGCGGCGGGCCTCGGGCTTTGAGATGGACGTGCGTTACCACAGCCGCCGCCCGGTGCCTGACGTGGCCTGGGTGCACGAGCCTTCGTTGACGCAATTGGCAGCTTGGGCCGACTACCTGGTGGTCATCGCAGCTGGCGGCGCGGCCACCCGCCATCTGGTGAATGCCGAGGTGCTGGAAGCGCTGGGCCCGCAAGGTTTTCTCATCAACGTGGCGCGTGGCAGCGTCATCGACGAAGCCGCCTTGGTGCGCGCGCTGGTCGACAAACGCATCGCCGGCGCGGGGCTGGATGTGTTCGAAAACGAACCGCAGGTGCCGGCCGAGCTGATGGCCTTGGACAACGTGGTGCTGCTGCCGCACATCGCCAGCGCCACCGTCGAAACACGCCAGGCCATGGCCGACCGCGTGGCCGACAACCTGGACGCTTTTTTCCGCGGCAGCGCTTTGCTGTCGGCGGCCTGAACGAGCTTTCTGTCGGAGCACACGATGCGAGAAAACCTGCTGCGCAAGATCTGGCAAGGCGGCGGCGCAGCTGTCAACGGCTGGCTGGCCATCGCCAACAGTTTCAGTGCCGAGACCATGGCCCACCAGGGCTGGGACACGCTGACCATAGACCTGCAGCACGGCGTCATCGACTACAGCGCGTTGGTGCCCATGCTGCAGGCCATCAGCACCACGGCCACGGTGCCTATCGTGCGCGTGCCCTGGCTCGAGCCTGGCATTCTGATGAAGGCGCTGGACGCCGGGGCTTATGGCGTCATCTGCCCGATGGTGAACACGCGTGAAGACGCGCAAAAGCTGGTGGCTTGTACGCATTACGCGCCGCAGGGCACACGCAGCTACGGCCCGGTGCGCGCCACCCTGTATGGCGGGGCCGACTACGCGCAGCATGCCAACACCACCATCGTCAGCTTCGCGATGATAGAAACCGCACAGGCGCTGGACAACCTGGACAGCATCCTCAGTGTCGAAGGGCTGGACGCCATCTACATCGGCCCTTCTGACCTGTCGCTGGCGCTGGGTTGCGCGCCCGCCTTCGACGATCTCGACCCCAAGGCCGCGCAGGCGGTGGACCACATCCTGGTGCGCGCCAAGGCGCATGGCGTGGTGGCGGGCATCCACAACGGCAGCCCTCAAGCGGCGCTGCAGCGCATCAACAAAGGCTTTCAGTTCGTCACCGTCAGTTCAGACGTTAGGCTGATGGCTGCCGGCGCGCAGCAGGTGGTGGCGCGCATGCGGGCCGGGCTGGCGGCGCCGGCGCCGGCGCTTTAGTGCAACCCGGGCCCGGGCATGGCCACAGCGTTCACTGCGCGCCGACGATGGCAGCCACCCTGGCCTGCAACGCGGGCACGATCTCTTCGATGAACCAGGGATTGGCCTTCAGCCAGATGTTGTTGCGCGGGCTGGGGTGTGGCAGCGGCAGCACCGCCGGCCAGTGTTCACGCCAGGCCTTCACCGTTGCCGTCAAATTGCGCGTGGCCGGGTGCGGCAGGTGCCATGCCTGTGCGTACTGGCCGATGACCAAGGTCAGCTCGATGTGCGGCATGGCGGCCAGCACTTGCCTGCGCCACTGCGGTGCGCATTCGGGCCTGGGTGGCAGGTCACCCGAGGGGCCGGTGCCGGGATAGCAAAAACCCATCGGCAGCACTGCCACCATGCCGGGGTCGTAGAAAACATCACGCGCAACACCCATCCACTGGCGCAAGCGTTCGCCGCTGGCGTCGTCGAAGGGCACACCACTGGCGTGTACCTTGCGGCCCGGCGCCTGGCCGGCCACCAGGATGCGTGCGCCGGCGCTGGCCTGCAGCACCGGCCTTGGCCCCAGCGGCAAATGTGCCGCGCAGACCGTGCACGCACGCACTTCTTGCAGCAGTTGGGGCAGCTCTACAGCCGCAAACCGTGTGGTGCTTGGCTTCATGGCGCAGTCTTTTCCAGCCAGATCATTTTCGACACTTTCAGCGCCAGCGATGACGCATAGTCTGCGTGCCCTGCGGCTCGGTGCACGAACCCGCCGGGTTTGGGGTCGCGTCGCCCTGGTTTCGCGTGGTCTTCAGAACTGGTGCTTGAAAACGCCACTTCACCGTGTTTGATCGCGAAGCGCCACGCATAGTCTGTGAATTCACGGTCAACCGGGGCAGCGACATGTTCAAGCGGTGGTGGATGGTGGCCGCGGCCACGCTGGCTTTCGCCGCCGCGACCGCAGCGGCCACAGCGGCCACAGCGGCCGTGGACCTGACGCCCACCGAAACCCAGTGGCTGCTTTCCGCCATGCCGGTGCTGCGCTGGGCCCGCGAACAAGGCCTGCCGTTGGACATCATTGTGCAGCCGCAGCCCACCCCCGGTGAAACGCCGCTGGGCCTGGCCTTCATCGCTGGCCGCTGCAAGCTGGTGCTTTCGATGCGCGGCAACCCCGAAGCCCAGGCCACGCTGGACAGCATGCCAGCCGGTCTGCATGAAGCTGTGGTGGAAGCCATTGCGGCGCACGAAATGGGGCATTGCTGGCGCCACCTGCAGCGCAGCTGGGGCGCGCTGCCGAATGGATTGAAAGACAACGGGGTGCTCAGCCGCCTGCGGCCCGACCAGGCCGAGGTCTTGCGTGACATGTGGCAGACCCGCCGCGAAGAAGGTTTTGCAGATCTGGTGGGCCTGGCCTGGACGCTGCGGCACCACCCCCAGCACTACGCCGCCGTGCACGCCTGGTACACGCGCCTGCGTGCCGTGCAGGCGCTGGACACCGGCCCGCACGACACCCGCGTGTGGGTGCGCCTGGCGGCCGACACACTGAAGTTCAGCGCCGCCGCTTCCATCTTCGAGCAGGTGCATGGGCTGTGGGTGGCCGGGCTGCTGGACGATGCCGAGCCGACGCAGCGCGTGGCCGCACTTGCGCCACCGGGGTAGGGCGCTGGCAGCGCGTTGTCAGCGCACTGCCAGCGGGTGCCCGCTCAGGTGCCCGCTCAGGTCACGGCGGCGATGAAGCTGCGCATGTCCGGCGCCTGACCGATGTTCATGGCCAGGTGCCATGCCAGCGCGCTTTTGTCCGCACCCAGCACGGGTTCAACCTGGCCCGCAAACTTGGCGTGCAACTGCGCCGCGCTCATCGGGTTTTCAACGCTGCCGATGGCGCGTTCAACCCACAGGTGCAGTTCGCGGCCGTCGGTGGTGTGGATGCGCAGGTCGGCGCTGGCTTCATGCATGCTGTCGTCCACCACCGCTTCCACCATGGCGCGCAAGGCCAGCACGTCGGGGCGCAGCACCACGTCGTCGCTGTATTCGTGTTCGCCGGCTTGGCCAAAGATCAGCGCTACGGCGCACGCGTGGTAAACGCTGAACTTGCTTTGCAGGCCGTCGCTGGGCGTCTTCTTGCCAGTCAATTCCAGCACCAGCGGATGAACTTTCAGCGTCACCTTGGCGATCACATCCGCAGTCAAGCCATGCGCATTGCGCAACTGCACACAGCCGTCAATGACCGGGTGTATGACGATGCCGCAGGCAAAGGGTTTGTAGGTGTTCAGCGCTGCTTCCCAGCGTGTGCCCAGCCCTTCGCTGATCTCGCGCCAGTCGGTCTTGTCGCTGAACACCTGCAGCAGCCCCCGCGGCGCTTCCAGCGCACGCTGGCTGGCGGTGTAGCCGTGTTTGGCCATCAGCGCCGACATCAAACCCACCCGCGCAGCAGCGCCGGGGTGCAAGGGTTTGGTCATGCTGCCGAACTGTTCGCGCAAGCCGGTGGGCTGCGACGCCGCAATGCCTAACGCCATTTGTGTGCGTGCTGCATCCAGCCCCAGCAGGCGCGAACAGGCCGCGGCGCTGCCCAGCATGCCGGTGGTGCCGGTGATGTGCCAACCGCGGTCGTAGTGGTCGGGGTAGATGGCGTTGCCCACCCGGCAGCTGACTTCAATGCCGAGCACCAGCGCGTCGATCAATTCGCGCCCGCTGAAGGACAGGTGTTCGCACAAAGCCAGCACCGCCGGCGCCACCGGCCCGGCGGGGTGGATGATGGTTTTCAGGTGCGTGTCGTCGAAATCCCAGGTGTGCGAACTGATGCCGTTGATGAGCGCGGCGCTGGCCATGTCGACCTTCTCGGGTCGGCCCAGGATGCTGGCCTGCGCCGCCGGTTGCAGTTCCTGCACGGCCTTGAGCGCCGCTGCCACCGTGTCATGGCGCGAAGGGCCGATGGCGCAGCCCACCCAGTTGGCGAAGGTGCGGTGGGCTTCGAGTTCCACCGCGTCGTTCCAGCCGCGGCTGGGGTGGTCGGCGGCGAACCGGGCCAGCAGCTCGGTGACAGCGGGGGCGTTGTTGTCGGCCTTGACGGTGTGGTTGCGTGCCATGGGGGTTGCGTTTGTTTGGGGGGTGGTTGGAATGGAGTGCGGTGTCAGGATGAAGCGTCTTCGGCCGTGCCGTCGCGCGACAGGTTGTCGATCATCGTCAGCAGCACACGGCGTGCCGCGGCGACGTCGGCCGTGCCCAGGCCGGCCAGGGCCAGGGCGTTGACTTCCTCGGCCAGCGGCACCAGCGTGGCTTGCAGCTTGCGGCCACGGGTGGTCAGTGCGACATAGATGTTCTTGCGGTTGTCGGGCCGGCGCTGAAGCGTCACATAACCCAGTGCTTCCATCGCGCGCAGGGCCACGAAAGTGGTGGGTTCCATCACACCGGCTTCGATGCTCAGCTCGCGCTTGGTGATGCCATCACGCTGCCACAGGATGCGCAAGAAAACCCAGTGCCCGGGCTGCGCACCGTGCTGGGCCAGCCGCGCGGCCAGGGCGCGGTGCAGCGCGCGCATGGCGTCCTTGACCAGATGCGCCATGCGGTCGTTGGGCACGGCTTCGTGCCAGTGGCGCAGCACCCGGCGCGCTATCTCGGCTTCACGGGTGGCGTTGGATTTGCGCATGCGTCAGTTCACGGACCAGCACGGGTTGTGACGACAGCTAACTGTCAATACGCAGTGACAAATCCACCGCACACACATCCTTCGTCAGCTTGCCGACCGAGATGCGGTCGACGCCGCTGCGCGCGATGTCGCGGATGCTGCCAAGGTCTACGCCGCCGCTGACTTCCAGCACCGCAGGGTGCGCACTGGCGGCGTTGACGGTGAAGGCGCGCTGCATGTCGGCCAGCGTGAAGTCGTCCAGCAGCACGTTCTGTGCACCGGCGGCCAGCGCGGCTTGCAGCTCTTCGATGTTTTCCACCTCAACCTGCACCACCACGCCGGCGTTGAGAGCAAACGCGGCCTGCAACGCCGGCGTGATGCCGCCGGCCGCGGCGATGTGGTTTTCCTTGATGAGGATGCCGTCCCACAGCGCCATGCGGTGGTTCTTGCCGCCGCCGGTGCGCACCGCGTACTTCTGCGCCTGGCGCAGGCCGGGCAGGGTCTTGCGGGTGTCCAGCACGGCGCAGCCTTTGGGGTTGGGGCTGAGGCCGGCGATGGCATCGACATACTGGCGCGTCACGCTGGCTACGGCCGACAACATCTGCAGAAAATTCAGCGCCGGCCGTTCGGCGGAAAGCAGGGCGCGGGCGTCGGCTTCGATGCGGCAAATCTCGGTGCCGGTTGCCACCGATGCGCCTTCGCTAACGTGCCAAGTGATGTGTGCCGTGGTGTCCAGCGCACGCACGCAGCCGTCGAACCACGGCCGGCCGCAGATGACGGCGGCTTGCTTGGCCACCACGCGGCCAGTGGCGCGCCGGCCGGCGGGCACCAGCAGCGCCGTCCAGTCACCACGACCGATGTCTTCGGCCAGCGCGTCGCGCACGTTGCGGGCCAGCGCCGTCCGCAAGTTTTCGTTTTGCGCGGTTTCGTTTTGCAGGGAATCTGTGTCTTCAACCATGGCTCCATCCCTTTCAGTTCTTGAACATCAGCAGCAGTGCCAGCAGCACCAGAAAGCCCAGCAGTACGCGCCTGAACACCACTTCGCTGAGCTTGCCACGCAGCCGTTTGCCGACCGCCAGCCCCAGTGCCACCGGCGCCAACGCCAGCGCTGACAGCACCAGGTCGGTCAGCGTGAAACGCCCCTGCGCGGCCATCGAACCATACAAAGGCACGGCGGCGGCCAGGTAGATGATGCTGATGGTGCCGACAAACATCTCGCGCGGCAGCCGCAGGTTCATCAGGTAGCTGATGGTGACGGGCCCGGTCAGCGACGATATGCCGCCCAGCACGCCCGACAAGGCCCCCACCGCGGCGCTCCACCAGCGTTCTTGCCGCGGTGGCACAGCCAGCTTCACGGGCACGGCGTTCAGCACCACGGCCAGCAACACCACCATGGCCAGCAGGCGGCGCAAGGCGGTTTCGGGCAAGGCCAGGGTCAGCGGCACGGTCAGCACCGTGAACAGCACCTGCATCAGGATCAATGGCCAGAAACGTTGCACGCCGGCGCGTGACACGCCGGTGTCCCAGGCCTGCCAGCCGTTGCTGACCAGCACCGGCACCGCCACCATGCCAATCGCCTGCATGGTGGGGAAGCCCAGGCTGAGCAGCGGCACTGCCACCAGCGGCAGGCCCACACCCAGCGTGCCCTTGACCAGCGCACCCAGCAAGAAGGCCACGGCGGCCAGCGCCAGGCCGCTGGCGCTGGGCCATTGCAGGTGCGCAACCATGTCAGATCGAATATGACTCGTAGGTGGCGGGGTGGAAGATTTCCTCCACCGACATCAACCGCGCCGACAAGCCTTGCGCATGGTGGTGGCGCACAAAGGCTTCCAGCGTCTTGCGGCTGCTCTGCACGCCATAAGCCCAGTAGTCGTCGCCCATCGCGTCGCGTGCGGCTTTCAGCTGCTCCTCTACGAAAGGCAGCGTGACCTTGGTGGCCGACGTATCGGCCAGCTCGTCCAGCGCATGCGCCTTGGCCTGCGTGAAAGCTTTCAACACCGCGCCGGGCAGCCACGCGTGCTGCGCCGCCAGTTCCTTTTTGATGCCGACCACATGCATGATGGGGAAGATGCCGGTGCGTTTGAAGTAGTCCTTGGCGGTGGCCGTGGGGTCGTCAAACAACCAGCCGACGTTGGGGTTCTTCAAGGCCGCACCGCTGGGCGGGCGCGGGGCGATGAAACCGTCGATATCGCCACGGTCCAGCAGGTCGCTGATGGTCACGCCTTCGGGTGCATTTTCAAGCCGCACATCGGCCGCCAGCTGCAGCTTGATCTTCTCTGGCCGGCCCGGCGTGTCTATGCCACCGCGCACCCAGGTGATGTCTGAGGGCTGAACGCCGAAGTCGTCGGCCAGCATGGCGCGGGCCCACACGTTGGCTGTGAGCTGGTATTCGGGCACGCCGACCCGTTTGCCCTTCAGGTCGGCGGGCGTTTTGATGCGGTCTTTGCGCACCCAGAGGCTGGTGTGGCGGAAGGCGCGGCTTAGAAACACCGGCACCGCGATGTAGGGGCAGGTGCCCGTGCTGAGCTTGACCAGATAGCTGCTGAAGCTGAGTTCGCTGATGTCGAACTCCAGCCCGCGGAAAGCGCGGAAGAAGGTTTCTTCGGGGCTTAGCGTCATGCACACCGCATCGACGCCGTCGATCTGCACGCGGCCATCCAGCAGCGCCCGGGTGCGGTCATAGTCGCCCATGGCGATGGAGAGTTGCAATTTGCTCATGGGGGGTTCAGGTCTTCACGGCGTAGATGGGTTGCAGCGCAGGCTGTGTGGTGGTTTCTGTGTTCAATGCGGCGCCCTCTGCCGGGCCACCGAGTTTGCGGCGCAGCACCACGGGCTTGGCGCCCCAGCGTTGTTTGCTCAGCCAGGCGGCCAGCGCTGAATCCAGATAGTCCGCATGGCCGGGAAACCAGCGCGCCAACTCATCGGCCAGCGACTTGACGATGGCCGTGTTGCCCGCGGCCACCAGCGCTTGCACCTCGGCCACCGAATTCAGCACCGCCGCGTGTTCGTCGATGTGGCATTGCCGCGCCGGAAAGCCGGTGTCTTGCATCCAGCGGTCTTCAGAGCCGAAGTGTTTGCGCGCCTGCTGCGCGAAGTCGTCCAGGCGTTCCGCCACCGTGTCGGCGCCGGCCTGTTGCAGCGCCTGCACGCAGGCGACAAATTCGCGGTGTTCTGCGTCTATTTCAGGAAATCCCAGCAGCAGCCTGTCGTTCCAGATGAGTGGGGTGTCGGTGTTTGTGTTCATGGCTTCAAACGCGTTTCGGCGGCCTGTTGTTTCCACAGATTCCAGGGCCTGTCGACCTGGCCTTCGTTGGTGATGCGGGTGGCCTCGGCTTCGGCGGCGTTCAAGGTTTCCACCTCGCCCAGTGGCAGCGCGGCCAGCAGCAGCCGGGCGTTGACTTCGGTGTAGATCGAACGGTAGACCGCGACACGCACGTTCTCGGCCACGATGGTGCAGCCGTGGCCGCGCATCAGCACCACACGTTCTGGCCCCAGGCAAGCCGCCAAAGCCGCGCCCAGTTCGCGGTTGCGTATCAGCAGGTCGCTGGCCGGGCCTGCGCTGTCGCGTATCTCGAACAGTGGCGGCCCTTCGCCCGTGGCGGTCGCCAGAAAGCCGCACATGTGGCAAGCCGGCTTGAAGCGCGCGCCCTTGACGATGGTGAAGGGCAGCACGGCGGGCGAATGGTTGTGCACCACGGCCATCACATCGGGCCGCGCCTTGAAGATCTCGCTGTGGATGTAGCGTTCCAGATACAGCCGCGGCGGCTCGGGCATCAGGGCTTCGCCGGTGCCGACTTCGTATTCGATGATGTCGGCCGCCGTCACCAGCCCGGGGGCCAGGTTGCGGGCCATGAAAAAGCGGTCGGCGCGTTCTGGGTGGCGGGCGCTGATGTGGCCGAACGCGTCGACGATGCGCTGGTGGAACAGGATCTGGTTGGCGTCGACCAGGTCGGTGATGAGCGCTGCGATGGCGGGTGTGTGTGGGTTCATTGGGGCTCAGGGTATTGCGGCTTGTGTGGGGCCGGGGAGAGCAGCTACCCTGGCAGACTCCCCATTTTACTTAGGACACGAAGATGATCGCGATTCGCGCCTGTGCCGCCGCGGGGTTGGGCCTGATGTTGGGCATGTGGTGTGGTCATACCCAGGCCCAGGCTGACTGGCCCGCCGCCAGGCCGGTGACCATCGTCGTGCCCTCGTCACCGGGCGGTGGCACCGATGCCTATGGCCGCATCCTGGCGCAGGCCTTGACCGAACAGCTGAAGCAGACCTTCGTCGTCGAAAACAAGCCCGGCGCCAGCGGGGCCATCGGCGCCACGGCGGTGGCCGCTGCGGCGGCCGACGGCTACACGCTGCTGGTGGCCAGCAACTCTTCGCTGGGCATCAACCCTGCGCTCTACAAGACGCTGGGCTATGACGTGGCGCGTGATTTCGCGGCCGTCACGCGCGGCGTCATCGCGCCGATGGTCATCGTGGCCCACCCGTCTGCGGGTTTGAAGACCATGGCCGACCTGGTGGCCAGCGGCAAGCGCGAACCCGAGAAACTCTTCTACGGCAGCGCCGGCGTGGGCAGCCCGCTGTACATCGGCGTGCGCATGCTCGAAGCCAACACCGGCGCGCGCTTCAACCATGTGCCCTACAAAGGCGTGGGCCCGGCCTATCAAGACCTGCTGGCCGGCCGCTTGCAGTTCATGCTGACCGACCTGGCCAGCGTGCGGCAATTCATAGACAGCGGGCGCTTGCTGGCCTTGTCCATCACCGACAAAAGCGCGCTGTTGCCGGGCGTGCCCACCTTCAGCGAAGCGGGCTTTGCGGGCATCAAGGCCTTCACTGCGTTTTCTGTGATGGTGCCGGCCAAGGTGCCGCCCGCGCTGGTGAAGCGCCTGGCCGCCGAGATTGCAAAAGCCATGAAAACACCGGCGGTGGCAGGCCGGTTGGAACAGCAGGCTTTGTTGCCGGTGTTTGACACGCCCGAGGCGTTTGCAGCTTCGTTGAAAGAAGAACAACAGAATTGGGCCACCTTCATTCGGGCCCACAACATTCAGCCGGAATAGGCCCGCACGTTTACTTTTCTTACCGCGACGCAATCATGGCCGCTGCCCCGGCCGGCACCGAACATGCGCCAGGCCAGCCACAAGAGACACGCCGCACCGGCGAATTTCAGCACCACGAACAAGGCCAGGGCAGACGCAGTCATTCGTTGCTTTCCAAACCATGCTTGTGAGGGATGCAGGGCGCGTTGCACCAGGCCGCCGTGGCGCCGTGGCACCGCGAAGTTTCATCCCCACCGCGTCTCGGCACTTTCCAGAATCGCATCCACGATTTGCAGAAACCGTGCCACATCCAGCGGCTTGGTGACGTAATGCAAGGCGCCCGATGTCAATGCATTTTGGGTCTGCAATGTGGTCGCGTCGGCCGACACCACGACCACCGGAATATCGGCCAGGTCGTCGTCCTGCTTCAGGTGGCGCAGCAATTCGAGCCCGCTGATGTCGGGCAGTTGCATGTCCAGCAGCACCAGGTCGGGCCGGGTCTTGCGGATGGCGGCCAGGCCGTCCAGACCCAGCAGGGTGGTTTCCAGGCGAATTTGTGCCCGCTGCGCGAAGATGCCGCGCATGACTTCGATGTTGGTTTCGTTGTCTTCCACGTAATGCACCAGGCGTTGCTGGTAGGGCGCGGGTGATGTGTCGGTGTAGCGCACGGGCGGGCTTTCTGCCTTGTCGGCGGCGGGCAGGCGCAGCGTGAAGATGGACCCTTCACCGGCTGCGCTGGTGGCTTGCAGCGTGCCGCCCATCAACTCGGCCAGGCGGCGGCTGATGACCAGGCCGATGCCCGTGCCTTCGATGTTGCTGCTTTCGCGGCCCAGCCGGTTGTAGGGCTGGAACAGCTTGGCCTGCTGCTCGGCCGACATGCCCAGGCCGGTGTCGGCCACGGCGATTTCAACGATGTCACCGCCTTCTTGCTGCACGCGGCGCGCCGTCAGCGTCACCGCGCCACTGTCGCGGTTGTATTTGACAGCGTTGGAAAGCAGGTTGGTCAGCACCTGCTTGAGCCGCGTGGCGTCGCCCAGCACGGCGTTGGCATTGGCATCTATGGCTTCGTCGATCTGCACCAGCCGCTGCCGCGCCGGTGCAGCCACCATGGCGCGGCAGGCCGCCACCAGCGGGGCCAGCGCCACCGGGGCCACGCTGAGCTGCACGGCGCCACTTTCAATGCGCGCCAGGTCCAGCGTTTCGTTGATCATTTCCAGCAGGTGCCAGCCGGCGCGCTGTATCTGCTGTGTCCATTCCTGCTGCTGCGGTGCCAGGCCGGGGTTGCGGTCCAGGCCCAGCAGTTGCGCAAAGCCGATCATCGCGTTCAGCGGCGTGCGCAGTTCGTGGCTCATGCGCGAAAGGAATTCGCTCTTGGCGCGGTTCGCGGCTTCGGCACGCAGCAAGGCCCGTTCGCTGGTCAACAGGCGCAGGTGTTCGGTGATGTCTTCGACCACAGCCACCATGCGTACCAGTCGACCGTTGGCTTCGCGCAAGGCGCTGGCACCCACGCGCACCAGCAGCTCGCCGCCACCGGCGCCGCGCAGGCGCAAGGGTTCGGCCACCGTGCAGGTGGCCGCGCCGCCCAGCAGTTCACGCCGCATGGCGCGTATGCGCGGGGCTTCGTGCGCAGGCACCAGTTCGGCCACCGAACGGCCGCGCAGCGCCTGCGCGCTTTCGCCCAGCATCTGCGCCAGGCGCGGGTTGCATTCGATGATGTGGCCATGCGGGTCCAGGAACATCACGCCCAGCGGTACGTGGTCGAGGATGCTGCGCAGCCGCGCTTCGCTTTCGCGCAAAGCCGCCTCGGCTCCCGTGCGTTCTGCGATTTCGCGCCGCAACTCGGCGGTGCCGGCGTGGACCGCCAGTTCGGTGCGGCGGCTGTGCCCGGTGACGGTCAGCAGCAGCGCGCCCAACATCGAAGCCGCAGCCAGGCCCATCATCGACAGCAGCCAGGCGGCTTCACGCTGGCGGCCGGGCACCTGGGCAGCGGTGGCGGCCATGCGCAGTTCCAGCGCACGGCCACCCAGGGTCAGCGTGCGGGTGGTGTTCAACACGGATGCGGCCACCACGGCGCCGGCCGTGGCGGGGTGCTCGGCGTCGCAGCCCTTGGGGCCGGCCAGGCGGCGGTGCGGCGCGGCGGTGTCCATATCCACCAGGCACCAGCGCAAGTACTGCTGCGCCGGCGGCGCCAGGTCGGCCAGGACACGTTCGACGGGCACGGTGACAAACACGACGCCGCGAAATTGCGCCTGGCGTGCGGCTTCATTGCCCGTCTCACCCCGGTACAAAGCCTGGTACATGGCAACGCCCATCTCATTGCCGCTGCCCTGCGTGAGCTTGAAGGCCGAGCTGATGGTCGGCTGGCCACTGGCGCGCGCGGCAGCCACCGCCGCACGCGCTGCGGGCACCGACCACACGTTGACGCCCAACGCGGTGGCGTTGTCGGCCGCAGGCTCAATCAGACGCAGCGCCAGCACTTCGCGGTCTGCGGCCCGCGCCCTGCCGGTGTCGCGGTCAAAGACGCGGTAGTTCGGCAGGCCCTGGCCGCGCGCCGCAGACTCGAAAGCGCCCAAGCTTTCCAAGGGCACCCGTTCGCTGTAGCCCATCGCCATCAGCGGGGCCTGCTGGGGTTGCAGCCACCAGCGCGCGGCTTGTTGCAGTGTGTCGTGGTCGACAGGCACGCGCAGGCGGGCGGCGCCATGCAGGGCCTGCAAGGCATACAGCGGCACCGCCAGGCGCGCCTCAGCGGCACTGGCCAGGCGGTCGGCGTCGCGTTCGAAACTGGCCAGCACACGCTGGCGGTCCAGCCGCGCCATTTCCAGCATGCCCGCGGCCAGCAGCGCCAGCGCCAGCAGCAGCGGCAGGCCCAGCGTGCGGCGGCGCGGCTGCCAGTCGGCGCGCGGGCGGCCAATAACTGTCAAGGTGAGTGGTGCCCCGATTAGCACGCCCAGCGTGTCGCCCACCCACCAGGTGGCCCAGTTGGCCGGCCAGCCTTCTGGCGTCATGGTGGCGGTGGCCAGCAAGGCCGGTATGGCCACGCTGGGGCTCACGCAGCAGGCCACCACCGCGCCGAGCACACCAAAACGCAGAATGTCGCGCGGCGCATTCAAGACCAGGGGCTGCGACACAAACCGCCGTACCAGCGCCGCGCCCACGCCGGCTTGCAAGGCCGCACCCGCGGCGATGACGAGTGGCAGTGCCAGCGACATCAAGCCCGACGCACCCCGCAACGCGCCGAGCCCGGTATTGACGGCAAACGACCCCAACAGCACCCCCGGCAGCGCCGCCCGCCCGAAACACAGCACGGCCGCCAGTGCGACACCGGCCGACGGGTACAGCGGCGACGCATAACCCGGCGGCCCGGCCAGCAACAGCGCCGCTGCGCCCACACTGGCGTAGGCCAGCGCAGTGAGCAATGCCACGGCCCAGGGTGCAGGCGGGATGCTTGTGCCGCGGCCGCGGCCGCGGTCTGTGGATGTGGGTGTGGGTGCGGGCGTGGCCGTAGAAGGCGTAGCGGTGGTGGCCATTGGCGGCGTGGATGCCATCGCCTGACTTTACGCCGCCGCGTCCACCGTTTTGATGAGGACTGCACAGGCGTGCCCAGGCCCCTGTTGTTGGATTCTCAGTCTTGCACGGCCTTGAAGTAGCGCCGTTGCGGGTCTTGCGGGCTGGACCCGATTTCCCGCACCAGACCACGTTCTGACAGGCTGGCCAGGCGCGTGCGCGCTGTTCGCGGTGTGCGTGCGATGTGCGCGGCAATCTCGTTGGTGGAGCGGCCGTCGCCGTCTGAAAGCCAGTCGAGGATGGTCTGGTCGATGCCATCCAGCAGCGGCTGCCTGCCCCGCGCGGCGCCTCGCGTCGTGCCCAGCGTGACCCGAAAGCGGGTGCCAATTTCTTCCAGCAGCGGTGGCGGCAAGCCAGCATCACGGCAGGCCGCGCTCATGCGCTGGATGCCGCTGCCCCAATGTTCTGCCAGCCCGAGTTCCTGAAACACGCGACCGATGACGCGGTTGCGCAGTTTCGACACGCCGCGCCGCAGGTCCTCGATCGTCAGGCCTGGCGGCAGCAAGCCAGGGTTTTCGATTTCCACACGGTCGTCGAAAACCGAAACCCGCAAAGGCGCGCCGCGCTGGGCGTAGTCGGCATGCATCACGGCGTTGATGATGGCCTCGCGCAGCGCCACGGGCGGCAGGCTGTGGGTGTTGGCACGCCGCACGGCGCCGATGTGGTAGCCGTGCAGACCGTGCTTGCCAACAAACGCCACCGCGGCTTCCACCACCATGGGCAAAGCGCCGCTCAGCACAGCGGAATCGACGATGCTGGTTTTGTCAGTGCCGGCAAAGCGCCCGGCCTGCATCCAGGCGTCGGGAAAGTGCAGCGCGCGGTCGCGGCCGAACAGCAGCATGCCGCCGGTGGAAGGCACCCAGCGCGCCTGGTGCCGCACCAGCAGTCGCAGCGTTTGCAGATCACTGCGTTTGAGTTTGCGCACCGCTGCAAAACACTCTGAAGCGGCGCGGAAGTCCAGCGCTTCAGAGTTCAGGTCGGGCATGGCCTGCTCGTCGAAAGACTGGCCCAGGCTGGCGCGCCGCAGCTCGGCCACCAGCTCGTCATCGGCGCGCCGGTTGCTTGATCCGACCCGCACATAGACACCGGCCGCAGCACCGGCAGCCTTCAGGTGGTGGGGGCGGCTGGGGCTGGGGTAGACCTGCACGGCCAGCACGTTGGTGCTGCGCCAGGGCAGCACTTCAATGTCGGGCAGCAGGTGGGGCGCGATGCCGTCGCTCAGCAGGTTGGCCAGGCGTTCTTCCAGGGCCAACGGGTCGGCCACGCCACGCACATGGCGCGTGCCGTCTTCAACGCCAATCAACACCGTGCCACCGGCGGTGTTCGCAAAAGCCACCACCGTGCGCAGCACACCGGCAGGCGTTGACAGGTCGCGCTTGAATTCGAGCGTCTTGCTTTCTGGGCGCTTCAGCAGGCTGGCCAGGTTCATTACTCTGAAGTCTACTCTGAAGTGCGATGACTGCTCTGCGCTTCAGAGTAGCGCTGTCCTCCCGACACCGCCATCGCGCGGAAACTCAAACATTGAACAAGAAGTTCAGCACGTCACCATCCTTCACCATGTACTCCTTGCCCTCGGCGCGCATCTTGCCGTGGTCCTTGGCGCCTTGTTCGCCCTTGAAGTTGACGAAATCATCAAAGGCAATCGTCTGCGCGCGTATGAAACCGCGTTCGAAATCGGTGTGGATGACGCCCGCGGCCTGCGGCGCGGTGTCGCCGACGTGGATCGTCCAGGCGCGCACTTCTTTCACGCCGGCAGTGAAATAGGTCTGCAGGCCCAGCAGCTTGAAGGCCGCGCGTATCAGCCGGTTCAGGCCCGCTTCGTCCTGCCCCATTTCCTGCAAGAACATGACCTTGTCTTCATCGGCCATGTCGGCCAACTCAGCCTCGGTCTTGGCACAGATGGCGACCACGGGTGCGTTTTGTTTGGCGGCGTATTCACGCAGCCGGTCCAGATACGGGTTGTTCTCGAAGCCGGTTTCCGACACGTTGCCCACAAACATCGCCGGCTTGGCGGTGATGAGGCACAGCGGCTTCAAGATGCCCAGTTCTTCCTTGCCGAAGTTGATGCCGCGCACCGGCAGCGCCAAGTCCAGCGTGGCCTGGCATTTTTCCAGCACCTTGACCAACGCCGCGGCTTCCTTGTCGTTGCCGCTGCGGGCCGCCTTCACATAGCGGTGCAGGCTTTTTTCCACCGTGCTCAGGTCGGCCAGGCAGAGTTCGGTTTGTATGACTTCGATATCAGAAATGGGGTCGACCTTGCCGGCCACATGAATCACGTTGTCATCGTCGAAGCAGCGCACCACGCCGACGATGGCGTCGGTCTCGCGGATGTGGCTCAGGAACTGGTTGCCCAGGCCTTCACCCTTGCTGGCGCCGGCCACCAGCCCGGCGATATCGACGAATTCAACGATCGCCGGCACGACGCGTTCGGGCTTCACGATAGCGGCCAGTTTGGCCAGCCGCGGGTCGGGCAATTCGACCACGCCGACGTTGGGCTCGGTGGTGCAGAACGGGTAGATCTCGGCCGAGATGCCGGCCTTGGTCAGGGCATTGAAGAGCGTGGACTTGCCGACATTGGGCAGGCCGACGATGCCGCACTTGAGACTCATGGGAACTTCCGATTCAAAAAGCGTGTGAGCGCGGATTTTCCTACACTGGCCCCATGGACACCGAACGTTTGCTGCTGGCACCGCACACCAAAGACCTGGGTGGCGGTTTTACGGTGCGCCGCTTGCTGCCCGCGGCGACGCGCCAGGCGGTCGGGCCTTTCCTGTTTTTTGACCATTTCGGGCCCATCACCGCACAGCCCTCTGACAACCACGACGTGCGCCCGCACCCGCACATCGGTCTGGCCACGGTGACGTATTTGTTTGAAGGTGCGATGCAGCACCATGACAGCACGGGCGTGTTGCAGCGCATCGAGCCCGGTGCCATCAACTGGATGACGGCCGGCCGCGGCATCGTGCATTCAGAACGCACGCCCGACGATCTGCGCCACCTTCGGCGCCGCAGCCACGGCCTGCAGCTGTGGTGCGCGCTGCCGGCCGCAGACGAAGAGATGGCGCCGGTTTTTGCACACACGCCGGCGTCTGAAATTCCGCTGCTGGAAGTGGGCGGCGCGCGGCTGCGGGTGTTGATTGGCAGCGCGTTTGGCGCCACGTCGCCGGTGTTGGTGCGCTCGCCGACGCTGTATCTGGACATAGCGCTTTCTGCGGGTGACGGCTTGCCACTGCCGCCGGCCGAAGAACGGGCTGTTTACGTCGTCGAAGGCGATGCGCAGCTGGACGGTGAGGACGTGCCCGCGGGCCAGATGGTGGTGCTGGCGGCCGATGAAGAGCCCATGCTGTCGGCCGACGGCGATGCGCGTGTGGTGTTGATAGGCGGCGCACCGCTGGGCCAGCGCCACATCTGGTGGAATTTTGTCTCGTCGCGCAAAGAGCGGCTGCTGCAGGCCGCTGACGATTGGGCGGCGCAGCGCATGGGCCAGGTGGCGGGCGAAACCGAGTTCATTCCGCTGCCTGACAAACGCCCGGTTTAGGCGCCCGGTTTAGGCGCCTGGCAAGCGCACCGGCCGCGCGGCGGCTTCACTCGAAATGCCAGCGCGCCTTCACAGCCTGGCCCACCCGCAGCGTGTGCTCGAAACCGCTGACCACCACCGCGTTGATGCCGAAGGTGATGGCGCCTTGCAAGCGCGCGTCTTTGCCATGGGCAACGCGAAAGCCGGCCAGCGTGTCGCCGGGTTCGCGTGAGGTTTCAGCGCTCAGTGGGTCGACGTTCGGGATGCTGCAGCGCACGCAGGGCTTCACCAAACGCAGCAGCACCGGGCCTTCATCGGTGCTGATTTCCAGTTCGCGGATGTGGTCTTCGTCGAAGGGCTGCAAACCGTTCAACACCAGGTTGGGCCGAAAGCGCTGCATGGTCACTGGGGCCACACCCCTGGCGACCAAACGCGCGTTCAGATCGTCCAGCGAAGCGGTGTTGGCCACCAGCAGCGGGTAGCCGTCGGAAAAGGCGTTTTCGGCCTCGATGTCGCCCGTCCACTTGGCGTCTGACAGGCGTTTTTCTTCGGGGTCGAAGCGCACCAGCCGCAATCGATTTTTGCCCGGGTTCTTGGCAGAAGGGGCGAGGAAATCAGTGCACCACTGCGCGGCAAGATGCCCCGTGTCGTAGGCCTTCACCACGTCGTCCCAGACGCGCACGCGGGTGGCGGCTTCAACGGTGTCCAGCTGCAGGTGCAGGCCCAGCATGCCGGGCGCGCGCAGCACCAGGTCGCTGTGGCGCAGCGTGGGTTGAATCAGCGCCATGCGTGGCAGTTCGCGCTGCGTCAACATCTCGCCGTGCTCGTCCACCACCATCCAGGCGCGGTCGAATTCAAGGCCGGTTTCGACCAGCAGGCTGCTGGGCATCACCATGCCGCCGCAGGACTTGATGGGGTGTACGAACAGCGCGGCAAGCACGCAGGCGGCGGTGGATGCGGATTCGCTCACGGGGCTTTGTGGTGGGCAGGCTGGGCCGCGGATTGTGACGGGAGACAATCACCCGCATGCCCTCTCACGAGATGCCCGTTCAAGAGACCCCATCCCACGACATCCTGGTGCGCGGCACCGGCGCGGTGGGGCTGGTTGCGGCGCTGGCCTTGTCGCGCCAGGGCCAGCGCGTGGCACTGCTGGGCAGCCTGGCCGAGCCCGGCCACGCCGACGTGCGCGCCTTCGCGCTGAACGCAGCTTCGGTGCGCTTGTTGCAAACGCTGAAGGTCTGGCAAGCCCTGCCCGCCGACGTCCGCACCGCCGTGCACGACATGCATGTGCAAGGCGACAGCGCCGGCGCGGTGCTTGACTTCTCGGCCTGGCAGCAGACGGTGGCCGAACTGGCCTGGATCGTCGATGCGGCCGAGCTTGAACATGCACTGCGCGCGGCGGTGCGTTTTGCACCGCACATCACGGCCGTTAGCACTGCCGTGCCCGCGGCGTTGCAAGTGCTGGCCGAAGGCAAGGATTCGGCCAGCCGCGCCGCATTGGGCGTGCAGATGCCGCGCCACAGCTACGGCCAGACGGCAATCGCCGCGCGGCTGCACAGTGACCGCCCGCACGCCGGCCTGGCTCGGCAATGGTTTCGCTGTCCTGACGTGCTGGCCCTGCTGCCGCTGGACCGCCCCACACCGGGTCAAGGCCTGGCGCTGGTGTGGTCGCTGCCTGATGCGACAGCGCAAACGCTGATGGCGCTGGACGACGCCGCATTCAACGCGGCGCTGAACGACGCCACCGCCGGTGCCGCCGGCCCGCTGGCGCTGGCCGGCCCGCGCGCGCAATGGCCGCTGGCCCTGGCCCAGGCCGATGCGCTGGCAGGCCCCGGTTGGGTGCTGGTGGGTGATGCCGCGCATGTGGTGCACCCGCTGGCCGGCCAGGGCCTGAACCTGGGCCTGGCTGATGTCGCCGCGCTGGCCGAAGTGCTGGCCCAACGCGCGGCCGTTGAGCCCTGGCGGCCGCTGGGTGACGCCAAGCTGTTGGCGCGTTATGCGCGCCAGCGTGCGGGCGCGGTGCGCGCGATGGCCGGCGTCACCGATGGCCTGCTGCAGCTGTTCGCCAGCCAAAGCCCGCTGCTGAAGGAACTTCGCAACCGCGGCCTGACTCTGGCCAACCACCTGCCCCCGCTGAAGCGCCTGCTGACCGACCGCGCTCTCGGGGGTTGATTTTTAGCACTGGACCCGCCCGCATGATTGCCACCACCGTCAAAACCCTGTTTGCCGCCGCCGCGCTGGCCTGTGCCTGTGGCGTGATGGCCCAGGAAGCCGCGATCCGCAAGGCGCTGACAGAACGCCTGCCCAAGCTGCCGAAGATCGACGAAATATCGAAGGCGCCGATGCCCGGTTTGTGGGAAGTGCGCTACGGCGGCAGCGAAATCCTCTACACCGACGCCAAGGGTGAATTCGTCCTCGTCAACGGTTCGCTGGTCGACACCAAGACCCGCGTTGACCTGACCGAAGCGCGCATCGAAAAGTTGCTGGCGGTGGCCTTCGACCAGTTGCCTGTCAAAGACGCTTTGCTCATCAAACAAGGCAGCGGTGCGCGCAAGATGGCGGTCTTTGTCGACCCCAATTGCGGCTATTGCAAACGTTTCGAGCGCGACCTGGCGGCCGTCAAGGATGTCACGATCTACACCTTCCTGATCCCCATCCTGGGGCCTGATTCGGTGGCCAAGACGCGCGACATCTGGTGCTCGAAAGACCCGGTAGTGGCCTGGCGCAGCTGGATGCTGGACGGCGTCGAGCCGGGCAAGGCCACAGCAGGCAAGTGCGATGCCGCGGCGATTGACCGCAACCTGGAATTTGCGCGCAAGCAGCGCATCAACGGCACGCCGGCGGTGTTTTTTGCCGACGGCACGCGCAAGCCCGGTGCGATACCGGGTGAAATGGTGGAAAAGCTGCTGTCCACGGCGGCGGTGACCAACAAATAGAGCACCGGCAGCCAGCCCGCCGTGGCGGCGCCGGCGGGCCGACAATCGCGGCATGAACGCCGCCGCTCCCACGCCCGCTCCTGCGCCCACGCCCGCCCCCGACCTTGCCACGCCCGCCAGCACCGCATTGCCGCTGGCCGCGCAGCGCCTGGGCTACGGCGTGCTGCTGCCCTTTGTGTCCGGTGCGCTGCTGGTCTGGCTGGTGCGCGACGAAGCCCACACCTTCGTGACCTTTGCGCTGGCCGCCTACGCTGCGGTCATCGTCAGTTTTCTGGGCGCCATCCACTGGGGCCTGGCGATGCGCCAGTTGCGGCCGCCCACCGTGCTGCTGGCCTGGGGCGTGGTGCCCTCGCTGGTGGCCTGGCTGTCGCTGCTGATGCAGCCCAGCGGCGGCCTGGTGATCCTGGGCGCCCTGCTGCTGGCCTGCTACGCCGTCGACCGCCGGCTGTACCCACCGCAGGGCGTGGCGCACTGGCTGGTGCTGCGCTTTCGCCTCAGCGCGGTGGCCGCCTTGAGCTGCTTCATTGGTGCCGCAGGAAGCTAAGCCACAGCGCTTGAACGCGCTGCGTCGCGGGCCGTGGCCGTTTTCCGGGATGGCGGCGTTGGTGGCGTTTGCCGCGTTGACGGCGGCGGTGCTGCTGGCCCACCTGTGGCTGGCCGCCGCGGTACTGCCTAACCGGCTGGGTGAGGGTGCTGCCGACAGCCCACACCGGCGCATCGACGTGAGCTTTGTGCGCACGCTGGCAGCCACCGCGGCAGCGCCCGCGCCGGCCGTGCGTGAAGCGCCGCGCGTGCGCCGGGCCGTGGCCGCAGCGCCGGCGGCGTCTGCATCCGAATCAGCGCCTGCGGCCGCGGCGCCACCGCCTTTGCCAACCACCGCCGAAGCGGTGCCCACCCCGCCACCCGAACCCGTACCACCCCTGCCCGAACTCGCCGTGCTGGCTACGCTGCCCACGGCGCCGCTGCTCGGCGAAGCGGCGGCCACCGCGCCTGCAGCGTCAGTAGCGTCAGTAGCGCCTGCAGCGTCCGCAGCGGCAGCGGTGTCAGCGCCGGTGGCCTTCGAATGGCCGCCGTCCACACGCCTGAGCTACCGCCTGACAGGCGACGTGCGCGGCGCCGTGGAAGGCCGCGCGCGGGTCGAATGGCTGCGCTCGGGCGCGCGCTACCAGGTCTTTCTGGAAGCCAGCGTCGGGCCTTCTTTCGCGCCCTTGATGACGCGCCGCGAAAGCAGCGAAGGCGAGATCACGCCCGAAGGCCTGCGCCCGCAGCGCTACGACCTGGAAATGAAGGTCGTTTTGCGCGACGCCCGCCGCAGCACCATCCACATGGACGCCGACCGTGTGCGCCTGCCCGGTGGCACCGAGCTGCCACGCCCGGCGGGCCTGCAAGACGCCGTCAGCCAGTTCGTGCACCTGACCTGGCTGTTCACGACCCAGCCGCAACGCCTGGCCGTGGGCAGCAGCGTGCAATGGCCGCTGGCGCTGCCGCGGCGGGTGGAAGACTGGGCCTACGACGTCGTCGGCATCGACAGCCTGCAGACCCCGGCCGGCACCGTGGAAGCCGTGCATGTGAAACCACGCCGTGAAGCGCGCGCTGGCGACTACAGCGCCGAGATCTGGATCGCACCCAGCCTGCAATACCTGCCGGTGCGCATCGTGGTGCGCCAAGACGCCTCGACCTTCATCGACCTGCAGATCGAACGCCTGCCCGAACAGGCCGAACGCGGGCGCTGAAACGGCGTTGCCAGCGGCGCCGATATAGTGTCGCGGCAGCCGCAGGAGAGACCCCCATGACGACAGCCAATGACCCCCTTCAAGATCCCCTGCAACAACCCCTGATCCTGTGCGACCTGCGCGGCGAAGGTGAACGCCGCGTCGGCTTCATCACGCTGAACCGGCCCAAGCAACTGAACGCGCTGAACGACGCGTTGATGGACGCATTGGGCAGCGCGCTGCTGGCCTGGGACGCCGACGACAGCGTCGGCTGCATCGTCATCACCGGCAGCGAAAAGGCCTTTGCCGCCGGGGCCGACATCGGCGCCATGGCGACCATGACCTACATGCAGGCTTACCGCGGCGACTTCATCACGCGCAACTGGGAAACGGTGCGCCGCATCCGCAAGCCGGTGATCGCCGCGGTGGCCGGTTTTGCCTTGGGCGGCGGCTGTGAGCTGGCGATGATGTGCGACTTCATCATCGCCGCCGAGAACGCCAGGTTCGGCCAGCCCGAGATCAAGCTGGGCATCATTCCCGGCGCCGGTGGCACGCAGCGGCTGCCGCGCGCGGTGGGCAAGGCCAAGGCCATGGACCTGGTGCTGACCGGCCGCCTGATGGACGCTGCCGAAGCCGAACGTGCGGGGCTCGTCAGCCGCACCGTGCCGGCCGACAAACTGCTGGCCGAGGCACTGGCTGCGGGCGAGCTGATTTGCGCTTTGGGCGCTGCCAGCGTGATGATGGCCAAGGACTGCGTCAACCGCGCTTTCGAGACCGGCCTGGACGACGGTGTCAGCTACGAGCGGCGGCTGTTCCACAGCCTGTTTGGCACGGCAGACCAGGTCGAAGGCATGGCCGCCTTTGCGGCCAAGCGCAAGCCGGTGTTTCCGCGCGCCTGAGTCGCCACAACGGCCTGCTTCGATTGACGCGTTTGGTTCGCCTGCGCGGCGGTTTCAGGCCCCGCTCTTCATTCCTGAAATGCGAATGTTGCGTTGCAACACGGGTGCTTTTTCGACCTGGGGTAACTACTTACAGTCCATCCCATGGACGACCCCGGTCAAGCATCCACCGAAGCCGGTCCCCACCTGTTCGGATGCGTTGAAGGAATGAAAATGAGCAAGCTGCAATGTTTCGTCTATCCCGCCGTCGCTGCGCTGTCACTGGCCGCCGCTTTCTCTGTCCATGCGCAGAGTTTTGAAGGCGCCGACCACGACGCCGCCAGCAGCCGCAGTGCCGCCACAGCAGCCATTGCGGGTGCTGCCCGCGCCGATGTCAAGGCTGCACTGGCCCAGGCCCGTGCAGCGCATGCGGTGGATGTCTATGGCTACGGCTACAACCCGCTGGCGCAAGCCCGGTCACTGAAGACCCGCGCCGAAGTGCAAGCCGAAGTCAGGGCGCTGCGTGGCACCAACTACGCGCAAGCCTGGTACGGTGAAGACAGCGGTTCTTTCGTGCTGTCGCAACAAGGCTTTCGCAATGCCGCGCCGGCTGTGATGGCCGGCAAGCCAGCCAAGTCGGGCGCCGGCCAGTAAGGCTTTCTACAGCGCGCGCTGCGCTGCTTTCAAGGCACCAGCCAGCGCGCGCCGTCAGCGTCAAAACGCGCGCGCCGGTGGCCTTGCGGGTGCAGTTCCAGCCAGTCCACCGATTGCACCAAAGCCGTGAGCACAGCGAAGTGTTCGCGGCTTTCTTTCTGGGGCGGTGGCGGTGCGTCCAGCGCGCTGCCGGGGGGCTGCGGCGCCATGTAGTCGTGCGCCGCGGGCGACAGTGCAAGCCGCGCCCAGCGCGAGGTCACGGCCAGGCCTTCGGTCTGCGCCTGCAAGGCCACGCGCAAGCGCAATTGCCAGCCCAGCCGCGGCGACCACATCACCAGCATGCAAAGCGGCTGGCGCTGCAACTGCGCCACTTTGGCCGCGCGCGCGTCGCTGAAAAAGATCAGCGTGCGGGCCGCTGCATCGACTTCGCGCAGCACCACGGTGCGGGCGTCGGCCGCTTCGCCGTCCACGGTGGCCAGCACGGGTGTGCGCCAGTCGTGGTGCTTGTCATGCGGCGCGCGGGCCAGCGCTTGCCACACAGCGGCTTCAATCTCGACCAGGGTTTGCAACTGCGGCAAGGCCATGGGATGAAACCCTCTCAAGCCGATTCGCGGCGCAAGGCCGGGAACAAGATCACATCGCGGATGCTCGGGCTGTCGGTGATGAGCATCATCAGCCTGTCGATGCCGATGCCGCAGCCGCCGGCCGGC
This sequence comes from Betaproteobacteria bacterium, assembly GCA_031371275.1. GTDB lineage: Bacteria > Pseudomonadota > Gammaproteobacteria > Burkholderiales > Burkholderiaceae_C > Rubrivivax. Next base: position 25,030 of record JANMJI010000247.1, read on the forward strand.
GGCATGCCGTATTCCAAAGCGCGGATGAAATCGGCGTCGAAGTACATCGCCTCTTCGTCGCCGGCTTCCTTGTTGGCGGCCTGGGCCTGGAAGCGCGCGGCCTGGTCTTCGGCGTCGTTCAGCTCTGAAAAACCGTTTGCCATTTCGCGGCCGGTGATGAACAGCTC